>CAZCTB010000001.1:0-14943 GCA_964501605.1 uncultured Candidatus Peribacteria bacterium
TGCCAATGAAAGTACTGAAATTTAAAACACCAAACGAGATTTTCCACTTACATACTCATAAAACTTTCCCAGTGTCGGTTTTCACCCTTTAATGTAGGTAATATAAAAAAAACACTTTATACAATAAAACATATAAATGTGAAAAAACTCAATAGCTAGCTTTATTAATAATGGCCACGAAACTATAATAAATGATCAAAAACAACAAAAAAAGGAAGAAGAAAGAAAACTAAAACAAACAGCAGAAATGAAAAAAATAATAACACCAGCTAGATTTATTAATAATGGTTATGAAACCATGATAAATGAAGATTCAGTACTAATAAAACTACAAAAAAATAATACAAAAAAATCAATTTTTGAAAATTTCCACCAAAAAGAAAAAACTAACAATAATTTAAAACGATAAAAAACAAAAATATTTTATCGAAATTAATGACATTTACGTTGTTTTCACATTAATAATCCAGAAAACACACAATAAAACTTCGCTAATGCGGAGTTTTTCAAATATCTTGTTTTCAAAAAACCATTAACTATACTAATCATAGTTTAAACAATAAAATAGCAATGAGAAATACCGTTTTAGTCTGAGCATGATGAACATGAATGTCTGGAGTAGCATGACTACTCTACGATTTATGATATTGAGAAAATTTGATTTGTTTAGATTCTACAAAAAGTGAACTGACACAAAAGTTAGAAAAAAAATGACTAAAGGTTATCATTGGGAAAAACAAATATAAACCTACAATCAAAGACAATATAATATACTCTGAAGCATGTATAAATTCACCTGAAGTTAAATTGACAAAATCATACAAAAGAGATGCAAAACAAAACAGATTTATATGAAATTATTTTGATTTTTTGTGAGAAATATCCAAATATTTTACTACAATTTGAATCACTGGGACTAATGGAAAATCTACCACTACATCATTAGCCTTATACACAGCCCAAAAACATTTAGACAATTTTTGACTGTGAATTTTGTGAGCTCTAGTACCAGATCTAGACAACAACAATTATGTATTAAACAAAAATCACAAATCAGATATAAAAAATATTTTCGATCAAATATTAAACTGAAAATGATTGGATTATTCTTTGATCAAAAAATATATATTCATCGCCGAAGCATGCGAATACAAAAGACACTTTTTGAAACTAGATATTGATCGATGACTTATTACAAATATTGAACTTGATCATACCGATTACTACAAAAATATAGAAGACTACACAATTGCTTTTCAACAATTCTCAGAAAAAGTAAAAAACAAAATAATCACCACTAATTCGTCATTGCGAGGAACGAAGCAATCTTTTCAAGATAAAATAATAAATACATCAATCAAAACTTTCAATTTCAAACACCTTTTTGGTGAACATAACAATCAAAATTGAACATTAGTTTTTGAATTACTAAAACAACTAAAACCGAATATTAACGAGCAAGAATTAACAAAAACTATAGAAAATTTTAAATGATTACGAAGAAGACTAGAATTATTAAAAAAAGATAAAAAATGAAATATGATTTTTTCTGATTATGGTCACATGGCCAGTTCTATAAAATTCTGTCATCAAGCTCTAAAATCCAAATATCCAAATCACAAAATTACAGCAATTTTCCAACCTCATCAAGCTGCTAGAGTGATTGAATGACGAGAAGATTTTCCAAAATCTCTAAAACTTTATGATGATGTAATAATTTTTGATATATATGCAGCTAGAGAAAATTTACCAGAATTGCTTAAAAATTCTCCTATCAAATGAATTGAAACAATAGATCAGTTATGACAAATACTAGCACAAAGATCAAATGGAATTTATACCAAAGATTTTGGAATAATAAAAAACAAAATAAACCAAGCAAGAAAAAATACCATTATGATTATCTTCACCGCTGGAAACCTAGATTTTTGTATTAGAAATATTATAAATAAATTTTAATTAACTTAAAATTTAGTTTGATTTTTCTCAAAAAACCCTTATTTATAATATATATTTATTACAAATAAAATAATAATATGAAAACAAAATTATCAATATTAATCTTTTGAATATTTACAATAATATTGGCTTGATGTAATCTCCAAGAAAATCAACAAAATAATCTAACTTGAGATGTGTGACTAGCAAATCCTGCATCTGTATATTGTGAAGAAAATGGATGAACATTAGAGCTAATATTTGATAATGGAGAATCTTATGGTATCTGTCATTTTGACAATGGAGAACGATGCGAAGAGCGAGAATATTATCACTGAGACTGTTTCCCAGTATCAAACAATACTTGAAACAAAAATCCAAACATTGAACCTGAAAAAACAAATTTAAACCAAAAATCAAGTGGAGAAATTGAAGATACAAATACACTAAGTAAAAATGAAGAAATAGAGATAGAAAAAAATATAAATCAAACTTGAGAAACTATATTTTGTAAAATGGATGCTAAAGAATGTCCAGACTGAAGTTTTGTATCTAGAACTTGACCAAACTGTGAGTTCGCCGAATGTCCTTGAAAAAAAGAAAATAATACACAAGATAAAACAAAACAAGATTATAACAAATCAGAAGAAACAATAAACAACTGAGATGAAGAAAAAAAAACTTTAAAACAAATCCTTGAAGATTATAAAAACAGAGAAAGTCATGAATCTGAATCATTGACTGAAGATCATATAGACCTTATGGAAGAATTAATAGAAAAATTAAAATAAACACAAAAATATTTTAAATTTATTTACTATAAAATGAAAACATTCTTTGAAATACTAAAATGATTTTTCTTTTTTTTAACTATTATAGTAGCATTATTTTTTTTAAGATGAGAAATTTTGTTTTCCAACAATATATACGAAATTGTTAAATCTTTTATAATGCCCTGATACTTAATTTTTTGTGGTTTAATGATATGATATCTTATAGCTCATATACGGTCAAAAGAAGATGATTCAAAAACAGTATATACAAAATCATTTATAGCTGGTATAGCTATTGGTATAATCCTTTCACTTAGTTATATGTTTATATAAAATGAAAAAAATATTTTGGTTTGGTATATTAATATTTAGTATCACAATAATTAGTTGATGCTGATCAAACAAAAAAAACTTTGAATTTGAATTTGAAAATTTTTATTGATATTTTTACACACAAAATACTTTTGAAGAATCAAAACAAAAACTTACAGGATTTGCTTATGATTTATTATCAAACGAAATATTAAAAATATACCAACAAAAACAAACTAGCTGATATATTGATTCTATTATAGTACTAAAACAAAATAATCCAAAAGATATAAAAACTTTTGTAGAAGATAACCAACAAAAAATGAAATTAGATTGATATACGTTTGATAATACAAAAGAATATAAAACAAGATGTAAAGACCAAAAACTAGAATCAATCATCACAAGTTCTGAATTAAAATGAAATTTAAACACTACTTATTTTACCCAAGCATTTATAAAAAACAAAGATTATATATATATTATTTCTTTTTCTTCTGACAAAGAAAATGAACGTGACACATTTGAATCTGATGTAAAAAACATAAAATGTAGATAAAAATTTATTTTTTATACACAAAAATGAAACAAATTAAACAAACATTTAACACATGACCAAATCAATCTTCTGGTCGAGAACTTACTGGTAAATTTTTTATATGACTAATAATATGAGGAATAATATCAGCATTACTTTTTATGGTATTATCTTTTGTAGGTAGCATATTTACAGAATGAATGTCCCAAACATGAGAGTTTATAAAATCAAATCCTATACTTCCACTATTATTACTTTTAATTTGATTTTTAAGTTCTTTTATATGAAATTTAAGTACTGCAGGTGTTTATTGACTATTTTTTAGCCAAAGATATGATAATATTAGTAAAACAATGTGATTGTTGTTGTTAACAAATGGAATATTGTTTTTGATATTAACACCAGTTTATTTGATATTTAGTACTGATCTAAACACATTGTTTATTATACTTGGATTTCATATAATGTTATCTGTGTTTTTGTCCGTAAATCAAATTGAAATAGTTTCAAATCCAAATTATGCTTGATCATCACTAATATGAAGCACATTAGGATTCGCAATTACAATATTAATATATAGCTTGATACGAAAAAGTTCTTCTATATGATGAACCCAAGAAAAATTATACTTACTATTGTTATTACCTTCAATTATATGATTTGCTATAATACCACTATGATTATGAATACGAGAAAAAATATATTATAAAATGTACGAAGTATGAAATAACTGATTTTATACTCCATCAATAGATAGTAAGTCACAAAAAGAAGAAAATTCAAATCCAATAGATGAAAATGACGACATAAATATAGATTTATCTTAAAAAAAAGAAACAAATTTTAAAATTTTAACAAAAATATGAATTTGCGTTTTTATTATATTGCATCAATAATAAAGCTAATATTATGACTTTTTATAATTATAGTAACATATACTTCAATAAACATATACGAGGATCCTACTATATGAATCAGTCTTTGATTTATCTGATCTTTTATAGCTATACGATGATTTAGTTTCTTTTTGTTTTTACGATGACAAAAATTATTTCGCAAAAAAGAAGAAGAACGTATAATAAAGGATAGCTACAAACTATCATTATTATTTGGTATATATGCTATAATAAATATATTATTGCTGATATTATGAAATCGAAACAAATTTATATGACTACTTTTATTATGAGGTTTTATACTAACCCATATATTGTTATTAGAAAATTCAAATGAAAAATCAGAAGATTAAGACTATTGTAGAATCATTAAAAACAGTTTATGATCCAGAATTTCCAATGATTGATTTATATACATTGGGACTTATTTATGATATAAAAATAAATGAAAAAAATAAAACAATATATCTACTTATGACCTATACTACTCCATCATGTCCAATGTGAGAAATGCTACAACAATTGTGTAAAAATGCTATCAACGAAAATTTTCCAGAATACACAGTAGAGATTGAAATTACCTTTGATCCTATGCGAAAAATTTCAAATATTAAAGATGATGATTTGCAAAAACTATTCACAAATTAAGTTATATACCAAAATCGTAAGGAACAGTCGCGACTGTTCCCTACAACAAAACACAAAATGACAAATAACCATAATTTTTAATTCTTCATATTTAATTAACAATATGTTGTTCCTAAACATATCCACAGATCAAATATATATTCAAATAGAACAAGAAAAAATATATCTAGATCGTAATGAAATTGAATATTTAATATGACCAAAACTAGTAGAATTATACAGAAAATATAACTTCAAAAAAGTGCTTGTACTAAACTGACCTGGATGATTTACCAATCTCAGAGTTTGAACCTTAGCTCTTAATTTATTAAATTCTTTAGAAAATGGGAAAATAGATATATATTCAATCACAAAAATTGATTTGTTTAAATATTTTGTAAAAAAGTGAGAATTAAACAACAAATGAATAGTTTATATTGGACAAAAAAAGAATGTTTGGTTATATGATTTCGATAAATGAGATTACAATACTATCAAAAAAGATGAAATTAATTACACACAAGAAATGTTTTTTGATCTAGTGTATGAAAAATGATACTTTCAAAAAGATAACATAGATATATATACAAAAGATGAAAAAATTATTATAAATATAAACGATAAAGAACTTTCAACAACTATTGAAGAACTAAAAATAAAACCAAAAAAAATAGTAGAAGCAAATTATTTTATCCAACCTATAATATGAAAAAAATGACAATAAAACCACAAAACATACTATGAATAGATCGATGAAGTAAATATATAGGATTAGCCTATTGTCCTTTTGATCAAAAAATATCTTTTCCAATTTGATATCTAATGAATGATCAAATGATATATTTCAATATGTGAGATATAATACAAAGACATAATATCAGAAAAATCGTTATTTGACGACCAAAAAAACAAAAAAACATACAAGAAAAAATAGAAGATTTTATAAAAAACTTAAAATATATTATAGATACAAAAAAAATTGAAATAGATACAGTAGAAGAAGATTATACTAGCGTACAATCCTGAGAAATAGTATCAAATTTCAAAAAAAACGTAGCAGAAGATACAGTCAGTGCAATGCTAATATTAGAAAGACGAAAAACAAAAAATAGCGATTAATCGCTATTTTTTTATATATACAAATAATTATCAATTATCCACTTTCAATTATCAATTAACTAGCTTCACCTGTCATTGTGTTTACAGTAACAATATCTCATTCATTTTTATGTAATGGTACTTGTATTTCTAATCACGTTTCTATTGTGGCTGGTTTTGTACCAGACTGAGCTCTATTACCTTTTATACCAGGCAAAGTAGATGTAATCTTATACGAAATTGTGGCTGGTAAAATAACTCACAAAACGTCTCATTCAAACAACATCAAATATACATCTAAATTTTCTTTTAAATAATCTACTACATCATCAATTTTGTCTTTTTCCAATTCATACATTTCTCCAGTATCATTTTCCATAAAAGAATACATGCCACCAGCTTCATACAAAAATATAGCCATATTTGTTTGCACTTCAGCCTGTTCTAATACTATTCATGCATTGTATGTAAATACATTAGTTTTACCTGCAACAATATCTTTTACTTTAAAAGTATCTGTAGCACCTCACCTTCACATATGAGTATGTCATATATCTACTACTTTATATAGCTTATCTTCTATATTTAAAATCATTCATTTTTTTACTTTAGCTGTATCTATTTTTACCATAATAAAAATTAAAAGTTAAAAATATATAACAAAACAATATATATTTAAAAATAATTTACAATAAATAATTAATCAACAACTCACAATTAACAATTAACAATTAACAATTATCTCTTATATATTCATACCTTTATATCTCATATAACATATTTACTTACAGTAATTACTTTTAAGTATAAACTAGAACCAATATTCTTTCATTCTTTAGTTATTTTTAAACAAAATTCTTCTCATTTTTTAGGAAATCTTTTCAATTTACTAATAATAAAATAACTTAAAGTTTCTCAATCAAACTCTTTTTCTTCTAATCACAAATCTTCAAAACCTAAGTTAAAAATCCTCAACATCTCTTCTACTCTAACTTCAGATTGAAAAATAAAAGAACCATCTCATTCTGATCTAATTGGATCTATTTCTTTATCTGTCTCATCTTGTATTTCACCAAAAACCTCTTCTACAACATCTTCTAAAGAAACCAATCAAGCTACTCATCAATATTCATCAATCACAGTTGCTATATGTTTACGTCTTTTCTTAAAAAGGTCCATAACAGAATGTATTGGTTTTGTCAAAGGAACTTTAATCACTGGGCTAAGAGACAATTTATCCAATGTCTCTAATCACATTCACTTCTTTTGAACCAACAAAAGTTCCTTAAGAGTAACTACTCGTTCTGTATGATCTATATCTCAATTATAAACCAATATGCGTGAATGAGAAAATTCAAGCATTTTTTTTATAGCATCGTCTACAGTAATAAGAGAACTCAAAGCATCAAACTTAATCCTAGGAGTCATAACCTCTTCACAAGTAATTTCATAAAACTCCAACATATTTCTTATTTTTTCATATTCTCATTTTTCAAACACACCACTATCTTTTCACATATCTATAAATGCCTCTATTTCCTCATCTGTTACGTCATCAAAACTAGCATCTTTTTGTAATTTTTTCATCAAAAAATTTACTACAATAACAACCGGATACAACAAATATCCTAAAAAAATATAAAACTTGGATACAGACAATGCTATTTTATCTGCATTACGACTAGCCCAAGTCTTTGGAAAAATTTCTCAAAATAAAAGAATAAACAAGGTAACAATTCAAGTAGAAACTCATATTGCAATACTTTGAGCTGCTCAAAAACCACTAGCCAAATCTAAAGCTATTTTTGTAGCAAAAGATGCTGTAAATACATTTACCAAGTTATTTCAAATTAGTATTATTATCAATAATTTATCATTATCAGATTTTAATTTACTTAATTCCTTTGCACCAAATTTTTTCTGTTTTAAAAATGCATCAATTTTGTGTTTTGGAATAGACATAAATGCTGTCTCACTTCCTGAAAAAAACGCAGATAAAAAAAACAAAAAAATAAAAATCAATATCGTGACGGAATCCATTTTTAAAATAAATTAAACTAAAATTAATCAGTTGAAAGAATTATAGTATTTAGTATAAATTTTTCAAGAACAACTTAACTTTTAATTAATAGTTTCAACAGGATTAACAACCATACTTTTAACTTTTAACTTTTAACTTTATGCTAATAGCTGTAGACAAACCAAAATGAATAAGTAGTTTTGACGTAATTCGTGCTCTCAAAAGAGAATTATGAGAAAAAAAAATAGGTCATAGCTGAACATTGGATCCAATGGCTACATGATTACTTTTGATATGAACAGATAAAGATACCAAAAAACTACATAAATTAACTTGATTAGATAAATCATATATTACTACTATAGATTTTTCCAAAATCTCAGATACTCGAGATATGGATTATCGAGAATATTTTGAAAAATATAACATAATCCCCCTTTGAAGGGGGACACAGGGGGTTCAAATTCATAATAAACAAATCCCAGCCCCAACATTGAAAGAAATAAAATCAAAACTAGATTCAATAATACCTTACTGAGAATTACCACTCACACCATTTAGTGCCAAAAAAAGAAATGGTAAAAAAATGTATGAATTAGCTAGGGAATGAAAACAAATCATAGAAAATAAAACCATGAAAACACATTGATATAAAATATTGGACTATCAATTTCCAAGTATAAAATTAGAATTAAATGTGTGATCATGAACATATATTAGATCTATTTGATATCGACTATGAAAAGAACTTTGACTTGGATGAATACTGACAGAGCTCAGAAGGACACAGATATGAGAATACAATATAGAAAAAATCAATCTAGACCAGACATGAAAATTCTTCATCAAAAAAGATGGGCAATACCAATGAGAAATAGAATTTAAATATTGAGAAATATTATAATACTTTACCGTAAGGGAGGGTTTCAAACCCTCCCCTACAACAAAATATCTGAAAATTACTACAACTTAACAAACTTTAACTTGATAACCTTAAAATATATGACAATTTCACTAATAGCCTGAATGGCAAAAAATAGAACAATATGAAAAGACAATCAACTTCCTTGGGATTATCCAGAAGATCTAAAATATTTTAGAAAAACTACAAGCGGACACCCAATCATAATGTGACTCACTACGTATTATTCTATATGAAAACCACTACCCAATAGAAGAAACATAGTATTGAGTAGACAACAATTAGACATAGATTGAGTAGAGATTTTTCATTCAATAAAAGAATTGATAAACACATTAAAAGCAGAAGATGACAATCAAGAAATATTTGTAATATGATGAGCTAGTATATACAATCAATTTCTTCCATTGGCAGACAAGATCTATCTTACTAAGATAAAAAAAGAACATGATGGAGATACCTTTTTCCCAGAATTTGAAAAAGACTTCAAAGAAATATCTAGAGAAAAACAAGACGAATTAGATTTTGTAGTTTACAAAAGAAAAAAACACATATAAGTCCCCCTTAAAAAGGGGGATAAAGGGGGTTAAAGTTTTTATAAAAACCCACCATCCCGATAAATCGGGATACCTCCCTTCAAAAGGGAGGCTTTTAAAAATCATTTTCTCATGCTATTCCAATTTAAATCCACAAATGAAAACTTCGTCGTAAAAGAAGAATTATGATTTAAACCATCATGAAAAGGTGATGTATTTTTTGTAAACTTTCAAAAAACATGAGAAAACACTATGGATATAATACACCATCTTTGTTATTGACTAAAACTAGAAAGAAAAGAATTAGGTATAGCGGGATTAAAAGACAAAAATGCAATTACAGAACAACGAATCAGCATATACAAAAGCGTATTAAACAGAATATGATGAGAAAAAAAATTTTTAGAAGTCTTATGAAAAAAGACTAAAATATTAAATACTATTCGACACGAAAAACCATTGGCAGTATGAAAAAACAAATGAAATCATTTTACAATAAAATTAGAATCCAAATCACATATAAATGAAGAAATTAAACAAAAAATAGAAGATAATATCAAAAAAATACAAGAAAAATGATTTCCAAACTGTTTTGGTAAACAAAGGTTTGGTAAATGATACAGAAATTTTTATCGTTCCAAAGAAATCTTTGAACAAGAAAAATCATCCCCCTTACAAAGGGGGACGCAGGGGGTTCAAAAAAACAACAACTTCGAAATCCGTTTCAAATTACAAGCATATGCCAGTATGCATTTCAACGAATACACTATGAATAGACGAAAAAAATGACAAATCTTTTTATGATGAGATATCATGGTAAATAAAAATAATGCATTTGGTGCAAAAGTAGGAATTTATGACCAATGAAAAGTTGTACTATTTGACTACAAAAAATGTAAAGAAGATTTTGAATCAGAAAACATTATACAACCATATTATATAAGCGGAGAAATTGTAAATCTAAAAAACAAAAACAATGAATGGATTCCCACATGACCAATGCTTGGATTTAATATGCTTACTCCTCCCATAGATTCCAAGGCTTACTTTAGAGATATAGAATTAATAAAAAAAACTGAATATGAAAGTTTAGGAATAAAAATAGCTAAGAAATATAAAATATATGGATTTAGAAGACCACTTTGGACAATACCCAAAAATCTAAAATACTCTCGAGACGAAAATAAAAAAGATAAATTTAAAAAAGATCTTGTCTTATCATTTTTTCTTCCTACTGGTAGTTATGCTACAGTATTTCTTGGTGTAATTTTTGATTGAATCGATGAAAAAACAGTTGTTGAAAATTGACTAGAAATTCCTTTGATAAAATAAAATTAATCTGACCATATACCAATATTAGATTCTTTAGCTAATTTTTCTAATTGCAAAAAATAATTTTTATGAAAATAATTAGAACTCAAATAAACTTCTGCATAACCCAGCTTAACCATCTCAGCATTAACAAAAGTAGCATCTTCTAAATAAACATATCTCAAAAATCTACCATATTTATCCTGATCTGATAATTTATAATCTCAAGCCAAACATACATTTTTACCTCAAACCAATTCATTCATTTTTTGACTAGCCTCAGGTCAATAAAACTCAACAGGTATAGAAGGATGAACTGTTTCTGGAGTATCTATTCATATTAATCTAATTTTAGCTCATGCTACTACTATAGTATCACCATCTACTACCCTTTCAACAACACCTCGCTGACAATCATCTGGTAAATCCAATTTGATAATAGAATTAGATACCTCTATTTTATCAACATCTATATCAACTATTTCTTCAAACTTAAAACAACCCCATCAATAATCATTACCTTTAGGTATATATCAATCATCACATGATTTTATCATAGGTCATTCCCAATTCATTCAGTCCCAAATCCATATACCTTTTCAATTTTTAACATAAGCTTCTCTAACATTATTAATACAAGTTTCATTCTCCCAATGTTTGTCATTAGAACATCTGTCATCATTATCTTCCAATATTATTTGCCCGTCTTCATTTAAAACATTATTTTTTAATGAAGATAATGTCTCTTGATTATTTATTGTTGCATCTAGTGTTCTTCAATTTAAAAGATTTTCTAAATAAATCCCTGATGTCCCAACTAAAACATCCAATTCTTCATTATCAATATACTTTTCAAGAAATGTTTTATCCATATATTTATCATATAAATCAACTATTTTTCCACCAGAAAATCAATCTATTTGTAATTTTCAAGTATTATCAAAATAATAATAAACATAACCTGTATTATTTTCATACATTTCTGTAGTTAATTCGGATCAAGACCAATATTTTATTTCTACTCAATTATCTCTATACAGCTTTGTATTGTTTTTTGAAAAAAGAAACCAAATAGACAACAACATTAACAATAAAATAAGTAACCACAATAAATAATATGGTCGTATATCTTTATGAGATTTACCTATTAAAGTATTTTTATTCATTTTATTATATTTAATCGCAGCTATATGCTCTTTAGCTATAAATATAGCTAAAATAGATAGTAAAATCCAAAATATAATAAATCACACCATAATAAGTAAATTATTATTTAAAACTACTTGGACAACAAACCTAATCTTATTCACTCTCAAATATTATTTTCTGCATCTCCCAAATTTTGAGAAATGCGATTTATTTGTGTATCCAATAATGATATTTTTTTATCTATTATTGCAATCTCAGAACTATACCTATCTTCAATTAGTTTCTTTTCTTCTTTAAATCTATTTAAAATTTCTTTTTTATTTGCTTTATATTCATCAATCAGTCTTTGGTTATTTTCATAAATTGGAGTCAATTTCGACTGAATATCGGATGTTTCATCCAACAAATTTTTAAAAGAGAATATTCAATCTAACTCAGACTGCAAATTATCTAACTCATCATATACTTTTTGAAAATCAGTATCTACCCTATTAACAAAACTTTTGTTTTTATATATAAAATATAATTTACTAAAAATATTTTGAATATATCTTTTCATCTTTTTTAAATAAGAATCATTTCTTTGCCATTTAACAGAGGTTATGTCTATTTCTTTTATTAAATATTCTCACACTATTAAAGCAGGAAAGATTAACAATCTCATCAAAAACTCTATTTCTAGAGCCATATCTCTAAAGGAACTTATATTCTGTCCAGAATTATATATATACAAAAATAAAACTCAAAATAACACTATTAAAGATAAAAATCCAAGTTGTTTCATATATTTATTTTCATCCTTCTTTTCTGATAAAAATTTAATAATAAAATGAAAAAAAGCAATCAACAAAAAAACAAAAAGAATCGCCAATAAATAAACTAAAATATAATCAACAAAAAACCCAGAAATATCTTTAAACCTAAAATAATCTGCGACAAGAATACTTCAAAAATATATATCATAAAAAAGAATAATTACAAAAATCAATCAATATATTTTTTGTTTTGCTGATAATCATCATTCTTTGTAAGAATTATATTTCTGATTAACGTTACTTACTGAAATTTCAGATTTAAAGGAATCCATCGCTGCATTTGATAATTTATTTTTATCTACATTATGTAATCATATTAAAGATTCTCACACTTTATTTATTTTATTTTTTACCCATTCAAGCATTTCATCCTTATACGATACTAGATAATTTTTTAAATGATCTATTTTTGTATTTACTTCAAGAATATTTTTTATGTCTAAATCTTCTAATTTTTTATAAGACATATCTTGTAATTTTTGTTCATTTTGCATCTTTTCTTCTAAAGAAGTAATTTCATTATTTTTTTTATCTACTAACTCTTTTTTTGATGCTAAAATTTTAATTTTTGTTTCTTCTAAAGAAAAAATTTTTGAATTAGTAATCTCATTTTGTTTTTCTAACAAAATATTTTCTTCTTTTTTTAAAAAGTCATTTAATTCTTTTTTATCTCAACCAGAGACCATTTTTTCATAAAAAGGTTTTATTGTTTTTCAATGAACATATCACTGTTTTTTCCAGTTATTCCAAAAATAATACATAAATTTCATTACAAAATATTTTAATATTTAAAACTAACATTACAATCCTTAAACAAGTAATCTTTATACATTTCTTGGGCAAAATCATTAAAATTATTTTCTGAATTTAATCCTACAAATACAACATTTTGACCATCACACTTTCCAAAAAATGATTGATTTAATTTGTTAAAAACAGATATCCAATAATCTTTAAACCATTCACGATAATTATTAAGGTTTTCTGCAGAAAATGCTGGCGTCTCATAAACATCTTTATATTTTCAAAAATCATTACTTTTAATTAAATACCAATTGTTATTGTTTATATTATCTAAATTATTACGTGTAGTGTTTGCATGTATCTGAAACTCTCAATCTGAAAATATATAAATATTCTCTAATTCTTCAAAACCAAATTTTTCATTATCTAAAGTTTCTATCAAATGAGAACCATAATGATTACCTAAATTAGCATTATATTTTTCTTCTACTTCTTCTTTTACTTTATTCTTATCTCATTTAGTTATAAGTGCGTTATTTAAATATAAATTCTTATATTTTTTATCATAATTTATTTTCTCAGAAAAACATAATTTATTAGAACCAAGTGGAATAGAATAAAAAGATTCATTAATCTTTTTGTCTTCCTCTACTCACGTAGCAAACAAAAATCGAACTTTTAAAATATCTCCATTGATTTCTGAAGAATCTATATAATCAATAAATTTATCAAAGTTTTGCCTAGGCAAATTCTTATTTAATCTTCAATACTCATATGAATAGGTATTGTCAATAATTATTCATACTGTTTCATTTTTGTTTTTAGATATTGTATAACAAGAATCATTATTTATTTTTTTTACAAAATCACTTATTTCTTCCTCACTAAATAATGATAATAAAGCATTACTATTATTATCTGTAATTACTAATTTATTATCAGTAAAAATAAATTTCAAATCAGAATCTACGTTTTCATCTCTTATTTCAATATCAGGCATATTGATTACCCCAGAGTCGCTAACATCTAGAGATTTTGGATTTCCTGGTTTAAAAATAAAAAATAATAATACCCCAACAACTCAGACAATAATAATATTATCTTTCAAGTTTTCCAACAAACTCTTTTTCTTTTTCATAAAATTTTAACACAAAAATAAAAATAAAATCCTAAATTTAAATTTGAAAACCGACAGTAAGAGAGTATTATAAGGTAAGGACTTTATATACTCAATAATGAAATATGTGACACTTGACCATAGAAG
>CAZCTB010000002.1:0-9333 GCA_964501605.1 uncultured Candidatus Peribacteria bacterium
CGATCATTGCTGCGTTGTCGGTGCAGTAGATTTTTTTTGTTGGAGTGAGTAGTTTTGGGTTAAAATTTGAACCCCCTAATTCCCCCTTCGTAAGGGGGATATCTGATTGGTTTTTGAGTCGTTGTTTGTTTTGTAATAACTCTAATATGTATTCTTGGAGTCTATCGTTGGCTGAAACTCATCCAGAAAGTCAGATTGTTTTTGCATTGTATTTAAGTGCGGCTCTAGCGAGTTTTTTTCATAATACTTCTACTACAGATTCTTGGAATTCGTATGCTATGTCAGCTATCTCTTGTTCTGTGAAGAGATTGCCACGCTCTCACTTCGTTTTGCTCGCAATGACAGAATCTTTTTGTTTGTTGATTAGATGATTTACTTGGCTTTTTAGTCATGAAAAACTGAAATCAAATTTATCATTTGATAGTCGTATTCTGTTCAATTTAAATTTTTCATTTGGTTTTCATTTTGCTGCTTGTTGGCTAATTCGTACTCATCAAGGGTATGGTCATCACAACATTCTAGATACCTTATCAAAACATTCTCATGCTGCATCATCCAATGTTTGTCATATTTTTATGATTTCATAATTTCATCGATGATGTATTGGTCATTCTGGTTTTTGAACCCCCTTCTTCCCCCTTCATAAGGGGGACTTTTGGTCAACATGATATATGTTGTTGTGTCCTCATGATGCTGTAAGTATTATCATAGGAAATTCTATTTGATCGATATTTCTTTCTAAAAATAGTGCAAAAATATGTCATATAATATGATCTACATTTATTACTGGTTTATTAAAGTATTCTCCTAGTTCCGCCGCTACTGTTTTTCCTACTACTAAAGATCCTGGTAATCATGGGTGAGAAGTTACGCTGATATTATCTACGTTTTTGATTTTTTCTCGTCATATTTTGTTTAGTACTGCTATAATTTTTTCACTGTGAAGTCTAGAAGCTATTTCTGGTACAACACCGCCAAATTCGTTGTGTTCTTTGATTTGTGAATAGGCTAATAATTGGTCTACAGAAAAAGTATTTCAATCAAAATTGATTATTCATATTGACGTATCATCACAGCTTGTTTCTATGGCGAGGATTTTCATAATTTTTTTTAATTTAAATTGTTTTTTTAGTATTGAGTGTCATTAAGAGTCTCGTATGACTCAAGGAAGGAATCCTTTTATTTTTTTAAAGAGATTTCTCTATGTATTCACTTTGTTCATTTAGTCGAAATGACACGCAAAAATTTGCAAAATTTTATGTTTATGGTTATAATGTATATATATTTATATAATTAAATCAAATCATGTCTATAAACAGTAATAATTGAGGTTACAGATTAGAGTGAAACTCTGACTTTGCTGATGCTTTGGATAAGGCGTTGAAAGAGAGTAAAAACAGAGAAGATTGAAAAGATAAAAAACAAAAAAAGAAAAAACAAAATTCTTTTCCAAAAAAAATTGTTAGAAAAATTGAAAAGGACAGAACAATGGTAAATGAAAAAAAAGGTTCTGATTTTACTACGGATGATATAATGAGGACTTTAAATCAAACCGATCAATGGCAATGAGTAGTAAAAGCTATTTTTGATGATTGAATTAATCTGTTTGTAGGTAATAAAAATTACTTTATTCCCAAAGTTTATTTTGACAATTGAGTTACAAAGGATTTGAAAATTTGAGATTCTGTTGCTTTTGAATTGTGATGAAATAGGATTTTAACATTGATAAAAAATATAAAAGAAAAAAGATCAAAAATAGAAAATATAAACAAAAACAAATTGAAAGATGGAATACACAAATGAGTAGTTTCTCATTATCAAGACAAAGATGAAAACCATTCTGATAGATGATATTACATCAAGATTGGTAAAGTTGGATGAGAACAAGATGAGCTTTTTTTGCCACTTAAAGATATGAAAACTAGTGGAATAGCTAAGGTTTGAGATCTGATTTCTTTAAAAATAAAAGAAACAGAAAAGACAACACAAGTAGAGGAATTTTATTTAAAACCATGAGATGAATTTATTTTGTCATCAAATAATTATAAGTATATAAATAAAAAAGGTCAAAATCCTTTTATTTTTGTGGATATGGGTGTTTATAAGTGAATTATAAGATGAGAGATGTTGCCAAAGTGATTTAAAAAATGAGATAGTTTAGATGCAAAAGTTAGATTTGTAAACAAAGAAAAATCTGAAAGTGCACGAGATGGTCTTCGTGGTAAATGGTTGGTTTTTGAAGATGTAAAAAAGTATCCTATAGAAAAAAACAAAAAAATAGAAAATAATATTAAATATGAAAAAGTAAATAATAAAAAACTTACCAATAAAAGGAAGATAAAACCAAATTCAAAAGCTGTAGTTTAGTTTTCTTGAGTTAGTCAACGAGCAATTTTTTTGATGCTTGGCAGAGAAAGTAAAAGTATTGGCAAATTGATTGCCAAAGCCGCAAGCATGAATTGTAAAAAGTTTTTATAATCTATATTGATATAATAATATCAAATCAATCATATACCGATGCTAATTCCAAGTAGGGTTAGCATTTTTTTTCGGTCGATTTTTGGTAACAATTTGTTTCTGTATCATATGTATAATGCTCATATTACAAACAAAATTTCTAATAGTACTTGTGTAACAACTCATCATAGTATTTGAAAGTTTGGTATAAGATATAGTCAAGCTCAAAGTCATATAATTACACCAAATAAATTTATGTTTAAAAGTTTATTTTGTTTTTCGTTTGCTACAAAGATGTAATTG
This sequence comes from uncultured Candidatus Peribacteria bacterium, assembly GCA_964501605.1. Taxonomy (GTDB): domain Bacteria; phylum Patescibacteriota; class Gracilibacteria; order Absconditabacterales; family Absconditicoccaceae; genus JALOAF01. The sequence continues at coordinate 2,761 of CAZCTB010000002.1, forward strand.
AATATTTGTTTTATAAAACTCAAAAATAATACAAATCATAAATATGGTAATATAATATTTGTTCAAGGATTTGATAGATTTGTTCATATAAAATCTGATCATGATATGAGGTATATTATTTCATTTTTAAATATGAAAAAATTTATTAATACAATTGATCATATCCATGTGACGAGTGTCATAAGACTTCCAAAGCTTTTTCTTTTACTTTCTTGACTATATGAAGCTACATTGTGCAACAAACTGTTTCATAGAGCAGATGGTATTATTAAAAAAATTTCTATTAAAGTTAGTCATAAAGCTCGTATACCCGTATATTCAAATCATTGTGATGTAGGAAAAAAATTTGATAAAAATATTAATACTACCAAAGTATGAAAGCTACTTAGATAATAAGAGAATCAATATTTCCAATTTGATTTTATGATGTCTTTGGTAAATTTTTTGTCAAATTGTACTTTAAGTTTTAATTTTTGGTTGGATTTGTGTAATACGTATAGTAGTTGAGTTATTCAGCTTGCTACTACGGACAATAAAACCAATCAAAAGGCAGTAATAGATTTTGGATCTCAACTAGTAAAATCTACATTTGGCAACAAAACAAACAAAGTAATTATCAATATTATTATTTGACTAATTCTAGCTAATATTAATCCAATACTTAAATCTTTCATTCTCCAAAAAAGTTGTAGTGGTAATTGTAATATTCATGCAGCCATAAAGCTAGCTGAAAAAATCATTCCAAGCGGAATTCATCGTATTAGATATGGATTGGATGTGTATGCTGGCAAAAAGTATGCAATAATAATTGCAACAAAATAAACTACACTCATTATAATAAATCTTGTACCCACAAATTTTCAATACATATCTTTCATTTTTGGTTTTTCTTTGTTGTTTTCTTCTTGAGATTTAATTGCTCACAGTCTTTTTACTGCTATTACATACAATCAAAAATCTGCCATTGCAGACCATATAGCAAAAAATTTTAATATAGTACTATAATCTCAGTATCTCAATGGTCATAAGTATGGTGAAACAAACTTAATTACCAAAAAACCACAAAGTCAGCTAATAACTCTTCATATTAGTTGTCGTGCAGCATCTTTGATTACTAATTTATGTGACATAAACGATTCATCGTTACAGCGTTAAAGTGATTCAGCGATTTGCTGATTTTTAATCTATATTTAATGTTTTTATATATTTATATATCATAATACTTATGTGTTTGGTTTTGTCATAATATTGTTCAAATTTCTTTTCGTTAATATATTTTTTCTTTAATGCTATATGTAGCATGTTTCTTACTTCTCAGCAGCTTCATCTGGATATATAAAGAAATCTTTTTAATTCTTTGTGTGTATCTCTTTCAAAACCTTCAGCTATATTGTTGCTAATAGAAAGAGTTGCCCTCAATATTTGATCTTTAAAAAAGTTTCTAATATTTTTGTTTTGTTCTATTATTGATGATATTTCATAATACAAGTTTGTTGATTCTTTTCGGATTTTTAGATTTTCAAATTTCATGTTAATATTTTTATATTAAAGCGTTCAAACGTTAAAGCGTTAAATCGTTAAAACATTGAAGCGTTGCATCGTTGAAACGTTTAGACGTTATTATAATTTCATTTTTCTAGAGGCTTTTTCCCAAAAAGTTTGTTGGAATTCTCAAGTCATAGGCAAAAATTTGTTTAGTTGTTCCAAAAAGTTTTTTATGTTTTCATTTGAGTCGTTTATGGTATGTATATTGTGATGTTTTTTTGTGATAAATACTATATTTTTTATATTTTGTTTTTTTGGTTCTATTTCCAATGAATATCAAACAAAATTTGATCGATTTGATAACTTGTCTCCAATTATTAATCATTCATCTGTAATTTTTAGTTTAATTTCTTGGTTATTTATTATTCAATAATATAGGTAACCACCCAATAAAAAAAACATCAATATAGTTCATACTATGTTTTTATAAAAAATTGATACCAAAAATATTATTACAAAAACGCTAGAAAAAATTATATACCAAGCTTTTGATCTTTCAAAATTTTCTGAACTATAAACCTTTAATTCCATTTTTTTGTTTTTTAAATTAAAAACTTATTTTGATTTATGATATACAAGTTGTTTTATTATTCAAGTAAATTGTTTTTTTGTTTTTATTGGGATAGTCTATTTTTGAAAATGGGTTAGTCCCATTTATGAAAGGGGATCTAGGGGATTCAAAAAACAAAAACTCAACCCCCTTAATACCCCTTACGAAGGGGGATAGTAAAAAGGTTCCTGTTTTCTTGTGTTGTTTTTGAAAAATGAGAAAAAGGCCTCACAAAGTGAGACCTTCAGTTGTCCGCCTTGTGGCGGGGCGAGTTTTGATTCTACCAGCGCAGAATTTTTTTGTTGGGAAATTTTATTAAATTATCAATAATTTTGTTTGTGATTTTTGTTTACAGTTTATTATACTGACAAAAAAAATGCTGTCAAATTTTGTCCAACTTTTTTATTTATTTCAAATTTTACTTGTTTTTAAGTGAGAAAAAAATATTTTAAAGATGCTACAATGTTGAAATTTTTTAACGTTTCAATGCTGAAGTCTTTTTTAATTATTGTTGTATAGATGATGGATTACGTAGAAATTTGAAAAAAATGGCAAAAAATCTGGAAAGAAAATCAAACTTATAAAGTAACTGAGGATAAAAATAAAAAAAGTTTTTATATTTTGGATATGTTTCCATATCCTAGTGGTGCTTGACTTCATGTTGGTCATCCTAAGTGATATATTGCTACTGATGTAATTGCCCGCAAACATATGTTGCAGTGAGAAAAAGTCCTACATCCTATGGGGTTTGATACTTTTGGGCTTGGTACTGAGCAATATGCAATAGATAACAAAATGAGACCACAAGATGCTGCCGCTCAAAATATAGCTACTTACAAAAGACAATTAGAAATGTTTGGTTGTACTTATGATTGGGATAGGGAGATTAATACTGCAGATCCTAAATATTTTAAATGGACACAGCAAGTTTTTCTTAAGTTGTATGGGCATTATTATGATGAAGAAAGTCAAAAAGCTGATTCAATTGATAATTTAGAAGTTAGAATTGAGAATTGAGAATTGAAAGTTCCTGAAAATATGACAAAGAAAGAATTTTTAGATAGTCAAAGACTGGCATATGTAGATTATAAACCAATTAATCGATGTCCAAAATGTAAAACTTGACTTGCAAATGAAGATCTTAATTCTGATGGTACATGTGAAAGATGTGGCACAATGGTAGAACAAAAACCCATGAGACAGTGGGTGATTAGAATCACAAAATATGCTGAAAGATTGCTTGAATGATTGGATAAGTTGCCAGAATGGACAGATTCATCTAGAGAACAGCAAAGAAATTGGATATGAAAATCAGAATGAACTCAGTTTGAGATGAAAGTTGCATCTCACTTGACCTCTTCTGATATTAGAGGAGAAGAAAACAAATTTGAAGTATATACTACGAGAATAGATACTGTATTTGGTATGAGTTTTGTGGTAATGGCTCCAGAGCATGATTTGGTAGACAAAATTACAACAGAAGAAAATAAGCAAAAAGTAGAGGAATATAAAGAAGCAGCAAAACACAAGACACAATTGGAAAGAACTGAACTACAAAAAGATAAAACTTGAATATTTACAGGTGCTTATGCTATTAACCCTTTTAATGATGAAAAAATACCTATATATGTTGGTGACTATGTATTAGCAAATTATGGTACTGGTGTAGTAATGGCTGTGCCTGCTCATGATGAAAGAGATTTTGAATTTGCTAAGAAATATGATTTGGAAATAAAGAGTGTAATCGTTCCCAAAATGACCCTACCTACGATAGAACAACCTCCCCTCTCAGGGGAGGTGTTAAATAAAAATATTAATGATTCTGTTTGTTATACAGATAAATGAATCTTGATTAATTCTGGAGAATTTAATGGATTAGAATCAGATGAAGCTATAGAAAAAATGCAAGAATGGCTTCAGAAAAAATGAACTTCGTCTACCGGTAGGCAGGTTGGATGAAAAAAAATAAATTATAGGCTTCAAGATCGAGTATTTTCTAGACAAAGATATTGGGGAGAACCTATTCCTATGATACATTGTGAAGATTGTGGTATAGTACCATTGGAAGAAAAGGATCTTCCTTTAGAATTGCCAGATGTAGAAAATTATGAGCCTACTGGTACTGAAGAGGGTCCTTTGGCAGATATTGATGAGCGAATTAATGTTAAGTGTCCAAAATGTGGATGAAATGCAAAAAGGGAATCAAACACTATGCCTGGTTGGGCTGGTTCATCACGATATTGGCTTAGATATATGGATCCAAAAAATGAAAATGAATTAGTTTTTACAGAAAAAGAAAAGTTTCGAAATCCTGTAGATGTGTATGTATGATGAGCAGAACATATAACAAGGCATATGATATATGCTAGATTTTGGCATAAATTTTTACAAGATCTTTGAATTGTATCAGTGGATGAGCCGTTCAAAAAATATCAACATGTAGGTCTTATCATGGCTGAAGATGGACGTAAAATGTCCAAAAGACGATGAAATGTAATCAATCCAGACGATATAATAAATGAATTTGGGTCTGATACATTGAGAGTTTATGAGATGTTTATGTGACCTTTTGATCAGGCTGTAGCTTGGAATACTAGTTGAGTAAAATGAGTTAAAAAATTTCTTGATAAGGTAGTTAATCTTTATGATAAAATAGATGAAAAAGCAGAAGATAACAAGAAGATACTTAATGTACTTCACCAAACTATCAAAAAAGTGACAGAAGATATAGATAGGTTTGGCTTTAATACGGCCATTTCACAGATGATGATATTGGTAAATGAATTGTCTGCAGTAGATAAAATATCAAAAGATATATTTGAAAAATTAGTATTGATATTAGCACCATTTGCACCGCATTTGTCAGAGGAGTTGTGGGAAAGGCTATGAAATAAATTTAGTGTTTTCAATCAAAATGTTTGGCCTAAATATAAGGAAAAGTATTTAGTTCAAGATACAATAAAGATGGCTATCCAATTTAATGGTAAGGTTAGGTGAACTATTGAAGTAGCTCCTGATGCGAATCAAGATCAAATAATGGAATTGGTGAAGCAAAATGAGAAAATGAGTAAATATTTGGAATGAGATATTGTTAAAATAATATATATACCATGAAAGATTTGTAATATAGTAGTTAAATAATATTTTTTATTAATTTTGTTTCTTTTTTTTGTGGACAGAGTAGACATTTAAAGTTTTGATTTAGAAAAAACTCCCCACATTATTGTGAGGAGTTTAGAATTGAGTGTTTAGAATTTAGAGTGTATAGTTTAGAATTGGAAATTGAAAAATGATAATTGTAAATTCTTTAATTTTGCACTGTAAATTGTAAACCTTTAGCTATTATTCTTGTTTTTCAAATATTCTCATCATCATAAGCATAGTCCATCATCTAAGCTCTTGTGTCCATGCTGCATTTTCTATCTTGGTCATAATTTCTGATTGTTTGAGTGCATTAAGATGATTAGTATAATATTTTTGTCATCATTCATATTGATCTCATCGAAGCATTCTTGATAAAATCGTTCCAAATTCTGCTCTTGTTACTATATCATTTGGTCTAAATTTTTCTATTCCCTGTCACATCAATCACATTTGACAAGTTAATTGAATATATGTTTTCATTTCTTCCGATTGATTGTTTGTATCAACAAAATCACAATTTGCTCATGTATCAATTGGAGATTGAAGTGTCTTGATAGCAAAGTTGCTTATCATTTTTGCCATATGATTTCTTTTAAGTGTTCATTCCAAGTTTGCTTTTTCTATTGTTTCCATAGTTGTTATTCCCAAATCTTTGGCGAAAACATAAGATTCTACAAGCTCATTAGAATATCATTTGTTGTGAGAATTTTTGATTTTAGCAACCTCTTGGTTAAATAATTCTCTATTTTGGATCAAGTATTGTATCTCAGGAGAACCGTGTTCTTTTTGTTCTTCATATTCTTCTATATCACATGGTCCACAAAGATTATCATAATAACTATCACTACAATCTCTATTTTCTGGACATGTATCACGTTGTATAGTAGATCATCCTCCTCATCAAGGAGAAACTGGAGTCGGTGATGTGGATGTATTAGCAACATAAACTCATGAACTTTTGACTGAAGATCAAATCAATCAGTCTGTAGTCTTTGGAACTACTTTAAAGTAAACGGTACTACCAGCATCTTGACTAGTCAATGTATATTCGATATCTGTAGCTCACGAAATAATATTATCATCTCTCCATCGTTGATAGCTAGAATTTCATTCTCATAGACTTGTCAACATATAGACTGTAGATGTATTGTTATCAGATAAACCAACATAAGGGGTTCCTTCTTCTATCGTGAAAGCTCTAATATCTCAAGTAATACTGTCTCATTGTTGGGTCCAGTTAGCTATACTATCGTACACAAAATCATAAGTTCATATAAGAGTAGATCATATTGTAGTATCTCCTATAATTTGTACATTTGTAGCAATAGGTAGTA
>CAZCTB010000003.1:0-7696 GCA_964501605.1 uncultured Candidatus Peribacteria bacterium
GGTGTTGCAAACAATGTAAAAACCATGCAAAATACATTAAAGGTAATATGATGTTTTCAACAACATGATGAACAAAGATGAAATGATGGAGATTGCTTACTTGGTTATGATACACTATATGATATGACGCACTGTTGTATATTACCATGAGAATCTTTACCAAACATAGATAACCCTTGATCAAGCGCTACGTCATCGTGTAGTGATCCAAAGTTTTTGATTACAAATGCATATCAACAACAATGTTGTATTCAGTGTCCTGAGTGACAAGAACCGATAAAAAATTGCACTGGTAACTCGATAGAGTCTTGCTGTAGTGAAAATAAAATATGTAATGCATTTACAGAGGAAAATCGAGATTTTCGGACAACTTATACATTTTCTCGAATGGCAGAAAAATTTGATAAAGATAACTGTTGTTGGAAAGTATCTCCTAAGCCAGAATTACAAAAAGATATGGCCGGTAAAGATATATTAACTGATTTACCATTCTGTGATGGAATGGCCTGTACTGATCCCAAAAAAGCACTCAGTGGATGAAATTGCAATCATCTGACGTGATATGTCCCAGACGGAAGTGGATGTTGTGAAGAGATGTGTCCTCCTCCATTAAAATGATTTACATGAGATAGTTGTGAAGGTTGGTGAAGTTGATTTGTTGAAATAACAATAAATAATTATCAGTGTTGTGAACAGTGTGAAAATCCTCCCAATATTTTAAGTTGACAAGATTGTGAACAAACATATGGGTCTGGTCGATTTTTATCTTGAAGTTGTTGTGATTATAAATGTCCTAAAATATGACAAACTCCTCCTGAGTGACAGAAGCTTGACGAAAAGAGTTGCAAGTGGGTTTGTGACCCATCCAAAAGATGCTGTTGAATACTATTAAATACTATAGTTCCATTCATCTGAGATTGCATAGAAATGACATCTCAAAATAATGTCTGATCATCCAATGATGCAAATACTAGTACCGTAAATCAGCTAAACGCTTTTCCATTTCTTATGATGGGATTGAGTAAAATAATGGTAACAGTTATTTTGATATTCTCATTTTTGATAATCATTGTTGCTTGATTGATGATGGTTACTTGAGTAGCCAAAGAAAGTAACTTTTCAAAATGAAAGGAATGGATACAAAACGTAATAATTGCTTTGATATTACTTTGAAGTTCTGGTCTAATACTTAGATTGATTAATCCAAACTTTTTTGGATGATAGATAGCTTTTATATACCGTCATTCTGAACGTATGTGAAGAATCTAGCTTAGATACATTTAGATTCTTCGTTCCCGCCTACCGGCAGGCAGGTCACTCAGAATGACAATATAAATATGAAATTTTTAAATTGTAAAACTAAAGATGGTAAACATTAAATTAGATTCTGGATGATTTTTAATAGAAAACAAAGTTTTATTTTGACCAACAGAACCAAATAGTAAATATATAAATTTGGCATTAGATTCTGGTGAGGATATAACAAGTGAAAAACTATCATATTCTATGGTAGAATTTCCTGGTGAATATGATATCAGTGGTATTTTGATAAAAGCTATTTTATGAAAAGACAATAAGTTAAATTATTTATTAAAATTGAAAAAAAAGAAAATAGCTATAATACAAAATCCAAAGGTTCTTGAAGAGGATGAGGTTTGATCTATGGATTATTGGTTATATCTAGATGAAAATGTGGAAAGAAAAATAGATCAATTAGAGTTAGAATGAAAAACAATAAAATTAAGCTCGGAGTGATGAGTTTTGCAAGCAGATATGAAGGATGATAAATGACATGAAGAAATAGATATTAAAGTATCAAACACCAAATGAGAAATTCCTGAGGTAGAAATAGATTAATAACTAATTGATAATTTTGAATGTAAAATGGATAATTAATGGTTTTTATTCATTAACAATTATTAACTATCTATTATCAATTAAAATAATTCCATCTCATTTTTCAGTTTTGATTTCTTTGTAATAGATTTGCTTTTTTTTAAGATATCAGTATAATGAAGACATCTTAGATTTAAACTTAATTACGTCATCAAAGACAATTATGTTTTTGGGACTCAATATATTATTAACGTTTATCAAATAATTAGCATACTGACTTTTTTGTCAATCTATAAACACAAAATCAATTGTGTTTGGAACAAGTTTTTTTAGATCTATTTTCAAAAAATCAAAAGGATATACAATCAAATTTTTTGAAGTGTGTTTTCAAATATTTTGTATACCTTCCAAATAAGAAGCATAAGATATTTCAAAAGAATATAAAAATCATCACCATTTTTTAATGGTGTTTGATATAAAAATAGAGCTATATCATACAGCACCACCAATTTCTAAACATGTTTTTGGTTTATGTTGTTTAAGTAGATTTCACAAAAATTTCTCAGTTTCTTCACTGATTATTGGGATGTCTCTATCTATACAAGATTTTCTAAGTTTTAAGAATTTCATTTGGTAGAGAATTAGATAAATAGTGTCACAATATTACAATTACAAAGTCATAATGTTGCGATATTTTATTACAAAGACTTTGAAACATTTTAACATTTTATACAAACAAAAACAATGAGTGAAAACAATTTATATTGAAACCTTAATATCAATTTTAAGGCAAAAAACAATTCTAAAAGGGGAAGAAAACCCAACACAAAAAAAACAAAAGACAGCAAAAAACTATCTTCTGAGGCATTTTTACGTCATTTAGACAAAACAAAATATTCTGAGATAGATGATCCAAAAAAACTTATAAAAAAATGAGAAAAACCTGTAAAAATTGGTAGTCTAATGTGATTGGAACAGGTATGAGCATGTATGTTCATAGAATATGAAAATGATATGATTATTTTAGATGCAGCTATGCAATTTACATGACAAGAAAGTTATTGAGCTGACTATATTATTCCAGATATTTCTTATATTAAAAAAAATATCAAAAAATTAAGATGAATAGTAATAACACACTGACATTTAGATCATATTTGATCTTTAAGAGATATACTTCCAGAGCTTTGATATCCAACTATTTATACTACACCATTAAGCTTGTGAATTATTAAGAAAACTTTTGATAACCCAAAAGATGCAGAAAAAATAAAATATAAAATGATTGACCCTGATACAGATATTATAAAATTATGAGCATTTACTTTAGAGTTTGTGCCTGTAAATCACAATATACCAGAAACTTTGGCTGTTGCTGTTCAAACACCAAAATGATTGATTTTTGATTCTGCAGATTTTAAAATTGACCATACTCCGGCTATTGATAGACCAGCTGATCTTGCCAAGATTGCAAGGATATGAGCTGAATGAGTAAAACTATATATTTGAGATAGTCTTTGAGCAAACAAAAAATGACGATCAGCTTCAGAAAAAGAAATATGAGAAAACTTGGATGAAATGATACAAAAAACAAAATCTAGAATGCTTATAGCTACTTTTGCTTCAAACGTTTGAAGAATAATTCAGATAGTAAATAGTGCAATAAAAGCAAACAAAGTAGTATTCCTTTCAGGTAGATCAATGGTAAACAATATAGAAATTTGTCAAAAATTATGATATATAAAAGTTCCCAATGGTTATATACGTAAATTAAGTAGCGAAGTAGATACTTTTGATGACGATAGAGTTCTTATTCTTTCAACTGGAGCACAAGGAGAAGAATTTGCTGCTCTTACTAGGATGGCAAGGAACGAACATAATTTTATAAATCTAAAAAAATGAGACACTATACTTATGTCGGCCACACCTATTCCATGAAATGAGTGATCAGTAAATGGTATGATAAATAATTTAGTATTTAAAGACATAAATTTAATTACAAATAATGATATTGATGTTCATGCTAGTGGACATGGTAGTGCAGAAGATCACAAATTAATGTTATCTTTACTTAGACCACAATTCTTTTTGCCATACTTTATGCCGGCAAAAGAAAGATATGCACACAAAAATTTGGCTATGGATATGTGAATGCCAGAATCAAATATTTTGATGCCACAAAAAAACTGAGAAATAATAGAAATGTATGATGATGTTGTATTAGTTTGAAAAGAAAAATTAAAATTAGATACTATTATGGTAGATGGTAAATGAAAATGACATCTTTCAGGGGAATATGTAATTAAGGCTCGTAGTATTATGGCTGAAGATTGAGTATTAGCTTTAATATTTAAAGTAGATGCAAAAACTAAGGAATTAGTTTGAAATATCCAGATTGAGTCTAGGTGATTTGTTTATTCTTGAGAGGTAAAAAAAATACATACAAAAGTTGTTGATTTTGCTAGATCTAAGTATAATCAAAATGCAAAAAGAAAAATGCAAGTAAAAGACAATTTAAAAATTTTAAAAGAAGATTTGTGAGAATTTATTACGCAAATTATATGAAGAGTACCGATGATTATGCCTATGTTTGTTTATATAAACAAAGACACAAAAGATGATGTATCCAAAGATGAGGCTATAGTTGGTATGACTATAGATGAACAATGATGAGACTCCAAATAGTTAATAGTTTTAAAAAGTTTTTTAAAATAAAAATGTAGAATCTTGATTTAGGTTTCTACATTTTTTATATTTTTATATTTTTAACTTTTTAATTATTAATTATTTCAGTGTTTTTCCTTAAATCTTTTTATGCCTTTATCTACATATTCATAAGCTTCTTTTTTTGTAGCAAATCAATGTATTACTGTTTTGTCATATTTTCTTGCTTCTAATTTTTTATATTCTTTAAAAAATATAGTTAACTCTTCTTTTATGTGCTTTGGTATATCATTTATTCATTTGTATTCATCCCAGCGAGGATCAATGTCGTGTGTGGGTACAGCAATAAGTTTTGGATCTTGTCATTTTTCATCTACAACATCTATTACTCATAATAATCTAGCTTTTATAACACAACCACTAAATGTAGGATATGTTCACAAAAGAAACACATCTACAGCATCTCAGTCTAATTCTGTTGTTTGGGGTATAAAACCATAATCAAAAGGATAAAACATACTATGATGTATTACGCGATCCAATCTGAAGTATCATCACTCTTCATCATACTCATATTTATTTGTAGATCATTTTGCTATATCTACTACCATATTTATTATGCTGTTTTTTTTGTCAAAATAAGCTGGCACTTCTTTATATAAATTCATAATAAAAAATAATTAAATAAAAATTTTTTCAAAAAAGACATTAATTAATTCTAAATCTTTTGCAATTTGAATATACATTTATACACTAAATTTAATTTAATTTTTGCAATATATATGATCAATCATGTGTCTGTTATGCTAGATGAAGTATTGGATTCAGTGCCAAAAAATGCTAAAATAATTGTAGACGGTACCCTAGGACACTGATGACATACCAAAAAGATACTAAATAAATATCCAGATATTAAAAAGGTCTATGGTTTTGATTTAGATCCAAATATTTTAGAAAAAACAAAAAAAACACTATCAAGTTTTTGAAATAAAATTGAATTTTTACAGAATTCTTACACAAATATTTTTAAAGTATTGTGAAATATTAAGGTTGATTTTGTCTTGTTGGATTTATGAGTAAATATGGAACATTTTAAAGATTGATCTCGTGGTTTTTCTATTAATTATGATTCAATTTTAGATATGAGATTTAATAATCAAGTTTGAAAGTCTGCGTATGATATTTTAAATCAATATTCTGTAGAAGATTTAGCAAAGATTTTTATAAATTATGCTGAATTTACACAAAAAAAATCACAAGAAATTGCCAGAGAAATAATAAAATATAGAAATAAATCCAAAATAAAAACAACGTTTGAGCTTAAAAACATACTCTGAAAGGTTGGTTTGTGACAAAAAGCTAGCATAGTTATTTTTCAAGCAATTAGAATTGAAACTAACAAAGAAATTGATAATCTAAAATTAGTACTGGAACAAATTCCAGGAATTTTGTCAGATTGATGAAGATGTGGTATTATTACTTTTCATAGTATTGAAGATAGGGTTGTTAAACTTTTTTTTAAAGAACTATCAAAACAAAACTGATTTCAATTGGTATTAAAAAAGGCTATAAAACCACATTATAAAGAAGTTCAAAAAAATAGAGCTAGCAGAAGTGCAAAATATAGAGTAATCGAAAAAGTAATCGATAATGGTGAATTGTAAATGGTTAATTAAAGGTTCACAATTCACAATTCACAAATTACAATTAACCATTAAATATTCAACATTCAACATTAAAATTATCATGAAAAAGTTTGCTTTTATATCTACAAATTGATTACAAAAGTGTTATAAATTTGTTTTGAATAAACAAAGGTCACACAAGCATTTTGTAGATTCCATAAAAATATGATGACTTTTTGCTTTTATAATAATGTCTTGAATTTTTTATCTTCGTTTTGTGTCTTTAGCCTCTACTGAATGATACTTTCTTAGACAAGCAAATAATGAATTGAATGAAACGAGCTTTAAACATGAAATAGTAAAAACTAAAATTTTAGATCAAACTCAAAAAAATTGGGAACAAATGTATTGAAACAATCAGAGTAAAAATATAATTGATATACGTCCTGAGATAGTTAGGATACCATCCAAAACTGAACTTACAATTAACAAATAATTCTATCATTTCAAAGTCTCTTTACTATAATGTTCCGTTTGATAAAATTGCAGAAGCGTTGTATTATTAGCCTATAATAATCATTAGACTTGTTGCAACAAAATCACTTGAGGTGATTTTTTTTAATATATATAATTCTAAAAATTATTACAAAAACAATTCCTTTTATCTCCTCTTTTTCAAAGAGAGGTTGGGGTGATTTTTGTAAAGAGAATATTTAACGTTCCAAAAAATCTTCGCATAAACTTATGCGATGTTTATTTTAATTATTTTAATTCATTTTCTTCAAAAAAAGTATTTTTTTGTATTTTTCTTCAATTGTTGTATATTTTTATATGTGTTTCTGTCATATGATTATATCAAGTATTTATAACTTGATGTGCACTTGTATAAGGCCAATTTTTTATTTCTTCTACTGCCTTATGTAGTATGGGATCAAAAGCTACCCAGCTTTCAACATATTCTAACTCTTTTTCTTTTATAGTTTTTGCTTTAAATCTTCACTCAAAAACAGGTACTCACTTTAATTCACTTTTATCTGTATTCTTTTTCTTAAAATACATAGCATAACTTACTTGTATTTTTCTCATAAAATTAGAGATTTTAAATCATTTTTCTTTATTTTTTACTACAAAATGAAAATGTTTTGGCAAAATACAATATGCAGAAATAGTTATAGTCGGGTGTTCTAATAGATTAGCAATTGTATACAAAATAAATGTTTTGTAGTCATCATTTGTTTCAAAAAGAACATTTCCATTAAATCACTTATTGGAAATTAAGTAGTGAGTATCTCACAAAAATTCATCACGGTAGTTAGACATTTTTAATCTATAATTTTAGATAAAAATTCTTTTCACCATATACTATAAAATAATATAAGAATATTTTTTTTCTATTCAAGAATATTGTCTTTACAGTTTGATTATTTGTGTTATAGTTTATATTATATATGTTTTATTGATTTTGTATTATGAAAGGGTCTAGAACGGAATAGCTAAAAATTTCTAACATATTCCATTAAAATTTTCTTAAATTTAGTATACATATTTTCATTACTCAATCAACAGTTGAA
>CAZCTB010000004.1:0-52186 GCA_964501605.1 uncultured Candidatus Peribacteria bacterium
AAAATTGCTCCAGCTGTTAGATCCATTAAAAATCAATATTTAAATAAAAAAAATATATATCAGTACATAACCAAATATACAATATTGAACAAATGCTAAGTGATTATAAAAAAATTACTATCAAATAAACTTTATTTGATTTAAGATTTTTATTATGCCTACAAAAACCGTTAACACGAGTTCAAGAAAAACCGAACAAAAATCTGGACTATCTGTGACTAGTCTAGTACTAGCTATCGTATGAGCATTACTTTGTCTAACTGTAATATGAGCTTTTATCTGAATACCTGCTGCTATAGTTGGTCTAATATTTGGTATCATAGCCTTGGTCAAAAAACAAAAAAAATGAATGGCTATCGCATGAGTAATCATTTCATGATTGGTTGTTTTGACAACAGCTTGATTGATTATTTTTGGAACAATATTTGTAAAGAAAAATTCTGATGTATTGTTGGATCCTATGATGGAGTTTTCTGAAACGATGAAACAAGATCCAGAATTGGAAGAACTTATGAAAAATCCAGCTTTCCAATCTGAATTTCAATATTTGTTTGAACAAAGAATGAGAGAAAAATTTGCTGATTTGGAAGATATAGATGGACGAGAAGAAGGGAAAGAATATATCCCAGAAATTTTTGAAGAAATGGAATCAGTAATGATTGGTTTGAAAGAGAAATATTAAGATTAATTGATAATGGTAAATGGGTAATGGATAATTAATTATTCATTATAAATTATTGGAAAATGAATAAAAGAATGAATCTGTCATCCCTGTCTGCCGATAAGTCAGGCTCGAACTAATGTAATGAACGAAGGACATGATTTATTTTTTGTTTAAGAAAAAATCATATATACTTCGCTCATAGGTCTAGCTAAAGTTAGATGATTTTTTTTAAGAATGATTATCAATTTTGAAAACCTTAAGAATATTGTTGTCTAATATACACAATGCCCTGTATTGTTTGTTTATAGGAAAATAATGAATATTGCATCACTTAGGATTTTTCTCTTTTAAAAAATTTCATATAAAAAATCCGGATAAAATATGCTTTTTTGCTTTGATATATTGTTTTATGAGTCATCTTTTTTGTAAATATATGTCTATTCATTTAAGTTCTACAATATCAGATACTGTCACCATACGCTTATTTTATGTTTATAAATTCAGAATCATCTAAATCTTTTACCTTCTTAGCCTCATGTACCATATCATCATTGATCTGATTGATATCTAGTGTTCAAACTTGGATATACAAAAGTTCTTTCATCTTTTCGTACTGGTTAAAATCTACCAATACTGCTTGTGGTTTGTTGTTTATAAAAATTATTTTTTCTTTTGTACTAGCAAGATCATGTATACACTTGGTAGCATTTTGTCTAAGTTCTGTAATAGAAAGATATTTTTCTCTTCACATGATTATTTTTTGATATAAAAGTTATATAGATATATACTATTAAATTTATATACAAATTCAATAGTAAATTTAATATTACTAAAAGACAATAATTATATCATAATTAAATATAATAATTTCAAAATCTATGTCAAATTGTTTTTTGACAAAATTAAAAAACCAATATTCGTTTGGATATTTTAAAGTTATAGTTTTTTAACCATATATGTTCATTCAAGCAAATATCAGATTTTTTGATAATATCATCTCACTCATACTCATGAAATTACAGACAATTTTTTATATCAGCATTTTGAAGAAATCTGCTCTGCCAAAGACATAAGCTGAGATCAAAATCATTTATGTTGTTGTTTTTGGTTTAATTCTTGTTTTTCTTTCAAACTGGCCAATTGTCCATATATATGAAGCTCTCTAATTATTGCCGTATCTTTTCAAAGTCATTTTCGTTCAATAGATTCTTTTGTATCTGGAAGCAACAATCTAGCAAATCAGTACAGATATCACTGCAAATCTTCAAATGAAATAAAATATTCTATTCAAACTGAGCTCTCATATTCTCTAATAATTATATTAACTTCTGAATTTAAATCCCCCCTACCTTGCCTACCGGCAGGCAGGCCCCCCTTCTTAAAGGGGGCCATTTTTTTGTGTCTAATCTCTCTGCTACGAGTATCTAGCGTCACAAAATTTCTGTAATTTTTTCTATCTGGATCTTGTCATATAATGTAAGTATTTTCAGTCCCCCTTTGTAAGGGGGATATAAGGGGTTGAACTTTTTCTGTTTTTGAATCCCCCTTTCCCCCTTTAATAAAGGGGGCAGACAAAAACTCCTCTACTGAGTTGAATAATTTGTAATCTCAATATAATCTACTATAAAGTTCTTCTCTTTTTTTCTTATCAGATTTTAATTCTTTTTTGAGTTCGTTATGTGTAAGCTGAGAAAGATTTGTGATATTTGATCCTGCAGCAATCTCTGTAGAAGGGATATCGCGAATCAATCTTTTGATTCTAGTATATGGTGGTATAATTTCTTGGAAAGTTTGTTTGATCAGTTTTTTGATATCATCTGTAGCCAAAGGTTTATATTCTCACAGCATATATAAATCATACAGCTTAGTATTTGGTATAACTGATGTGGGATAAAACTTAATCTCATCTGGCTTGAGAAATGGATCTGAATATATTTTTTGGAAAGTTCAAAGATCTTTTTGATAATCTGACTTGTAAAGTCATGGCATAATATGGACTGAAAATTTGAATCCATATTGTCTCATTTTGTGAATTCCATCACGAATTTGTTGAACCGAGTGTCATCTTTTGTTGGCCTCAAGCACATCATCATACATAGATTGTACTCAAACTTCTAACCTAGTTACTCACAATTCACGTCGAAATTTACAATTTTGATCTGTGATATATTCTGGTCTGGTTTCTACTGTAAGACCTATAATTCTATTGTCTGCGTTTTCATTAATTTTGATGGCTTCTTGTAGTGAAGAAGAATATTTTATTTGATCTAAATTTGTGATACTATATCCATAGTTTTTTTTTATCCCCCTTTGTGAGGGGGAAGTAGGGGGTTGAACTTTTTCTGTTTTTGAATCCCCCTGCCCCCCTTTGATAAAGGGGGTGTGTATCTCTTCTGGAATATCTATTTCCAATTGAGAAAATGTATTGCAGGCATCATACAATTTTTTTATAAATTCTATTTTATACTCTTTGGGATAAACATCCCAAGTTCATCAAAGAACTATCATCTCTATTTTATCAGTTTGATGTCCTGTCATAGTGAGAGAAAGAAGTCTATTGTATGTTTGTTTGATAGGGTCAAATTGATTTAATGCAGCTCTCATTGCTCCTGGTTCTGTGCTAATGTAACTTTTGGGCATTCATTTTTCGTTGGGACAAAAAATACATTTTCAGGGACATGGGTAAGGTTTGGTAAGTACTTGGACTGCTACAATACCAGATTGTGAACGGATTCCTCTTTTTTTCAATAAGTTTTCCATCTCAATACTTTTCTCAATTTGTTCGCTTTGAACTAATTGATGATATGCACGAAGCAACTTGATATTTGTAGGAATATCTGCTAATTTATTTTGTTTAGCAAAATCTCTTTTGATCATTTTTAAATCATCAATAGTCAATTTTTGCTTTGTGTTTAGCTCTATAATCTTTAGTATTAAATTTTGATATGTATTCATCGTTGAAATAATAATAAAGTAACGTATGAATTGTATTTAAGCGATGTTTTTTTTCAAGAAGAAAACTATGTCTTTTATTGTAAGGAACTACAAATAAAATATTTATACAAAAATATATACTATGAAATTACTAATAACATGTTTTAAATGAACCGCACCAATATTGTCACAAGAGCTCAAAATTTTGTGATACAAAACTTTTGATAATTTTCCTACATGAATGTATGTAGAATGAAATACAAAAGATGTTTGGAATATTAATTTAAATTCTAGAATAGCAAACAAAGTATATATGGAGATAAATAGTGCAGTGATGAAAAATTTTGATCAGCTATTTGATTTTGTCTATAATATAAACTGGGATAAATACATAAATAAGTGACACAAAATCAATGTTAGTACAAACATTTTTAAATCAATGATAGATAGTGAAAGATCTACTCAAAGTATTGTAAACAAATCTATTATTAAAAAACTTGTATGAGAAAATAAACAAAGAATGTCTGACATAAACAAAGAAGAAATAAATGTTTTTGTCCAAATAATTGAAGATGCTTGCAGTATTTTTGTAAATACAAGTGGAGAATCCTTACACAATAGATGATATAGAAAAGATGCTTGAGATGCTCCTTTGAAAGAAAACTTGGCTGCAAGTTTGGTAAGACTTTGCAACTGGCACTTCAAACATTCATTACTCGATCCAATGTGTGGTAGTGGTACTATTTGTATAGAAGCTGCTATGATAGCAAAAAATATAGCTCCATGATTGTATAGAAATTTTGCTTTTCAAAGTTTTTCTGATTTTGATGAAAATCAGTTTGAAGGAATGAAAAATAAATTAAAAGAAAAAATATTTGAATGAGATTATAAAATTGTTGGATATGATATAGACAAAAATATATTAAATATAGCAAAAAATAACGCCAAAAAAGCAAACGTAGATGATATTATAATTTTTGAACAAAAAGATATTAAAGAAACAAAAACATGGGATGGTTATTTGATTACAAATCCACCATATGGTAAAAGACTAGACCAATATGATTTAAAGTTATTATATGAAAATTTAGTTTGAATTTATAGCAACTGAGCAAAGTGATGTTTTATATCTTCACGAGAAGATTTGGAAAGCATGGCTTGATATGATTTCAAAATTAAAGCTTTGAATAACAATGGAGAAGATGTAAAAGTATACTTAAAAAAATAAATTCTATCATCTCGACTGTAATGGAGAGATCCCTTTATGTGTTAAAAGAGATTTCTCCGCTTCGGTCGAAATGACAGTCAATATTATTTAAAAACCCGCTTTAGCGGGTTTTTCTATTATTTTATATTATTAAATATTTTGTGCATAATACCATTTATAAGCTTTGGTGATCATTCATCATCATATCTTTTGGCTAATTCAATTAATTCATTCAACAAAACTTCTTTTGGTGTTTCTAATACTTTCCATTCTACATAACCAAGAAGAAATAATGTCTGATTCATAGTGTTCATCTCAAAAAAAGAAAAACTTTGTGTGTGTTTGTTTATTTTTTCTATAACTTCATCAAAATATTTTTCAAAAGATTTTCAAACCTTGAATACATAATCCATATCTATTTGATCTGCTGGTCGTTTATCAAAAAATATATTAACAAAATATTCTAAATTTTCATTATCAGATATTTTTAATTCATCTGTGATCTTTTGTGTAAGCTCAATCTTAGCTTTTTCAAACTGTTCTGTTTGAGAAACAAATATATTATCTACGGAAAGTATTGTAGTTAAATGATTATCTTGTTTTCAAAGATTATGAAAAAAGCAGCGTTGATAGAAATAGCTCAACACTACTTTTCTTGCGTTTATCCTATGTCAAACTTTCATAAGATGATTACTTTCTTAATAAAAAACTATTATGCGTCTACTACTGTATCTTTTGATTTTGATTTTATAGTAAAAACTTGTTTACCTTTGTAATATCCACAATGTGGACAAACTCTGTGAGGTAATTTTGTCTTACCACAATTGTTACATTTAGAAGTAGTATATTTATTAGATAATTTTTTTAATTGCAATCTTTCCCATGTAGAATGTCTAGTATTTCTTTTGTGTTTAGAAATCTTTTTTTTAGGACTTATTCCTGCCATTTTCTTGTTAGTCTAAATTATAAATATTTATTTGTTTAGTGAAAACTTAGATTTTATCAGTTATTTAAACTTATTTCTAAGTTAATGATAAATTATTTTTTTGTAGTTTTCTTTGTTGTACTTGGTTTTTTAGTAGCAACTTTTTTTGTTGTACTTGGCTTTTTTGTGGCAACTTTTTTTGTTGTAGTCTTTTTTGTTGTGCTTGGTTTTTTTGTGGCAACTTTTTTTGTTGTAGTCTTTTTTGTAGGTTTTTTTTCAAGCTCCTTTTTTTCTACCTTTGAAGAAGATTCTTTTGTTTCTGTCTTTGTAGCTGATACAACATTTACTATTGTTTTAAGATATCTTCTGTTATCAAACCTTGTTTTATTTGCCTTAGAAAATTCTACTATTCATTCTATATTTGAATGTATAGAAAAATCTTTAGCTAAATAGGTGTTTTTACCAGCTTCATATTTGTTTCATTTCTGTCTTATTATAATATTTCATGCAGAAACAGTTTGTCATCAAAAAACCTTGACTCCTCTATATTTTGGTTTAGAGTCTCTTAAATTTTTAGCTGATCATGCAGCCTTCTTATGAGCCATAACAATTCATTAATTTATAAATCAAAATAGTGGATATTTTTATATGGATTCAACCTTTATTGTCAAGAAAAACTAAGATTGTTTTTAAACATAATTTTGTCTAAAATACTTATTTTTTTAAAAGACACTTTGATACTATTCGTAACCATTTTCTTTTCTATAAACATCACCAATTGGCAATAATCTTCATATAATTACATTAGATTTAAGATCTGACAATGTATCTATCGCTCACTTTAATGACGCTCAAACCATAACCCTAATTGTTTCTTGGAATGATGCTGCAGAAAGCCAAGAGTCTGCACCCTTAGCAACATTTGTCAATCATAATGCCAACCTTTTTCATTGAGCTGGGATCTTTCATTGTTCTTCTAATTCTTTGTTTATATTTATAAAGTCTTCATATTTTACATATTCTCATGGTATAAATCAAGTATCACCTGGTTTTTCAATAAAAACCTTTGAAAATAATTGTTTAACAACCACCTCTATATGTCTATTGTTCATACCCTGTCATTGATCAGCATAAACTTTTTTAACCTCATTAATTATATATTTCTGAGTTTGAAGATCTCAAACTATATCCTTATATTCTCAAATATCTAATGCTCAAATAGTAAGTATTTGTCATTTAAATACAGAATCTCATTCTTTTATTCAAAGTGGTGCTAATCATTTATAAGACTTTTTAACAACATCTTTTGTACCCAAAATTATACCATCCTTTTTAATCTCTAAAATAGTACCTTCTTCTTGAACTTTAAGTTTACTCTTTCATTTGATAGCGTAAACTCATCATTTTTTCAAATAATCTCATTTTTTTACAGATAATTCATATTCATCTTTCAATAAATATGGTTTCTTTTGGTATTCTGATTCAATATTTATATATCTATCTGCTCATTTTTCTGAAAATATTACCTTACCATCAAATGGTGCAACTACTGCAGGTTTCTTTGGTGATCTAACTTCAAAAAGTTGCTTAATTCTATCTATACCTTGAGCCATATCTGCTCATCATGCAACTCATCATTGGTGAAACGTATTCATAGTCAATTGGGTAGCTGGCTCTCAAATAGACTGAGCAGCAATAATTCAAACTGGAACTCATATCTCAACCATTTTTCTAGTAGAAAGATCCATACCATAACACCTTTGACAAACACCACTAGATGTTCTACAAGTTAGTGGAGACCTATAGTAAACTCAATCAATATTATCATTTTTTAATAGGTTTATATTTTCTTTATCCAAAAGATCTCATTTTTTCAATATAATTACTCAATTCTCGTCTTCAATATCCTTGGCTAATATTCTTCCATACAACATATCAAAAAAGTTTTCTCATATCATCTCAGATTCCTCTTTTGAAATATATATACTTTTTTCTGTACCACAATCCTCGGTCCTTACTATAACTTCTTGTGATGAATCACAAAGCTTTCTTGTAAGATATCAAGAATCTGCTGTTCTCAAAGCCGTATCAGCCTTACCTTTTCTTCATGAGTGAGCTGAGATAAAATACTCAGTAGGCTTTAATCACTCAACAAAACTTCATTTAATAGGAAGTTCGATAATTTCTCATTTTGGATTAACAACCAATCATTTCATCCCAGATATTTGAGTCATATGTGTTTGCGATCATCTAGCTCAAGAATCAACCATACTGAAAAGATTATTCCCTGGTCATATAATATTCTTAAGATATTGTTCTACGTCAGATTTTGTTTTAGACCAAACTTCTACTACTTGTCTATGTTTTTCATCCTCTGAGAAAAATCATTTAAAGTAATACTTGTATATATCATTAGCCAATGCTTCTCAAGCCTTCAAAACTTCTTCTTTTTCTTGAGGTATTTTCATGTCTAATATATTAATAGAGTTCGCTGCTATCGTAGAATAATGAAATCATAAATCTTTTATACTATCTGCCACATCAACAGTAGTTGCCATATCATAATTATCAAAAACCTTACTCAAAAGGTTTTTCAATTCTTTTTTACCCTGTTTTAAATTTACAAATTGTATTTTTTCAGGAAGTACAGAATTAAATATAACCCTACCAACAGTAGTAATTAGATTTTTATTATTAAATTTAACTAAAACTTTATCTTTTTCAGTTAAATCATTATTTTCAAAAGCATTCAAAACATCTCTTATAGATTCGAAATATCAAACTGTTGGTGTTTTATTTTCTCGTTCTTCTTGAGTATTATAGTCTGGATATCTAGAATCAAAAAAATCTGTAATATAATATATTCATAAAACCATATCTTGAGAGTGTGTTATTGTTGGATCTCAAGAACCTGGTCACAATATATTTTTGTCAGATGATATAACTTCTCTAGCTTCTTTTTGTGCTTCTTCAGAAAGCGGCAAATGAACAGCCATTTGATCTCAATCAAAATCGGCATTGAACGCAGGACAAACTAGCGGATGAATTCTTATTGTTTTACCAGACATAAGCTTTATTTTAAATGCCTCAATAGAAAGCCTATGTAAAGTAGGAGCACGATTAAGTAAAACATATTTATCTTTTATAACCTCCTCTAAAAATTTCAATGCTATTGGAGATTCTTCTTTTATCAATTTTTCTGCTTGTTTTGGTGTATATACTATCTTTTTATCTATAAGTTTTCAGATTATAAATGGTGTAAACATTTTTACCGCTATATATATTGGCAATCAACACTCATCTAATTTTAAATTTGGTCAAACAGTAATTATAGACCTTCAAGAATAATCAACTCTTTTTCAAAGAAGATTTTTTCTAAAAATTCATTCTTTACCAGAAAGCATATCTGACAAAGATTTAAACACTTTTACACCTGCTCAACCCTTACCTGGTCATCATTTTTCTCAAACCAAAAGATTATTTACAGATTCTTGTAAAAGTCTTATTTCGTTTTTCTTTACTACATCTGGCATACCTACCTGTATCATTTTTCTAAGCCTGATATTTCTCATCAAAACTCTTCTATAATACAAATTAACATCAGAAGAAGCAAATTTACCACCATCTAACTGCACTACAGGTCTAAGATCGGGTGGTATCACAGGTAATTTTCTCAAAACCATATTTTCTGGTTTAACACCAGAAACGTGTAAATTTATCAAAAGTTTTATCAAAAGCATTAATTTTCTTTTTTGTTCTTCAGACTTTAATTTTGAATATTCTTCCAATCTAACTTTAATTTCTTTTTTTACATCTATATTTTGAAGCATTTTCAATATTCCTTCTGGTCAAGACACAAAAGAAATAATATCAGAATATTGACAAAAAATATTTCTATAATCACTTTCCAATATTGTACTTGCAAAATGCAAGTCAGAAACAATGGATTTAAGCCTATTAAATTCTTGGTTTAAGCTATCTTTATTTTCTTTAAAAAGGTTTTCTATTTCTGATATCTTTTTTTTGTTTTCCTTGGCTTCTTTTAGTTCTGTTTTATAAAGTTCATCTAATTCTTCCAATTTAGAACTGAGATTTTCTTCTAGTTTTTTTGATAATTCTTTTCTTTGTTCTTCTGTAACATTTTCTGAAACAGAATATTTCACAAAAGTAAGAACTCTATCAATTTCATTTGAAGAAAGCTGCAAAAGTTGATGAATACCTCAAGAAGGACTTGATTTATACCAAACATGTATAACAGGCGATGCTAATTCTACATGTCACATTCTAGATCTTCTAACTCTAGATGTAGTTACCTCTACTCCACATCTTTCACAAACAATTCATTTGTATCTTACTCATTTATATTTACCACAACTACATTCGTAATTTTTTACTGGTCCAAAAATAGATTCACAAAACAAACCATGTTGTTTTGGTCTACCTGTTCTATAATTAACTGTATCTGGATTGTCCACAGCACCATTTGATCGTTTTGATATATCATCTACTGATGCGAGTGTAACTACTATTCAGTCAAATTTGGATTTTTGCATGAGAAAATATTTTTGATATAAATTTTTTATTTTTTTAGTTAATTTTAATGATTTTAATCATCAATTTCTCAACTTTCTACCATATCTTCTAAGACCTTATCGATTATATCTTCTTTTTCCTCTGTTGATTCTACGGTCTCATTTTCTATATCTTCATCAGAAACAACAGAATCATTCATAAGTTTTGATAATCACAAGTTTTTTATTTTATTTATTCTTTCTTTTTTTATTTCTTCCAATTCTTCATGTGTAACTGGCCTTATATTTTGAGACAATCATTTAAATAAGTAGGTTACTAAATTAAACGACTCTGGTAATCATCAGATATTTGGTTTTTGTCATTTAATAATAGACTCATACATTTTGTTTCTTCAAACAACATCATCTGATTTTACAGTAAGCATTTCTTGAAGAGTATAAACCGCAGAATATGCTTCTAGTGCCCAAACTTCCATCTCTCAAAATCTTTGTCATCACTGTCTTGCTTTTCATCACAATGGTTGTTGTGTTATTAAAGAATATGGACCAACAGATCTAGCATGAATTTTATCTTTTACCATATGAACCAATTTAAGTAAGTGCATATATCAAACAGTAACTTTTTGTGCATAAGGGATACCTGTTTGTCAATCAAACAATTTAAGACTCACCTCTTCCTCTATCCCCAAATCTTTTATCAATTTTTGAAATTCTTCTAATCAAAAACCAGAAAATGATCAAAATGCAAACTTAACATCATATTTTTTTGCTATATATCAAAGTTGTGCTTCAAATAATTGTCATAAGTTCATACGTGAAATTACTCACAAAGGATTTAATACAACATCTATTGGCTCTCAGTCTTTAGAATAAGGCATATCTTCTTCTGGAACAACAACAGCAATAATACCCTTATTTCAGTGTTTTCAAGCTAACTTATCTCAAATTTCAATTTTTCTTATACTAGCAATATATACTTTTACCTTTTTTCTAACTCCGGCCATCAAACTATCTCATTTTTTTGCATCCAAAATTACAACATCTAATACTGTACCTTCGCTACCAGATGGCATATACAAAGAAGTGTCTTTTACATTTTTAGACTTATCTCAAAATATAGCTTGAATCAACTTTTCCTCTGGAGTTAACTCTCATTCTGATTTTGGAGTAATTTTTCAAACCAAAATATCTCATCATTTTACTTTTGATCAAATTCTAACAATACCGTCTTCATCTAAATTTTTAAGTTTAGACATAGATACTCATGGTATATCATTTGTAGTTTCTTCAGGTCAAAGTTTTGTATCTGAAACCTCTATTTCTTTTTCTTCTATTTGTATGGATGTAAGAGTATCGTGTTTTACTAATCTTTCTGAAATAACTATAGCATCTTCATAATTATATCATTTCCATGGCATAAGAGCAACATTAAGGTTTTTACCCACGGCTAACTCTCAATTTTCACTACATGGTCACTCTGCTAATATTTCTCATTTTTTTACTTTTTGCTTTAAAGAAACTCTTACTACTTGATTAACACAAGTTTTTGCGTTTGATCTTTTAAAAGTAACAAGTTTATATTCCTTTATTCATGTTTTATATTTTACTTTTACTCTATTACCATCTACATAAACTACCTCACCATCTTCTTCTGCAAGAATTACAGCATGAGTATGTTGTACAATACTTTCTAATCATGTACCAACAAGTGGTGCATCATTTTTTAGTAATGGTAAACCTTGTCTATGTTGATTTGTACCCATAGATGCACGAACCGCATCATTATGATCCAAAAATGGTATTAAAGATGTATTTGGTGAAAATATTTGTGATGGATTTACATCTATATGTGTAACATCTTTTACATGAAGAGTAATCATTTCATCAAAATGTCTTGCAGCTACACGTTTTGCAGTAATATTATTATGTTCATCAGTTTCTGCCGTAGCATCAGCAATATAGTATTTTTCATCTAACTCTGGTGAAATATATTCTACCTCCTCTGTTACAAATGGCTTTACTTTAACCATAGCCTTAGTTTTGCTATACATTTTTTCTATTTTTTCAGCGGATTTTTTATCAATATATTTATCTTCTTTTACTATAACCTTAGAGGTTGTTTCTCATTTAGAGTTTAATTCGAATATATCACGGTCAGCTATCCTATTTATCAATTTAGATTGTTTCGCATCTACTTCTTTTGAAACTTTAAATGCTGGAGTTTCCAAAAATCATTCTTCATTAATACGAGAAAACAATGATTGATATATAACCAAACCAATATTTTGTCACTCTGGTGTTTCAATAGGACATATTCTACCATAATGAGAAGGATGAACATCACGAACCTCAAACTTAGCAGTTTCTCTCTTTAGACCTCCAGGTCATAAAGCAGTAATTCTTCTTTTGTGCTCTAATTCAGCAAGTGGATTAACTTGATCTAAAAATTGAGATAGTTGAGAAGTTGCAAAAAAACTCTTTATTGAATTATCAATAATTTTAAAATTTACCAAATCTGTGATTTTTAAAGTATTTTCCATATTTAATACAGAAAGCTTTCATTTTATAGACTTAACAAACTTTCTCATTACTGGTCATAAATGAGCATATAATATTTCTCAAGTTGTTCTAACTCTTTTATTAGACAAGTGATCAGAGTCATCTACATAATATCATTTTTTATAGTTCGAAAGATTTATTAAATATACAATAGATGCAACTAAATCTTCTCAATCAAATAAGTTTGATTCTGGAGCATCTAATTTTTTGTCTATTCAAAGTTTTGCATTTATTTTTCTTCTAGCAATTCTTCATATATTTATTCTATCTTGGTTTAAAAATTGATTTTTAATATAATCTAAAGCACTTTGAGCATCAATAAGCTCTCCTGGTCTCAGCTTGTTATAAATAAATTCAGCTGCTGATAATGCATCACTAGTAGGATCTTTTTTTAGTGTTATATCTATATAATCTGTATCTTCTTCTTCTGTATGTTCTAAAAACAACTCCTTTATACTTTCATCTGTTTCTGCTCAAAAAATTCTAAGTAATGTAGTAATAGGAAATTTTCTAGATTTATTAATTCTAACAACCACAACTCAAGATTTTTCTACCTTAGTTTCTATCCAAGGTCATCTTTCTGGTATCAATTTAAATCAAAATCAAAAATCTTTTTTGTTATAAAATATACCATAAGATCTAATAATCTGAGATATAATAACCCTTTCAACTCAGTTTATAATATAAGATGCAAATGGTGTCATTATAGGCAAAGTACCTATATTTGCACGCTTTGAAAAAACGACCTTTTCTACAGGTTTTTTACCCTCTTCTTCTACTCTTTCAACTAACTTAACTTTTCAAGAAATAACTCATCAATATGTAAGTTCTTTTTTCTTACATTCTTCCATATCACTTGAAGGATCTGATATTTTTATATCAGATATTGTAACACACATTTTTTCTCATGCAATATCCCATATAGGATTTATATCCTCAAATAGTTTATGAATATATTTTTGTATAAAATCTTGATATCATTTTTTTTGAAGGTCTAACAAATCTGGAAAACTCTCAAAATTTTTTGGTTTATTCAAATAAATTCTACCATCTTTTTGAAAGTAGTCTTTAAAAACTGCAGGTGCTGTAATTTTATTTATTTTTGCAGAAACATTTGTTTTTTTTGTTGTTTTTTTTGTAGGCATGTGTTTGAAATTTTTAGGGAAAGTAAACTTTGTAATTATAATCTGTAATACTTGGTTTATTTATAATTAACAATTTAGAAATATTATATAAACAATTCCAAATGAACTAATCTCAAATAAACTAGATTGTTTTTCCTTTTACAAAAAGGACCTTAATATAAAACTATTATATTAAGATCTTTGTGGTGTCAACTGTTTTCTTCCTTTTTTTCTTCTGTTTTTTAAGACCCTTCTACCTGTTCGTTTTTTCATTCTTTCTCTAAATCAATGAGTTTTTAGCCTTTTTGTCCATTTGTATTTTCTAATTCTTCTTAACTTACTTGCCATGACTGTTTATTATTGTAAAATAAAATGATTTTAATTTTTTATTTTCTTGCAAATTCTAATAATCCCAGTATTCTAGCTCTAATTATTTCTTTTCTTAATTTTTTTTGCACTCTAACCAAATTTTTTGTGTATTTTCTAGGTTTTATATTTCAAAACCTTGTAATATACTTTTTCAAAATAACTACAGATTTCCAGTTAATATATTTAGAATTATCATCTAATGAAAAAAATGAAATTTTGTTGCCAAATTTTTTGTCATCTCGTGAATCCATGATTTTTTCCAATTCTTTTTGTAATTTATCAAATTCAAAAAATGTTTGTTCACTTCACATCTTGAAAATATCATATCTAACAACTAGATTTGCATACAAAAAGTTTTTTCTAATTTCTTTTAGTTTGTTTTCATCTGATTGTATATAGTAAGAAACAAAATACGCCCTATTATTTCATTTTTTAGACTTCATATCGTGACACATTTCTTGTAATCACATATCATCCTTTTCCAAAATATTGTCTTTGAAGTCAGATTCAAACTTTGATAATAAATCTTTTCTTGCTTTATCTTGTGCTTGATAGTCTAGCAACAAAACCAATTCATACTTTTGCATTTTAAACTTGTTGAGTAATATAAATTATTTAACTAGATAGATATACAAACCATCTTAAAATCTTACTTAAGATAAAAAGAAAGCTAAAATCTCTATTTCATATTTATTTTACAGACAACCTTCTGTAAGATTTTACAGTAAATCACTCTGGTATAATATTTTTGATTTTTTTTGATCAATCTCTTATATATTCTTGTTCTAACAATACGTCTTCCGCCAATGCCTTATTTAATTTTCATTTTAATATTTGATCTATCATATTTTCTGGCTTACCAGATTCTATTAATTCTTGACGAAATTCTTCTTCCATTTTTGAAACAATATCACTTGGTACTGAATCAAAATCTAAGTAATTAGGATTCATAGCAGCAACTTGCAAAGCTATTTCTTTTGCTATATCAGAATCTTCTCAATCATAATAGACTATAGAAGCTACTTTATTACCTGGATGATTATAAACAAAACCAGTATCCTTTGTACAAATTATATCAGCTAATTGCATGTTTTCACCCAATGATCAAACAGCCTCCTTGACCATTTCATCTATATCCGCAACTAAAGTATCTGGAGCTTCTTCTTTTGAAGAAAATACAGAATCTTCTGACATTATTTTTACTAAAATTTTATCAGCCAATTCTTGAAAATCTTCGTTTTTTGCTACAAAATCTGTTTCGCAAAGTAATTTTACTCAAGCTATTTTGTCATTTTCTTGTAATCACTTTACAATTCATTCATTTGTTTCTCTATCAGCCTTTTTACCAGCTTTTAAAATTCACTTTTCCTTAAGTGTTTCTTTTGCTTTTTCTAAATCTCAATTTGATTGTACTAAAGCATCTTTACAATCTTTAAGAGGCGCAAATGTCGCTTCTCTAAGTTGTTTTAACAAATTAATATCTATACCCATGATAATTGTGTTTTTGGGATAAAAATTTTTATTTAGATTGATCTTTAAGATCAATTTCTATGTCTAATTTTGATGAATTGTCATCTGGAGTATTTGCCTGATTTTCATAAGGCAAATCAGAAATACTATCTTCATCTACTTTTGTTGTGTTAACACCTATCTCAAATAAATCTATAAACCAACCACCAACTCAAGAAAACAAAGCAAGTGGTGAATCCTTTTTATCTAAAAAGTATTTACCATCTCGAGCCTGTTTTGCACTTATTACTAATGCTACCAAGAGTACTATAAGTGGAATAAGGCCTAAATATTTAATAACAGGTATAAACAACAATACAACATCAAAAACTAAAATCAACAAGAATATTATCCATCGACCTGAAGCCTGTTTTAAGTGATAATATTCAAAATTATTTAAAGTTTTTTTTGATATTGAAACCATGATACCAAAAAACAAATACATCATAATAGCTCTTTTTTTATCAGAACTACTAGGAATATACTTAGTAGTATCAACACTCTTGACTGTATTTTCTATTGTATTTGTTGGCATATATGTATATTAGGATAATATATAATTTATCACAAAATCTATACTTTTGTAACTTAACATGTTTGCAATTACATCATTTTCTCACAAATATTTATTGTAATTTGTAGAAGCTACAACAATATTTTCTATATTTTCTTGAGATTTTGCCTCTCTAATAAAGTTTTCCATCATAGAACCATCAACAACAATAACTAAACCTGGTTTGGATGTGAGATTTTTAACTCATTCATAAACCTTTCTTGCTCTAGCAAGTTTTCTTTTATGAATTAGTTGCTCTTTTTTTGTAAGAGAATCAAACTCTTCTGTTTCAATAAAAGACATCATTTTGTTCATAGATTGAATTCTAGACTTAAATGTGTCAAAATTGGTAACAAAACCCCCAGGAGCCTTATAATTTAAATATGATACATTATACTTCTCTCAAAGTTTTTTAATCTCATCAGCATACATCTTTTTTTCACATACAAGCAAAATACTTCTACCATCTTTTTGGGCAGCTTGTACTCTCTTTTTAGCGTTATCAAGCTGTTGTGCAACCTTTTCTGGATTTAAAACCACAATATTGTTTACAACATCTACTCGAAAATCACTAGTTTTAGGATGTGCCTCACTTTTTAATGTACCAACATGCACTTGTGCATCTACTATTTGTTTTACAGTAACGCTCATTATCGATTTTCTGAATTAAAATAAATTTTTCGGTACTATATAGAAACTATTGATTAAACTTATCTTTTTATAAAGAAAAATCAAGTATCTGTACCAAAAATTAAACTACTTCAAATTTACTGTAGCTCAAGCTTCTTCTAATTTTGTCTTAAATGTCTCAATTTCATCATCCTTTGCATTTTCTTTCAAAACAACAGGAGCTTTTTCTACCATTTCTTTTGCCTCTTTTAATCAAAGTCCTAGTAATTCTTTTACAACTTTAATTACAGCGATTTTTTGACCTCCAATTTCTGTAAGTTCAACATTTGAAGCAGCTTCTCATTCAGCATCTCCAGCAGCATCTCCAGCAGCAGCGCCACCAGCAGCAACAACAGTTGCAGCAGCTGTAACTCCAAATTCTTCTTCAAAAGCCTTAACAAGCTCATTTAACTCGATAGCACTCATTTCTTTTACTAAATCCATAATTTTTTGTGCGTTTTTTGACAATTCCATTATCAATACTAATTAATAGGTAAATAATATTTAGCCGATTGCTAATAGCTAATAGCTAATAGCACATCATTATCTAACAACTTATACCGAAAACTATTCGGCCTTTTCTTCTTTTTTCTCTTCTGTTGTAGCGTCATCTTTTGACACATCCTTTGATTCCTCTACTTTTTCTTCTTTTTTAGATTCGTCAACAGCAGATACTTCATCTCATCAATCTTCTTTCTTCTTTGCAATTTGATCCAATACAGAAGTAAAAGATTGTACTGGATAGTTGAATATCCATACCAATTTTGATAGCAATTCTTCTCTACTTGGAATGTTCGCTATTTCATTCACATATTCTGAATCTTTCCACTCCTTATCAAACCATCATCATAAAAATTCAAATTTAGTGTCTATTTTTTTATCTTTATCAAACTCTTTTGAATACTTATTTATAACTTTTAACGGTGCGTACTCATCTCACTTCGAATACACAGCAACTGCAGAACCAGGAATCTGTTCCAAATCTACTTCTGGATAACCAGCTTCTTTTAATGCTCTTAGAAACAATCTCTTTCTTACGACATTATATTTTCATTCAGTTTCTCTTACCTCCCTTCTAATGTCTGCATCTGTAGCTACAGATAAACCACTTTGTTGGAAAATAACAAGATTTTTTGCTTCTTGTAAATCTTGTACATATTGCTTAATTAAATCTTGTTTCTTTTTTTTAGTAATAGCCATTTTTTAAATTTTTCTAAATTTAAATATAAACGAACACTTTTTATAAAAAAAACGATCATCCAAGACGACAGTTATAACAAAAAATATTTTGATATAACCTAGGTAGGGACTTACTTTCCTATCGAGAGGATAGCCTACTGTCTTCGGTAACTGGACAAGAATGTACGAATATGGACACAAATTTCAAGTCTTTTTTTATTAAAAATAAATATATAAATAGTATGCTTTAAAAAAACAATACAAAAAATTAATTTAATAAAAAGGATGAGATAAAAAATCCCATCCTTAATAAAAACCCAAAAACCAAAAAATATGAAAAAAATAAAACTACTAAAATCATAAATATTTACAATAAAAAATCAAATAGAAAAACCGAAAGATAAAACATCTTCCGGCTTTTTGTAGAACAAAGCTTCAATTGACATTAACGAAGCAATAGATTAATAAACAATTTATTATTAATTTCAAGAGAAAAATAGACTTGACTTTTTTGTATTTTTTATTAGATTGATGCTCTTAATAAAATCAGTATAAACAAAAAAAAATGTGTATATGAAAAAAATTAGTGAAAGGTATTTAATTTTTGTAGATGCAGAAAAATTATTTGATGATAGGTTTTTTGAAAACCTTGGCATAAGCGAGCAAGATAAAAAACTTTGTGGGAAAATGGCTATTGCTGTTAGTAATAACTTATTGCAGGTAGAAAAAAATCTGGATGAAGTCTGCAAAAATGAATTTGTAGATTTTGTATTTATGGTAGATACAAAAAAAGATGTATGCTATATATACAAAGCAGAGGGTTCCTTAAATGAAATTAAAAAACAAATTCTACCAAGATTAGAAGCTCCATTTAAGTTTGTAACAAAAGATGAAATGGTCTTTGAAAAGGTAGAAGACGTGAGAATGTTGATGATGTTTTTTAAAAAAAGAACATCTGTAAATTAAGCTTTAGCTCCTGCATTTTGTAGGGGCTTTTTGTTGATTTTTTGTTTAAAAAACGTAAAATAGAAAAAAAAATAAAAAAAATAAATTATGAGAAAACGATATTTTTTATATTATGACAAGTCTCTTTTTGTACCAAGAAGAAATGAAGACAAAATAAAAGGTATTTCTTCTTTTGGAAGAAAATGTACAATAAAAACAATTTTGTCTATATTAATCAGAAAAAAAACAATAAATTTTATTTTATTGTACAACAAAAAAAACAAAAAACTCTATTATCTAAACTCAAATAAAATAAACTTTGAGGATATAAAAGAGGAAAAAATTCCTGAGTTTAAAGCTAAATATAGAGCTGATAATGCAAAGATTATGGAAATAAAAGACATGTTTCATTTAAAAGACTTTATGAAATAAGAAAATTAAGACTCTCTAAATTTTATTTAGAGAGTTTTTTATTTATAATTATATTATAATAAAAAATATCAAAGATTTATTTTATCTTATTTTTCAAAAAATTATAAATCTCTACCATAGCCCGAGTATCTTGCTTACAATATTCCAACAAATTTTTGACTGAAATCTCTATTGGCAGTTGATTTTTTATCAACTTTTGTAGATAATTAGATGCATCTCCACCATTTGAAACTGTCATTCAATCATAAGTAATATCTGACAAGACTGGAAGAACTTTTTTTATACTACAAGATCATCCAAAATCTGGATCAAAATATTGTAAATTTTTGAATATATCCATAAGATCAAATGTCTGTAAATTCACTTCTTCAAAAAATTTTTTGTACTCTGGATACATAACTCACATCTCATCATTTCTACTATTTTCAAATCACTTATTTCGGACTATGAAAGTTCATTTTGGATCTCAAACATCTTGAACAAATTTGTATACTACTTCCTTGTTGGTTTCTGATCAAGGATTTATCAATCATTCATAATGAGTTATTGTACCGTCTGCATCTATCTTGTGAATAGAATATTGGACCACTGCTTGCTGTCGTGGATGGGTTTGCTGAAATATTGGTATCGGTCGAGATACTGTCTCATAGTCATAAAAGTACAATGGAAACGTAAGATTTCAAAAAATTTCTTGTATAGTTTTTTTATCAAATTGTATTCATTCTTTATACATTCTTACATATTTTTGGAAACCATTTTCTAATTTATCTTTGGATGCTAAAATTTCTATTTCTTCCAGTCACAAATCGTCAATCTTTGTTTTTCATAAATCATATAGTGCTGTGAGTTTTTTTTTGGAAGTTTTGAAATGTGGAATATTTCGGATAGTTCATTTTTTGGGAGAATCTCAAAAATATATGAGTGGATTTTCTCCTTGATATGGAAACCATTCTTCAAATTCTTTTTTGGGAAGAAGTATTGTTTTCTGAATAGATTTAATTTTGTCTTCTACCCAAG
Organism: uncultured Candidatus Peribacteria bacterium; assembly: GCA_964501605.1. Lineage (GTDB taxonomy): Bacteria > Patescibacteriota > Gracilibacteria > Absconditabacterales > Absconditicoccaceae > JALOAF01. The sequence continues at coordinate 20,619 of CAZCTB010000004.1, forward strand.
AGTCTTGTGCCAACTCCTCTGTCACATCTTCTTTGGCAATTATTTGTAATGGAATAATTTCTCAATCTTTGATATAATCAGAGTTAAGATAATATATCCATACTTTTCAAGAAAATCTGTCTCACAAAGTCTTGGATAAGACATATTTTTGGAAACTACAATCTGCTACTAAATCTTCTAATAATGTCTCGTCTTTGTTTGGTCTGCGAATTTTATTTTTGGCTTTAACTTCTATGAGATCATATTTTCATTCTTCATTTTTTTGGAGAAAATCACATTTGACGAATAAACTATCTCGTAGTAATCAAGCTTGATAGATAATTGGCATATTTAGATCTAGACTTTTTTGGGTCGATTGATGGTATGTATTATGAAAATCTTTGATATTGTATCATCAAACTATACTTATGTCTTTTGGGTCTCGTAATTTTTTGACCATATTCTCTACTTCTTGACCAATAAGTACTCAATCCATGGCTCAATAAGTTTCTTGGTTTATTTTATTATAAACTTTTGAATCATTTTTGTGTCGTCGAGCAAGTTTTGGATTGTCGCAAAATTCTTTGAATAGTGATTTGGTAATGATTAATTTTTTCATAATAATTGGTTTGTTAGGAATTGGAAAATGAAAATTAATTAATTTAATTTTATATAATTATGTTTGTTTTGAAATAGATTTTTAAAAAAAGGCGACCAATATAAAAGGTCGCCAAACAACAGTGTTAATTTCTTTTCTTTTTTAGGTGTGAAAACTCAACAGTGCAACCCTTAATCGGATGCTTTGCAAAGTGTCTTGCATTTTTTCCCTTACGATAAAATAATTTACCGTTTTCATCAGACATTATTGTGATTTCCACAATAGATCTTCGTCCTTTTTTTTCGGGCCAAATTAGCGTTCTTCCACGATAAACTTTTGTATCATTCACCTGGTGACTGGCTATTATTGAAGTAGCCTTCATACCAGAAATGAGCTCAAGTTTACCCTCTTTTCTAAATAGGACATAGTCCTTTCTTTTTCGTTGGCTTTGAATGTCCTTAATAGACCCACTAGCTCTAGTAGCATCTATTGGTCCAGTCACTCCCCTTGCTTTAATTGAAACTTTCATATTTTTTTATTTTTGTTGTACAATTTTAGTATATAGCAATAAAAAACTAAAAGTCAAATGATATTGACATTTTGTTTTAAAAAATATTATATTTGTGTAAACAAAAACTTAAATTATTATGAATGAAAAAACTTTTTTTAAAAAAATTGAAAAAAGCCTCGAAAAAACTGTTCTTGAAATGAAACCAATTGTGTTTGAATATGAATTCAAAACAATTCAAGGTTTACCAGGAATCGAAATTGTTTTTTCAGAAGAAGATTCTTTAAATGCAACTATTCTTTTTGTTACTCCCTCAAATGATAACATATCTAAAGAAGAATTGTTTAATGGGTTTCAATTGTTTGATGTGTTTAGAGTAGCAAGAGACTTTTTCTCTGATAAAATATTGGAAAAAGCTACAAAAGAAGAGCTAAAACAAATTTTTGAAGAGACAGAAGCAAATCTTTAAATTTTAATTAAATCCCTTATTTTTTTGAGGGATTTTTTATAAAAAACAAAACTTAACATATTATATATCTTTTTTTACAAAAGCAAGGTAATATACTGAGCTAATGCTATTTTTTTTGTCAATTTACTTATTAAGAGTATAATTATATAGAAATAATAATTTAAAAATAGAAAAACATCAAATACATGAAAACAAATTTAATAAAAAAATATATAGCTTTTTTTACCGGGATCATTTATCTTTTGTCCTATTTTTTGCAATCGTTTTTCTTTTTTGATTTCAATAAAGTATATGCTGCTGAAAATCAACTAGACTATACAAATTTGGTAGCAGTGCTTGTAGATAATAAGATATATGATGAGATAAGTGATGAAATTGAACGATACGCACAAGATTATATACAATGATGAGACAGTGATGCAAGATATAACTCAATTTCTAATTCTAAGGCGATTGTATTGCCAATAGATGTGAACGCACTAGAAGCGACAGATATCGTTAAAATACTAGAAAACATGTATTTTGATGGGGTTAGTGGAGAACCATCTAAATTGGTATGAACAGTATTAGTTGGAGATATACCATTGCCAGTAATTAATCAAGATGGCTACATATACCCTAGCATATATCCATATGTAGATTTTGAAGAACAAAAGTTTATATGGAACAATAATACCGATTATTTTGTTTACAATAACAATCCCTACTGACAAGCCGAAATATGGCATGGTATAATTAATTTTGATGAGACAAGTGAGTATACACAATACTTTGAAAAACTAAAGACATATAGTGAGGAACCATCTGAATTTATTGGTAAGAATATCTGGTATGATGATTTGATAGCGAATAAACAATATTTTTATAAAGAAGCACTAAACTCATATATAAATAATTTTATTTTTGCTGAAGATATATGATATCGTAGATACACTGACTTGATGGTAAAACTAATGCAAGAAAACCATAACGATATGATTGCTGATCTTCTTTCATGATTTGATGGTATGGAAGAATTACAATCCACTACTAATCAAATGAACACTCCAACAATGAGTTTGGAAAGAATGATAAAAGAATGATATATCAAATCTTATTCAAATTTGATTGCTGGTAAACAAATGGATAATATTGTAAAAAACGTAGAAACTGCAAATAGATGGATAGAACAATATTCAGGATCTGATGGCGAATCTAAAGCTCGTACGGCATTAGATACCCATTATCTAAAGGTGGAGCAAAAAGATGAAACACTATTGAGAATGGAATGATGATATGAACCATTAATAACAAACTTTAATCAAGTTTTGGAAGATATAGTAAATGAAAAAATAGAAGAAGAAAAATATTGGCTTAATGAAGTAATACCATTGACATATTTACAGTATGATTGAGGAAAAAAAATAAATATCGTTAAACCTTGGAAATACAAATGGGTTCGGGAAAAGTATGAAGCATTCGACAATTATTTTTTCTGAATAAAAGCAAAGAATATTGAATCTATAGAACAAACTTCTTCATATAGAGGGACATTTAGAAATTATGACGATATTGATAATTTAACAATAGAAGACATACAAGAATCGGAATATCCATCAAGCGATATTGACGATCAAATTGATTTAAATAAAAAATCTATATGATGATCTTACGATATATTTGCTACTCAAGTAGATGCAAATAGATGATATAATATAAACAATACAATAGATGAACTAGATATATATAATGAAAACAAAATAGCAAAAAGAGAACATTGGAATACTAAGTGTGAAAAAATGTTTTTGTGAATATGTTGGAAAAAAAGACAACGAGAACCTGATGAGTCGGATGATGATTTTTTGTGTGATTTGTGAGATGATAATCTATCTGGTTGTGAAACCCAAACAGAATTTGCTATGAGAAATCGATGAGGAGCTTCTCCACTAAACCTTTCTTGAATGAATGAACGAGCTAGTTGATATAATTTTCAAGACGCAGTTTTCCCAATTTTTGATATAGCAGGTAGTAAAAAACTATCAGAAGCAGAGATACCAGCCAATAGTTTTGAAGGTGTGGGAGAATATTCTAGATTGATACAAAAGTTATTTGTACCAAACGAAAGTAAATATTATACAAAAAATGCAGATAGATTAGATCCAGACATAAACGGTAAATGATACAATTCTAGCATGTGAGAAGATATGAAATTTACTAATTGGATGCCATTATGAGACTTAGAAAATCCTGACTGGACATACACGAATCCCAAAATAGCAAGTAGTGTAGATTATTTTGACAAATACGATAGTAATCAAACCACATTAGAGTGAGATATAATAAAAATTACTAAAAAATATGATAATGATTATGGTGGTAGATGAGAAATATTTACTTATAAAACAATTGACTCTAGACTACAAAATAATGCCTCTACAAAAACACAGATCAATTGAAGTACATTTAAGGCATTTCAAGATGATGAGTCTCCAATAAAAATATTTTATGAATGAATGTTAGATAAAATATGAAGAATTAATGATTCGGTTGTGGCACAAATTGACTCACTACAAGCATCTACCCAAAGTGGTATAGTGGATAATTTAAATACCCTATCTACAGAAATACAATGAATAAAAACTGATGTACAATGAATAATAAACCATGATATATCTTCTTTATCAAGCCTATCTTCGGAAGAAATTCAAACACTATCCGATCAACGAGAACAATCATTAACATATCAGGACTATTCAAACATAACATGACAAGTAGAAGTAATACAAGATCAAATGATAAATCTAGATAGTTTTGTAGAGAACTTCTCTTTTGATTATTTTGATGATTACATAGAACAACAATTTTATAATTTCCAAATAAACAAACGGGATTTAATATTGTTGGATAGCTGGAAAACAAATATTTTAACTGGATTAATGACAACAAAGAATCAATTTAGTAGTATATGACCATATGTAGATAATGCAGAAGATGCATACAACACAATACCAGAGTTGGGATCTACATTAAACACACAATTGTTGGCTAAAAAATGACTTATAAATGCTGCTTTAGTAAATAGTAGTGGATTATCTTTATGATGTAATTCAACTTATGCTGAACTTTGTAATGCTATTGATGTAGTAAGAGACAACATAAATAACTATAGATCTGAGATAAATGAAAATATAGATGAAATTTCAGATTTTGAATTTCAAGATTTTGATCTAAATGGATGACTTTTATCTCTTATGCCCGTACAACCATTTACAGCAATTCAGAATAAAATAAATAACTCAAACATAATATGAGAATATTATGCAATATCTAATAAGATGAATTTCATATCCTGATCTAGTAATGAAGAATTAGAATTGTCTATACCATGAATGAATATGACAACATCAGATAGACCAATAGATTCTCCAAAATATATAACTTTCAAAGGAGTTGGATGAGATAAGGTAAGTTTTATTTATCCAAACTTGTATAAATCTGAAGTTTTTAGTGGAGACGACAATATATTAAAATTAAAATCTCCACAAGAAATTGAAGAAGCAATAAAAAAATATCTAATAGAAAAGGTTAAAAAATATAACAATCATTTGGAACAACAAGCCACACAAAAAGATGATTATTACAACTCGAACCCCTCTGCTTTTGATAAGTTGTGAGTCTGAGATCCGCTTGCCAATCCTAATGAGATAAACAATAGTATTCGTCCTTATAATCTACTATCTGATGGTTATCTAATAGATGAACTAGAAGCAAAAATAAATGATAATATTCTTTTTTCTGGTCATATGTGATGATATGAACCAATAGAATTTATAGCACATATGATCTATTATCAAAATATATGATGGGAACAAAAAGAAGTGTGAGAAACTATAGCAGAAGATATAAAAAATACCAGAGCAGCATTTGATGTGAATGATAGGATCAAATATATTGTGGACAACTACCTAATCACAAGTAATAATAAATGAAATTTTATAACTCCATGATATCGTGATGATGGATATGAGGTAGCCTTTATAAATTCTGATGGTGCTGACTATATAGGTTACAAAGATGAACCAAGTTTTGTACAAAGAGTTAGATCTGCAGCATCAAATTACTCTTCAGAGACTGCCCCGCAAATAGAACAAACGCAGTTAGAAGAAGAATTACAAAACGAATGTAATATACCAGAAGATGGATGAGTCTTGCTTTTTGATTTGACTGAATGAGATTCTCCTTGGTTAAAGTCTTTACGATGTTGGCGAGAAAAAATTAGAGAAAAACCATTTGAATTTGAGTTTGATTGGTCTACGTCTAAATGACCAATACTTCATTTTGAGACGGATTGAACTACTGAATGAACCGCATGAATAGTATGAGTTTGAAACATTGATGATTTGTGAGACAATATGTATGGAGAGGTACAGTCTCAATATATGAATCAATTAAATTTATTGGATACTAATGATGAAAATGAAGAAGTGCTAGATAATTCGAATCCTGGGGATTATCAAAAATTGGAGCAAATAATATCATATACAAAATTAGAAATTGATGATCAAAATATAAACTCTGATGAAGCAAGTGGGAAAATAAAAATTAGTGCTGGTGTAGAATTGTGAGATGTAGAATTTTATATACAAAATGTGTGAAATAGTATATTTAAACTGGATGATATATCCAACAATATCACAAAATGAACTACTTGATATCAAACTTGAACAATAACTTTTGATCCATTTCAAACTAAACAAATAGAATTTGAAATAACCGAATCAGCTCCAAACAATATAGTTGGGCCTGTGGAATGAACCAATGTACTTGTGTTTCATATGTGTTTGCCGTGAACTCAAGACATAAATAATTGTATCAAAAAAACAACTAGAATAAATGTAATTCCAGGAGAATTAGAAACAATAAAACTAAACACACCCGGGAACAAAATATTGGAATGATCTAAGTTGCCAATTATAGTAAAATGAGAAGATCAATTTGGTAACAATGTTGGAAATCTTTTGACAGAAAGATTTGAAATATCGGTAAATACTTGATCACTTTCTTATCAGGCTAACAAATCAAATAAAATCACATTTTCTGACTTTAATAAATCAGAGTTTATATTAAATGCTGATGAGTGAGTGAAGGATGGAGATCAAATAACTATAAGCATTGACTGAATAAACTGAAGCTACGGTTTGGGTAACAACGTAATACAAGTGGTAAAATGATATATGGATGTGAAACAAAATTGAGTTAATATTGATAATTTATCAATAAGTTTACCTAATAGCAATGATTACTCATATAAAGATAGCTTTGATATCACTCAAAGCAACTTAAGTACTATCCCAAAAATTGTATTAGAACTAAACGACATCAATGGAGAAACAATAGATATAGAAAACATAGTAAATATTAAAACTAAAAATGGTCTATTGAAACCTGGAAACATAGAGTCTAGATCTATAACAAAATCAGCAGATAACATGACTTTTGAGGTTATACAAAATAGATTTAAACAAGAAAATAATCATATGATTTCTGGTGGACAAGTGACTGTTTATCTTATGCCAAATTTTGACGCTGGTGAAGATATGATATATATTTCTATGCCAGGAATAGATGAAATACAAATACCAGTAAATATAAATCCTGCAGATGCAAGTGTAATAAAAATGACTAGCAAAAAGGATTCTATAGCTACAGAGTCTAGCACAAAAGCCAACTTAAAAATAACTGATGTTTGGGGAAATATAATCACGAATGATACCACAATAAAGTTTTGATCTATATGACCCGTACAAATATCATGATTTGATACTAGTAGCCAAGTGATTACAATAGAATGATGAGAATTAAAATTTGATATAAATTCTAAAAATAAATGATGAATAGGATTTGTCTATGCTATGATAGATTGACTTTCTCTTGATGAGCAAAAACCTGGTAATTTAGACATCACAGTACAAGAAAGAATATTACCAGAAGAAGATCTAAATGTAATGTACTTAAATATATTTGGTTCGGATTGGTGAAATCAATGGTGATATATGTCAGAAAATAATAAATATGTAGAGAATCTCATAAGTAACTCTGACAGACTACTAACTACTACAACTCAATTAGTAAGCCCACAAAATATTAAAAAGTTTACTACTATAATAAATCCGAAATTGCAAATATTAAATATAGATGAGCTTGAAGTTCATTTAGAGTTAGATGAAAACATCTTAATTGATGTCTGAGAAGCTTGAATTATAAACATAAATACCGATGATATAAAAACACAAGAAGTAGATGTGAGCCAAGAAAATCAAGAAACAGTTATAAATAATCTAGTAGAAGATAAATATGAAGATGAAAATGCAATAATATATGTACCAGAATCTACAGATAGTATAATTACATCTAACGAATTAGATGATGATATTATATATATAAATTGAGAAAATGTCTTTGATTTAAACAATATGACTTCAAACTGAAAACTAGATATTATTTTGTCCAATGAAGATATATTATGATATCAAATATGGGAATTAAAATTTGATGAAAAATTGATTGGTAAAATGATCTTTGCGATAAATGATCAATCTTCAATAAGTTTGGAATTGAATACTAAAAATCCCAAATATGATTATGATAAAGTTTGGTTGAATTGATCTACAAACAAAAAAGGAATATGATTTTATGAGATAGACTCTAGTTTACCTGATGATACTATGTGATATGAATCAATACAAGATAGTATTGATCCAGAACTTAGTATCTGATTTAGACATGATTTTAAAAATATAACTAATTTTGGAGCTGGAGAATCTGTATGAGAATCTACCCTACCATTCTCTTCAGAATTTTTGATAAATATATGAGATCCTCTTTTGAAAAGAGTAGATAAAAATAAAAATGCTATCACATACGATCAAAATGATGAAGAAAATGATACATGATTTGATAAATGACTTGGTGAAGTCATATACTCTGAACCTGGTAAAACAATATTTAAAGTAAAAAATATAGATTTTAATAACGACTGATTAGAGGACATCATTGTATCCTTTACTGATTGAACAGTAAAAATATTAAAAAATTATTGAGGGAATGCTCCATTTGAAAAACTTGGAGATCTAATGATACTGGCCGATGGTATCAAAGATATTATCATATGAGACGTAGATGGAAATGGTTATGAAGATATAATAATATGGAGTAAATCTGATACTCTAAGAGTATATAAAAACAATGAATGAGTATTTGATGTAGATGGGCACCCAATATGTATAAACACAAATGTAAAAGATGGTATAGTTTCTCAAGAACCTCAAAATATATGATGAGTTTTCCAAATTTTCTTTGAAGATATGGATCAGGATGGAATCCTAGATATAGTAACAAACGACAAACTTGGATACATAAAAATATTTTATTGATGACAGAATAATCCATGGGATCAAGATAATTATGTATCTAGTGACAAATATAAATGTGATGAAAATTGGTATGGAAAACAAAGTTATGGAGATAATACAAATATAGTTTATAGATTTGGAATTAGAGTTAATGAAAATATAAAAGTATTGGATCAGAGCCTTGTACATTGGTTGTGAATAAATCCAAATGAAGACATTAATGTTGATCCAGAAAATTTGTGAATTGATACCAGTATGTTTGATGAAGAAAATTTTAATGAAGATAACTTAGATGAAATACTGGATAACGCGATGTGATTTGATGCAAATCAATGAATAGAGCAATATAAAAATACAGAAAGATATAAAGAATGAAATTTTGGTAAAATACCAATATATGAAGATGTTTGAACTTGAACAGAAGCAGATATTTTATACACAGAAATAGGTTGTCTTACATGAGAAGATCCAATTAAAATATATAAACAATATGAAGACTTAAACGGAGATGTATTGGAAAACTGAGATACAGTACAAATAAGCGTGATATTAAAAGCTAATCAAGACTTTGTATGAACATTTATAGATAGCATAAAAGGACCATGGGAAATATCATTGTTGGAAAATTGAATGATGGAATATTTTTGGTTTGATACTGGAAGCATATCGGAATATGAAATAGAAAATGAATTAGAATTCCATCGAGATATGGTGAATTCTAGATATATGATGGATAATATTATAATGTCTGCATGAGATGAATTGAGGTTTAACTATCGAGTAACCTATGATGAAGATGTACAAACAAGTAAAATAGAAATTAAAGATATAGAATGAGACAATTATCACTGATTTGGAACAGATGACTGAGAAACTTTGGATGAATATCCAGAAGACGAATATCCAGATATTAAAGTAAAACCAGATTGATGATGTAACAAATCTATGTTTATACTGTTTAATGAAGATCAAAATAAAGATTATAGCCCAGAATATGTAGATCTAACAGAGCTTATGATTAACTACTCTAACGGTGCACAAGAAAATCTTGATAATGCAATGAGTAGTATAACTAATGCATTATTAGATTGAGCTGATTCAGGAAATGGATGATGAAATTTTAGTAACATACCATGAATGGATTCTGTAACAGAATCTTGGGATAACCTAGACATTTTTAATGAAACATTTAGTATAGAATCGCTAATATCCAATGGATGAGTAGATTTAAGTGAAATAGCAAATGCTCCTATGGAAATAATAGATGGATTAATGTGAGACGTGATGGAAAAGGTAGATAGTTTAATGTGAGATATGTGTAAATGATTTGATTTGAGTGAATATGGTGTGTGATGAAGTGAAAATTGTGGAATTCCTGTACCTTTTAATCAAGCCTTTCTATGACCATGAAATTACCATCTTTTTGGATGTTCTGATTTACCACCACTAACAAATACAATCGGTAAATGACTACCAACACTAACTATACCTGGTAATCGACCATCACCTGGTTGATATATTCCTGCACCATGAGTATTTGGACTACCCTTTAAATGACCTACTGATGGATTTTTATGAGTAAATTGATGAACTTTTGACTCACAATTTAGGTTGTATGTGGTCCCTACGTTAACCGCTGAAATATGAATAGCTATGTGTTTTGGTCCTTATTCAGCATGAAAAAATATACCAGATCCAGCGTCTAGTATATGATGAAATTGTATTGTAACAGCGATACCTTTGCCATGTAAAGACGCCTGATCTTTGTGACCAAATGCAAGCAATGAAATACCTGAAGCATATTTAGATTTAGAAGCTTGTGTTACTCAAAATGTACCTTGTTATGTACAAAATGGAGAATCCACATCTAGTCTGGAAATGGTATCAGCTAGTAGTGATAGTTCAAACATGACATCAGCAATACCTGATGGTAGTTTTGCTGGTTGATTTATAAATATAGAAAAAGATCCAATAACTACACATGGATACAAAAAACCTGAATCATGAATTGAAATAAATGGTGTAAAACTAAAATGATGAGCTGATTCAACAAATAAAATATTATGATCAAAATCACAATGATTGATAAAGTCTTTGTCTAAAAATCGAATGGATAAACAAATAAATTATATTTTAAGTAATTTAACTAATTTTAAAGTAGATGTTTATTGGCCAGATTTTTGAGAAGTTTTTGGTGGTATGTGAAATTTGTGATGAATTTTGGAAGAAGTAAAAATAAAAGATTGTTTAGAAAAATGATGAGGTTGGGATAAAATAAATAATGAATGTAATATATCAGAAAAACAAAAATGTGAAAATAGAGGTATGGAACGAAAAATAGAAGGTGACAGCTGAATCTGTGTAAAGAAAAGTAATCCTAATCAAAATGAACAAGCATTGAGTGGCTTGGATGCTTGGTCACAAGATAATCTAATTTCTAGATGACAAGTATCAAATCGATCTGATGCTGCTTTTGCAAATCCATTTGAGAAAATGGAAGCAATGTTTGAAGAAGTGCCATTGATAAATTTGAGAACAGAAAATATAAATGTAAAAGTACCAATGATAAGTAGTGAAGATATTACAGCATATATTAGTATGTCAAAAAATTGGATAGAAAAACAACAAAAAATTCTTGAAGAACGAACCAGCTTTTTTGCTGCTATGATTTGAATATGTGGATGAGAAAAGGATATAAACAACTTTTCTGATCTAAAAGTTGCGTTTGATGATCTCAAAAAAGAACTGAAAAAACAAAAAGAAAATGAAATAAAAGGTGTAGAAAACCAAATAAAAGAAATGGAAGAAGACTTAGAAAACATTACAGATCCTGAAGAAAAAGAAATATTGAGTGAAGATATTGCAGAAGCTAAGAAAAAACAAAACGAAACAAAAGACGAAGTAAAATCTATAGAAAGAAAAGTAGATGCAATAAAGGATTTGAGCAAAAATTATGATCTTATAAATCTATGAAAATATGAAATTTTTGAAGCTTGTGAATGAGATAAGTTTTTTATAAGAATTGATCATGCCAATAATACAAATCAAATATTGCCTAATGACATATATTTGACTTATACCCCATGAGATAATCAAGAAATTAAAATGTTTACCAAATGATTTGATTTGATAAAAAATGACTCATGAAGAAAAACTAAAATTTCTTATCAAAAAAATTGAGAAACAATAAAAAATGGTGATGTTTGTTTTAAATCTTTTGTAAAGGCAGAAAACAATCAATGTATAGACCTATTTTTGTGAGGTAAACTTGATGATATGTTGGATAATTTTATAGATATACAAACAAATACAAATCAATTAATATGATCTGTTAAACAAAATATAGAAACACTAAAATTGTACAAAAAATTTCCATTAGATTTGTATGAACGAATACATGTGTGAGACAGATATTTGTCAGAAATCTCTTCTGTAGTAAATAACTTTTTGTGAGCATTATCACTATGGATGAAAACAAATGCTACTAGATACTCTCAGTATGTAGATTCATTGATATTGGTAATGACTACTATACAAACATATCAAGCTATAATAGATTTGTCTGTGGACTGGTCACAAAGATGTAGCTCTTGTACAAATGATAATTATGATCAGTTTGCTTGTAAATTAGGTTTGTTATGTCCAGATGGAATGCTACCAGTATTGGAAATACCACCAATGAAGATACCTAGTATATACATAGACTTGTCAAATATAAATATGGCAACAGATATTAAATTGCCCAAATTTAATTTTGTACCTACTAGCGTACCTCTACCTAATCTGCCAAACATACCTAAACCGCCTAGTATAGATGCATGATTAGATATAGAACAATCTCTTTCTATGTGAGTAGATTTAGTATGACAATTGACAGCAAAATTAGATATGTTTGACTCATCTTTGAGTTTGCCTAGTATTCCAATTATCCCTAGTCCGCCAGATTTACCAGAAATCCCATCTTTTATACCTAGTGTAAAAATGGAATTACCATTATTGCCTCCTGCTCCAAAAATACCAAAATTGCCAAATGAAATAAAAACATCAATAAAAGCTGCTGAAACAATATGACAAATATTGTGTATAGTGAAAGGTAATATATGACTAGTATGAGAAAATTCTATAAAAGCAAAAATAGAACAAATTACACAAAGAACCTATGAAGTACCTTATTGGGATAATTTAGATCAAACTTTATCAGAACAAAATAATCAATCAAGTTCAAAAATACCAAGTCGAATAAAAGATACTTTTGGATTTTTGAAAAGTAATGAATTTGAAGACGTTGAATTGAAAGGTTTTGATATTGGTGTAGAATCTCATGTAAATTTACAATATAATTTTGAAGGGTTTTATAGCTTTTTAGATCAAGTCGTAAAAGAAGTAAATAATTTTTCTTCTATGCCTTGAGATTATATGCAAGAAGCAATAGATTCTGGAAATTATTATTCAAAGATTGCAGAACAAAAAATGTCAGCTTGTGCAAATAATCCAATATCTACTGCTTGTATGTGAGACGGCTATACTTGAGATATAAAAGAAACAAACGAAAAAGCACAAGAGTTAAAAGATAAAATATTGGAGATAAAAAATATTATAGAAAAATGATTTGAATGAGTAAAAGAAGCTATTCAATTGATATCACAAAAAGAGACAGAAAAAGAAAATTTGGAATCAAAAAATGAAACAATAGAAGAAAATATGATAAAAGTAGAAGATGAAATAAATTCTCTTAATGATGATTTGGAAATCACTACAAATGAAAACAGAAGAAATACAATAATTTCTGACATTGAGGCATACAAAACTACCCTATCTGGATATCAAAAACAACTTGATGAAAATAAAATAATTATAGATGAGTTACAAATAGAGATAGATCAATTGTATGATAAATATTGAAAAACAATAGAATCTTATGAGAAATATTTGGACACATACTGAGAACTTTATAGTAAATATGATGCTGTCAAAGATCAACTTTCTAAACGAGCTAAGGATGCTCTTGATAAAGCAAATGAAACAATATCTAGTGGAGATACATTACTGGACTCATGAGTAGATTTTGTAAGCAACGATGTTTTACAATTTGACAAAATAGAAGAGTGGAATAAAAAAATTCAAGAAGAAATGGATGTTTTTGAACAAAAACAAAATTTTAGAAGAGAACAAAGAAATTATAATTTAGATAATATGTATAAAGATTTAGATGAAATATCTTATATAGATTATGATTCTAAATCGTATGAAGAAAACTTAAATAAACTCAAAAATGGACTAAAAGACATAAAAAACAAAACAGAAAATAAATCATTTAAAAAAGAGATTGATGAGTATATAAAATTGGCAAATTTAAATAATAATATAAAACCGGCTAATGATGATTTGGAAAAAGTAAAATGAGAATATTCTAATATTGTAAATTCTATAAAAAATCAAAATAGTAAAGTGCTAGAAGAAATTAATACTGATTATGATAACTTTTTGGAAAGTGTAGAAGCAAACAAAGTATCTCTAGTATGAGAAAATGATAAAAAAATATCTATATCTACAAAATTATTTGATATTGATCAAAGTTCATTAGATATAATAAAATCACAAGAAAATATAAATAAAAAATATATGGATTATCATAGCGATAATATTGATTGATATTTAAATGCAATAAATAACAATAAAGCTGAAGACTTAAATATGAGTCAAGAAGTTTATAATGCAAACAAAAAATATCTTTGAGAGCTTAAAGAAAAAACTAAAATAGCATATAATACTATTGAAAACAAAAAATTGTTTGCTCAAAATTCTTCAAATAGCAATTCTTCAAATAGTACAGAAACATCAAACAATTGAGGTTCCTTTACTGATATATCTAGTTATATAGACTGAAAAGTAATAAAGACTCCTGAATGAAGTATAGATTTGGCCAATGATGATTATGTGACAGACTTCCAATGAAGAACACTAATGACTGATATAAATAATGACTGAGAAAATGATCTCATAATGCGAGATAATAACAACATATATATAAAATACAGAAACAATCAAAATAGCTATGAAAACACACAATATGATGATGATTATTATATGTATGAGATATCTTCATACAAAGATCTTTTGGCAAATAGTGAAGAATGATTTGTAAAGATAAGAGATATTTATGTAAAATTAGGAGACCAAAATCGGGAAGTTAAAAACTTTAAATATAATGGATGAGATTTTGATAGTATAAAGTTAAATTGGAAGAATAGTTTGGCTTTGTGAGATAATCCAAAATGATATTTGGTAAAAATGATACATAGAGTAGATTTGTTTAATGATAAGGAAATAATTGTTTCAAATAATAATAAGGAATTTTTTGACAAAAAATATATATTAGTATTACCTAAATGATCTAATATAACTGGTACAAAAATAAGTTTGGAAGAATGAACTTATAGAACAGAAAATATGTTAAGTTGATTAATATTTGACGTAATTTATTACAATGAAAATCAAGAAAACATAGATTTAACAGTCCAAGATATACCAAGAAATTGGCAATATAGTGAAATTTATACTTTAGAATTATATGAAGATAAACTTTATTATATAAACAATTCTTCTAGTAATCAGATAGTTGCTTGACCTCAAATTTTGGCTGACACAAAATGACCAGTACCTATAATAAATCTTTATAGACCATCGATAGAAAGTACAATAGGAACATGAGAACAGTTTGATGCGTATGTAAGTACCAACTATATATTACAGTGAAATCGAAAAGATAATGTATGAATAAAAAGAATGTGGATAGCAGATATTGATGGAAATAATATAAAAACAATAGAAGATGTAAATCAAAAAACTTGATATATAGAATTAAATAATTTATTCTTTACTTGAGCAACTTCTGTAAATTATTATTTTGGAGCTACTGATATAAATGACAATTCATCTGTAACTCAAGTAAATTTGAATATAAAAATTCCTAATATAGAAATAGTTGATATAAAAAAATATGGAAATGAAATAGAAAGTATTTGATCTCCAGCTACTGTGACTGCAGAAATAGACCATGATCTAGATGAGTGATATGTACAATTTCATAGATATAGAAATGATCTTTGGCAAATAATGACTGGTACTTTGTGATGATTAGAAATAGATAAATATGATTTGGAGCCTTATCAGACAATAATAACTGGTGGATTTTATGATTTTGGTGACGATATATGATTGTATTTACCAAATGGAGAATTGGCAGTAAAAATAAATCCAAACAATGGTAAAATAGAAATAGTTGATTGATACCAAAATCAAGTTGATATAAACTTAGATTATAGTATGAAGACTCCTACAGTTAGAATAACAGAAGTAAACTGAGATTTGTTGTTTATGATAAATTTACCACCTAAAAAAGTAATAGAAATATCTACACAAGATTTGGAAATAAAAGATTTGAACAAAGATATATTTTGAGACTTTCAATGAGGTAAGGCAATAATAGATGATGACCAAGTTCTGATATATGTGTGACCAAATGGAGAAATTTATACAGAGACAGAAGTCTATGGAGACTACTCTTTTGATGAAGAAAATGAATCTGTTGTATATGGTTTTAGAAAAACACAATGATGAGAAAATCTATGAACAATAGAATTAAAAATAGAGAATATGTTGGAATATTAAACTTTTGCAAAAAAAAGCAAAAATCTATATAATTTAATTGTATTAACCTATAAAAATATAAAATGAAAAAAATTATATCAATAATAGTATTGTGAATATTGGCTTTATGATTTACGACAGCTAACGATTGTAGCTTAGTTCAATCTGAAGAATGAGGTAATTTTTCTAGATTGAACAATTGGAAATATAATGATGTTTTGCCTCAAGATGCTATGAAACAAGCTATGATAAATCTAAAAAAATTTTGTTGTAGTCAAAATTTATTGAATGAATCAAGCTGTGAAGATGTAATAGATGATAATGGTTTGTTTCCATCTTCAGCTTATCTTTATGATCACATATTAGATGTTTCTATGAGAAGATTGGATGCAAAAGAAACAAACGAAAATTGAGAAGATCTAATGTATTGATTGAATGCTAATAAAAGTGGTAAAGAATGGAGAGGTTTTATAACAAAACATGCAAATAGTAAAGATGGATCTATACCAATTGAAATAACAAATAAATTTGAAAAATATTGGGAATCTGATAATTATGTTTTAAAATCATGGAAAAATAATTATACAACAAAAGAAGATTTGGATAAAATTTGGAAAAAACAAATAGATGAATATTCCAATTGGAATCTTGTAAATAAATATATGTGAGTATGTGAAACAAGCTTATACTTATATTTTCAAATTAATTCTAATCCAGATATAACTAGATTGTATTCTGCTTATAATAACTGTGAAAACTTGAGTAATGAAAGAATTAAAAAAGAATATGACTATACAAAAGCTGTATTAATGCAAAAATGAAACAAACTTTTGTACAAAAATGTAAAAAGTTATTTAGACAATTATTTCTCGCAAAATAAATTAATATCATTACAACAAATAGTGTTTAATATAAAAAATACTTTTAATGAAGTAAATAAAGCAGTAAAAAAACTTGTAAGTCCATGTAGTTAATGTTTATATTTTAAAAAATAAAATGAGAAAAATAAAAAATATATTTTTGTGTTTTGCTTTATTAGCAATTGGTATATTGTTTTTTAGTGGATTATCTTTTGCTCAATTTGAAGTAATACCAGAATCTGAACAAAGTAACAATAATATATGAGAAACTGTAGAAAGTATAGGAAAATGATGAAGCGTCTGGGATAATTATAAAAATACTGCATATTGACAAGAAACTGAAGTTTGATGAGTAAGATCCCGCCCTGGTGGAAATCTAAGTCTTGGTGATCAATTTGCTTCTGGAGTAATGACTTGGGATACCATATTGGACTATGCAGTATATTTGGTAAAATTTATATGACAGCTAGCTTTGTTGGCATGAGCATTGATGATAATTTATCTGTGATACAAAAAAGCCACAGAACATCTAAAATTTCAAGGAAAACTTGGTAAAGTAGTCATATGAATACTTGTAATAAGTTTTGCGTATGTAATAGTAAAGGTAATCTGGAGTATGTTTATATCTTAGATATAAAATTATATTAAATATAAAAAAGTCCTAATTGGGGGACTTTTTATTTTTATATTTTAATTTTATTTTTGTGATAACCTATATATAAATAAAGCTAATTCTCATCTGGTAACATCACTATCTCAATTTCGGATATTATCGTCATTAGTCAATCATAATTCTAGTGCTTTATTGTAATATGATTTATATCGTGGATAATCATATTCATTTAATCCATCTCACAAATATACCCTAAGTAGTACTGCTAAAGCTCATCATTTAGTAAGATTTCGATGTGGTTTGAATACACTTCCATATCAATTAAATATTTTCATTTGATATGATTTTAGTATATAATCTCTTAATGTTGGATCTCATTCATCAATATCAGCAAATACAAATGTCCTACTAGAATCGACTTGAACTCATTTGATATTTTCTGCGTATCAAACCAAAAATTTGGCCGCTTGCTCTCTGGTAATCAAATCATCCGGTCTAAATAATGATTTTTCTCAATAAATTGTTAATCAGTTTTGATAAAGAAATTGAATTGCCATAGATAATTCATCTCAAACTGCTTGTCATGAAGCATCAGTATATTGATTTAGTGTTGCCATAAATGTAGATAAAGCCACTATAGAACTATCTTTTGTTGATTGATTTCCGTTGTTTTTGTAGTCAGCAAAGTCAGTAAGGAATGTGTTAAAATAATCTATCAATCATCACAACTCATCTGCTGGTATGCTTTTTTTAGAAATTTTATCTGCTATATAATCTACAATAATTGACATAGATCATCAAAATCTAGAGTCATCAAAATCAGGAATTTCTATCAAATTTAATACTGTGTTTTTATCTATACCATATACTAAATTTTCTACAATATCTTCCTCTTCTTCTTCGACATCTTCTTCCAATTCTTCTTCAATTTCTTCTTCCTCAGCTAAACAAGTATTATCATATCTACTAGGAGAATAATCTTCTCAATTTTCATTGGCTCAAGGTAAATCAGATGGCAATTCACAATCATCTTGAGACATTCATCCTCCACCTCATCATCCTCATCATGATGGTGATGGTAAATTTATAGTAAATGTAGGAACGTTATGTGTAATTTGGTTACCAGCTAAATCTGTTATAATAAGCTGACAGTCATCATATGTTCTCTCTGATCTAGAAAAATAATTAAATGTATTTATTCATATAGATACAGTAGAAATATTTCAATTTGAACATGAACCACTATATATTATATTTCAAGTCTCATTTGATTCAAAAGAATATCAGGGACTAGATGTAGTTGTATTTGTTACAGTTCATCATGTAATAACTGGATCTACGGTGTCTCGAGTAAAACTAATGGTATCTGAAGAACTATTTCAAGCATGGTCTGTTACTGTAAGTCTTAATACGTAATCACCATCTACACTCGCTGTAATATCTGTATTTCAAGTGTTTGATGGAGAAAATGAAACTGTTCATGGACCAGAATCCTGACTTCGAGATATTGTATTTATATCAGACATTACTCATCATGATAAAATATCATATATATCAGCATCTTGTGTTATAACTCAATTTACAATTTGATCTATACCTGCTTCTACGTAGGGATTTGTCTTGTCTATATTATATGTTTGTTGTCATGTAGTAACATTTCCTGCTCTATCTGCTACACATGCATAAGATGTATAAGTACCATCAGATGAATAAGTAGGAACTGTAAGTAATCATCAGTTACATGAATTTGTAAATGGTATATTTTTATATACAGCCACATCACCAGTTAACCACAATGCAAAATTATCTCATACGGTAGTATTTCAAATTACAGTTGTATTTCTTCGTGCACTATTGTTTGTAAATGATAATGTGGGATTAGTATTATCTATTGTAAACATACTACTGTTACCATCATTTCGCCATCATGCTTTGTCCGTTATTTTCATATTCATTGTTACATCTTGATTATTTATATTTGATGGAACAATCCATTTGTTTCAAGCATTTATAACTATAGCTTGACTACTTCCTCAACCATTATAAGACAACCGATATTGCTGTGTCGATATATTACTTTCTACTCATCAATTTTTGACAAAATCATATATGTCTCATCATTTTAAAAACTCATTTCAATCTGGAGTCGTAATAATTATTTCTGTTGGTCTAATACTATCTATATTAAAAGAGTTTGAATCGAAGGTGGTAATATTACCTGCCAAGTCTGTTGCTATAATCCTTATCATAGCTGTATCAGTATTGTAATTAGCTGGAATTGTCCAAGTATAAGATCCATCATTTTCTGTACCTGTAGATATATCATAAGTATCTAAAAAATTTCAAAGTCTAGAATATTGTATCTGAAGTGGTTTTGTTCAATAATTAATCTCTGTACCTGGATTTCGTGTTATTTCATAATTGATATCTGGATCTACTCAGTTTGATCATTTAAGCCACTCTTCTGTAGCGGGTGATGTGATAGAAATTCAAGCAGGAGGTGTTTTGTCAAATGTAATAGTAGAAGTTTCTGTTTGTGAATTTACATTTGTAGCAAGATCTTCCATGACTATATTAATCGATATTATTCAATCTGGATCTGTAGAATCCATAACACGGCTATAGAGATAAGTATTTCAAATTTTACTCATAAAACTCATGGATCATCCACTTACTATATTTACAACAGGATTTGAAATCAAATCTTCTGTAGCAGAAAATGTAATCATGATAGTATCTCATGCTTTTGAATATCAAGTATTCGAATTGTTCGTAGTAATCACTGAAGTCCCAGTGATTTGTGGTAGTGTCTTGTCAATCCAATCTACAGTAGCTAATGCTTCTCATGTATTTCAAGCTAAATCATGAAATTGAAATAAATAAGTATCATTTCATGTAAAAGTATGACCAGATCAACCAACGCTATCTATAATTATGATTTCATTTGTTCATGTAAGAGTAGCAATTACATCTGTATTTGTAAGGGTCTCTGGCGAGTAAGAAATACTAGCTGTAGGAGATATTGTATCTACCACAAAACTAATTGTATCGCTATTTCAAGCTAAATCATCTATATAAAACACATAATCATCATCAGCTGAGATAGTATCTCAGCTTGCGTATAAAGTTCAATTTAATGTGGCTGTACTTAAATTGTCATCGCTATATGTAATGGCAACAGATCCACTATAATAAGATCAATTAACTACTCAATTGTAAGATGGATATGTTTTGTCGATTGTAAAAGAAGCTGTATCATTATTTGTAGCAAGATCTGTAACTACTAATGTGTGTGAACCTTCAGAAGTCTCTATATATCAATCAGATATACCACTTCAGTTTAGAGTAGCTCATGATATGTTCGTGTCTGAATATGTGATAGTTACATCTGTGTTGTAATAAGATCAGTCCACAAATCATCAGTATATAGGATCTGTTTTGTCCACGACAAAATTTACAGTAACAGAGTTTCAAGCAATATCTGTAATTATTAAAGTATATGAGTTGTCTACAGACACAGGATCTCAGCTATTGAATGGTGCCCCATTTAGTGTGGCAGATACTGAATTCGCATCACTGTATGTAGGATTAACTGTAGTATTGTAATAAGTTCAATCTGATATGTCTCAATATGTAGGATATGTTTTATCTATATAAAATATAATTGTAGTAGAGTTTCAAGCTAAATCTTCTACTATCAAAGTATGTGAACCAGTAGAGCTAATAGTAGATCAACTGGGAAAATCAACTCAATCCATAGTAGCTCATGATATGTTTGTATCTGAATATGTGATGACTTTGTCACTATTGTAATACGATCAATCATTGACTCCTGAAACAATTGGATCAGTCTTATCTATTATAAATGTGACTCCAGTAGAATTTCCTGCTAGATCTGATACAACAAAAACATATGTTCATTCATTTGAAACTGTATCTCAGCTATTGTAAGAATTTCAATTTAGTGTGGCTCATGATATATTTATGTCTGAGTATGTGATACTTATATTACCTGAATAATAAGATCCACTAGTTACTCCGTTGTATATGGGATCGCTTATATCTATATTAAGATCATTTAAAGTAGAAAGTGTAGATATATTTCACAAAGTATCTTCTCCATAAAAACAAATATAATTACTATTATTCGCTTCTGTGTTTTCTACTAAACTAACGGTATAGGTATTTGAATAGTCTCAAGCTGAAGTAGAACAAGATCAATCTGCATCATAATCTCGTTTCATAATTGATGCGTCTCATCGATCCAAAGCTATAGTATCACTCTGCACAGGTCAAACTTCTGCATCATTTGTAAAGGAAACATTAGGTCAGGTAGTATCTACTTCAAACTGATTTATATTTAATGTAGCTCAATCTATAATAATATCACAATTATATATACCATCTGATAAGCTGTCATAAGTAACTGTATATGTTCCGGTGGAATCTATGCTATTGATATTTCATGTACATCATCAACTATAAATAATAAATCCTGTCTCAAAGTCTGAACTAAATTCAAAACTTGGGGTATTGTCTGCCGTTGGCGTAACTACTGGATTAGTCAAAGTCAAGAAACCAAAAGAAAATCAAAACAATAACAAAGAAAAAAATAAAACTAAAAAAATTTTGAATTTAGAAAGTCCTCTTGAGAAATTTTTCATAGCAGAAAAATTTAAAATTTAAAAAATTAGATATTAATCTTATAAGTAACCAAAATCTTTTTAATATCAAGTTTTTGAATAACCAAAAAAAATATAATGACACAAAATTATTTGACTTATTTTTTAATCTCAATTTAATTCTTTAATCTGATCTCTGATAATTGTAGCATCTTCAAATCTTCGCTCTTTGATTGCTAAATCCATTTGTTTTTTGAGATCTTTAAAAATGAGATTTTTTTCTTTTTTAGTCATTCTTTTTAATCTTTTAATTTTTCATCTTGTGATAGAAGAAAATTGCTGATCAAGATTTTGATCTGTCCTAACTGATTCCAATTGTTTGATATTTGAAGTAGCCTTTTTTGGTATAATATTGTTTTGTTTGTTGAAATCATCTTGTATATTTCTACGACGATAAGTTTCTCGCATAGATTTTACCATGGATTCTGTAAATTGATCTGCGTATAAAATAACCTCTGAATCAGGATTTCTAGATGCACGTCAAATAATTTGAATAAGTGAAGTCGTAGAACGTAAAAATCATTCTTTGTCTGCATCAAGTATTGCCAAAAAAGATACTTCTGGCAAATCTATTCACTCTCTCAAAAGATTTACTCAAACTATGATATCTATCTCTCATTTTTTTAATTTTTTTATAATCTCCCAACGATCCATAGTAGCTATTTCACTGTGAAGATAGTATGCTTTGTATCATTTGGATACAAGATAATTTGTGATCTCTTCGCTAGATTTTTTGGTAAGTGTAAGCAAAAGGACTCTTCAATTTTTGGAAATATGATAATCTAGCTTTCACAAAAGATGATCAATAAAAGGCAATAATTTTTGATCTTTTTTTTGTGGCAAAAAGTCTTTTGAATTTGGGTATTTGGTTTTCATAAAATTATTTTAATATAAATATCTAACCTCAAAATAAATTAACAAAAAAGTTGGGGCTTACTTCAAATGTCATCCTAAGTAATGCAAACGAGAACAAAATAATTCATTCTGTCTTGGATAATCTTCGTCAAGTTCTCATAAAAATAAAAGTGATAGCCAGTGTGAGAAATAATACCATAACTGAAAATATATTGTCTCTAAAAATCATAGAGAAAAATCACGCATTACAATCTGACAAAAATAAACATGTAGAAGTAAGATTTAATGGTGTTATGATAGAACTAATTCATATAATTCACAAAATATTGAAGATATCAGATCATATGACATTTCACACTCACATATCATAATTTCTTTTGATAATGGCTGCTACAGTAGCTGCAATTTCTGGCAAACTAGTACCAGCAGCAACTATTGTCGCTCAAATCGCTCGCTCTGATACTCAAAAAATTTGCGCAACATATACAGCAGCATTTACTACATGATGAGAAGATAATACCAAAAGTCACAAACTAGCTATAAGTTTTATGATAGTAAGCCATATTCATTTGGATTCTTTATGGAAATGTGGTATTTCTTTTTTGAATAAAGCAAAAGCAAACAATAAAACTAATATTGCTAAAAATATATTTGTATAAACAGACGATCAGAAATATATCATAAAATTTCAATCTATAGTGTGTGAGCCAATTACTGATAAAACCACAACTCACAAAAATAATCTTATAAAATGTTTGACCTTGGGTATAGAATGAATCTCTTGTTCTTCAGTAGGTAAATCTCTTTTTATTCGTAAATATGCATTGTATCCTATCAACAATCATATCAGCACTGCTCACTCTCGCCAAACAACTGTCTGATCCCAAAGCATTAATGTGATTAATGCTGTGATAAGTAGTAGAAAAAAACCATCTCTGTATACTAATTTTTTCTGTATTAATATTGGTGCAATGATGGCACTTAAACCTAATATAAATCATAAGTTGAATATATTTGATCATATTACATTTCATACAGAAAGAGATCAACTTCCATTGATGGCTGCCATAGCTGACAAAAACAACTCTGGTGCAGATGTACCAAAAGCCAATACAGTAAGACCAATAAATAATGCAGATACGTTGAAATATTTGGCTATTCTAACGCTTGAGTTGATTAGATGATTAGCAGCAAATCAAAGCAAAAACAATCATAGTACTAGTAAAATAAATGCTGATATCATAACTTGTAAAATTAATAGTAAAACAATTGAATTAGTATCAATATGGAAAATAAAATCAATGAAAATATCTTTTTAATCACCCCAACCCCTCTTTGAAAAAGAGGGGCTTATAAATATATGTTTCCCCTCTTTTTCAAAGAGGGGATAAAGGGGTGATTTAATCATTAAAATTTAAACTTTCCTATAGTATAAAAACAAAAAGTTAAGCATTTGTTCCATAGCCTTTAAAAGAATTTTTGTTTATATACTTAATGATATCAACTACTACTATAATAGAAAGTGATATCAAAAACGTGACTACCCAAGTCTGCCATGAAAGTGGATGTGTTTCAAAAACTTTTTGTAAAAATGGGATATATATAATAGCTGCTGTGGCTCATAAAGATATGATACTAGCATAAATTAAAGGTATGTTTCTGGATAATTTTGTTTTGAAAAATGATGCATACAAAGATCTAAAATTGAATGCATTACTAATTTCAAACATAATTAAAGTCAGAAGAAACAATGTTTGTGCTGCTTCCAATGATCGATTTAATTTTTTAAGTGCTATAGTATAAACTCACAAAGAGACTAAAGCCATAAATATTCAAACTCAAACAAGTAGTAGCTTCTTTTTTGTATTTAATATATTAGAGTTTTTTCTAGCTTTCAATTTCATAATATATCCCGAGCCTTTTGTAAATCAAAGTGTAAGGGCTGGCAAATTGTCAGTCACTAAATTCATAAACAATATCTGTATCGCTATCAAAGGAACAGGCAATCAAATCAATACTGATATAAATATTGAAAACAACTCAGCTATGTTCACAGATAGTTGATATACTACAAATTTTTGTATGTTTTTGAATATTGTTCTTCACTCCTCTACTGCTGCAACTATGGTGACAAAATTATCATCTTCAAGTATAAGATCTGCAGCTTCACGTGATACATCTGTTCAATTGATTCACATGGCTACTCATATGTGTGCTTCTTTCAATGCTGGGGCATCATTTACACCATCTCAGGTCATGGTCACTATTTCTCACTGTTCTTTTAGAATCTTTACTATTCTAATTTTGTGTTCTGGTTTAACTCTGGCGAATACTCATATATCTTGAATTATCGATTTTAATTCCTCATCTGTCATGTCATCAAGTTCATCTCCAGTAACAGCTCTGCCAAATATTCAAACATCATTTGCTATAGCTACTGCGGTCTCTTTGTTGTCTCATGTGATCATCTTTACTTTTATACCCGCATCATAACAAGACTGCACTGCTCACAAAACTCACTCTCTAGGACTATCTTGCAATCAAACACATCACAACAATATTATCTTTTCTTCCAATTCTCCAATATTATTTTTTTCTAAAATTTTGTATCCTATACACAAAACTCTATATTTCTTCTTGGTCAATTTATCTATCTTGTTATTAATTGTTTGTAGTTCCTCTTTTCATATTTTTTTAATCTCATCTTTTGTTTGGATATGTGTACAATGAGGTAAAAACATTTCTGGTGCTCATTTACTATAAACTATTTTCTTTCATTCTTTTTCTACCAAAACACTCATCATTTTTCTATCTGAATTGAATGGCAATTCTTCAAGTCTTTGGAAGTGAACAATATCTTCTACCAAGCTAGCTTTGTGTCATATCACCATAAGTGCTATTTCAGTAGGCGTTCATTTAAATTTTCTGCCTGTTTCTTGATTGAGAATATGTGCATTGTTGCAAAGAATCGATGATTCTAATAGCTGATTTAAAACAGGATAATTTGAGATTTGGATCTTTTGATTATCCAAAATAAAATCTCATTTGGTCTCATATCATATTCCAGTCACTTCAAAATCATTTTCAAATGTTATTATTTCTTTTACAGTCATCTCTCATTTTGTGATCGTTCAGGTTTTGTCGCTGCAAATTACTGTCGTCTCTCACAAAGTTTCTATGATAGACATCCTGTTTACTATTGCTTTTTTCTTGGCCATTTTGTAGGCTCATCATGCCAGTGTAGAAATTAGAACTACTGGTAATCATTCTGGAAATGCAGAAATCATCAAGGCTATAGATATAAGTAATATCTCTACTATATGCTCAGTAGTCCATGCTTCTAAGTTTAAAAATATTATGATTCCAGCCAAAACAGAAACAACTACTGCTATAGTAGCCATAAATTTTACCAATCTGTTTACTTTTTTTTGTAAAGGCAGTTCCTTTTCTGCTGCAGATATCATAGATGCTATTTTACCAAATTCTGTGTGCATTCATGTTTTGATTATTTGTACTACTGCACGTCCATTGACTATATAAGTTCACATAAAAACCAAACTATCTGCATTATTGTCCAGCTTGGAATTATCTACAGATACCTTTGAAATCTCTTTGGACTCTCAAGTAAGTATTGCTTCGTTTAGCATTAGATCTTTTGCCTCTAGTACAAGACAATCAGCTGGTATTTTTTCTCAAGTTTCCAACAATACTATATCTCCAGGGACAAGTTCTTTGGAGCTAATTTGTTTTTCTTTTCCATCTCTAATTACTGTAGAAAATGATTCCAGCATATTTTTTAGAGCATTTACTGCATTTTCTGCTTTGAATTCTTGGAAAAATCAAACTAAAACTATTGCAAATATCACTCAAAGAATAGCATAAGCAGTGGTGGTTTTGGCTACTGCAAAAGAAAGTATGGCTGCAAAAACCATAAAATAAATCATAAAATTTCATTTGATCTGTCATCGTAAAATTTTCCACAAACTTCTTTTTTTGGTTTCTTTGAGAACATTGTAACCATGCGTTTGTAGCAACTCTTTGGCTTGTGTGGTGGATAATCAATTGTGAATCATAGATTTAATTTATTTATAAAAAGATACCTATATTATATATAGCATTATTTTAATTTCAAAAAAAATCGTATTTATTGTTTGTTTTTGTTTGTATTTTTGTGTTTTGTATGTCCAATGTGGAAGTAATATCTAAACAAAAAGATGTAAGTTATATTGACTTTTTGTTTGTTTTTTATATAATTTAAATAGATGAATGAATAATATTTATAATTATAAATTTACTAAAATGACAAATAAATATGATTATGTACAAAATATAATCGGTATGCCATATGAATATACAAATCCAAAAACACCTATTTGTAAATTGGAGCCAGAGATTATCCCTAGTAGAGATGTTTTTGGAATGATCGATAGAAAAGAAAGATCTGAATTGATCCAAGTTCTGAAGGACAATTCTGTGAATAGAATTAATGTATGTTTTCCTTTGGATACATCTGATACAAAGCTTATAAATCTTACCATTGAAGCAATTCAAGATATACTGGAGTGAGAAATTAGTGTTTCAATGAGCAATATAGACACTATAGGTAAAATTATATTTATGCAACAAACATGTGAAGATAGAATATCATATTTTACAAAAGAAAAGATGGTAGCTAGCGTAGAACAATACTGTAAAAAACACAATCTACCATTTTTACCAGCAGCATGAAATTTAGAAGAATTTATGAATCGTGCTAGAGAGTGATACCGTGTTGTAAAAGCATATCCATTTGTAAAAAATGAGATTATAAAAATAATTCAAGGAGGATCAGATTCAACTTTATTATACAATCCTGCAGGAGGTATTATACCTGTTCTAGCTGATAAAAATGGTAATCCAGAGAGAGTTGATGATTTCTTTTTGCAGTGTGCAAATCTAGATAATGTCATAAATATTAGTGCAACCGATCCTGCAAAATGCTTGATAAAATCAGGCAATAATTTAAATCCGCTGGAAAAGATTAATAAGTATCTTAAACTAATTCTTAAATGATAATCTTTTAAAATAAACCAAAATGGATTAATTTTTGATAAGAATAATCATAAATTAAATGAATTCAAAGAATCTAAAAATAAATCTTTGAATTTTCTTAATAAAAAAAACTTGCATTTGGAAAAAATATAAGTAGAATAATTCTCGTAAAGATATTTTAACTCTTTAAACAACTGATAAAATGAAAAAAAACTGAATTTATATTTTATGATTAGTTTTAATTATCGTATGATGATTAAATCGATGATTAGTTTGATTTTTTAACTTTGACTTGGTGGCTGCGATATTTGGAGACATGAGCATCATTAGTCGTGTAGTGTATTCATTGGTTTGAATATCTGCATTGTATGTATTAGCAGATTTATTGTGAATGATTAAAAAATAAAGCATAAAATTGTTTTTGAAAAACTGGGTTATAAATAATCCAGTTTTTTGATTTTAAGTTTGATTTGATTTGATAAAAAAATCGTCTACTATTTTTTGGTTTGAAAAGATTTCTGAAATGATTATAGGAGAAGTAAGAATTTATTCTGTATATAAACACTACATGAGAAAGGCTTTTTTAGTACTAAAAAATGGATTGTTAACATGATTTGTAATTAATTTGGCAATTGGTCCACTTTTCTTTTTTGTAATAAGTCTGACTCTTCAAAAAACTATTCTTGATGGATTGATGGGGGCTTTGGCATTGACAATCGTTAGCTATATTTATATTGCTCTTGCTACATTTGGTGTTGGAAAATTATTTGAGAATAAAAAGACTAAAAAAATATTTGGCATAATAGGCTCTATAGTCTTAATTATTTTTTGAGGAATTATTGTCAACGGGGCAATAGGTAGTGTGATTTCTGAAACAGTGGTAAATACAGCCAATTTACTATCAAGTTTCACTTCCGTATTTTTACTCGCAATTTCTAATCCATTATCAATTGTATTTTTTGCTGGTTTATTCTCAGCAAAAGCTATCGAATATAATTACACAAAAAAAGAATTATATTCCTTTGGTTTTGGGGTGTGACTATCTACTTTTATATTTACAGGTTTAGCAGTGCTTGTATTTTCATTACTCAAAGGAACAATACCAACGATCGTTATACAAATATTAAATATAGCAGTAGGAAGTTTAATAATCGGCTATGGAGTGATAAGATTAATTAAACTTCTAAAAAGAAAAAAATAAAGCTTGGCGACTATTTTTTGGTTTGAAAAGATTTCCGAAATGATTATAGGAGAAGTAAGAATTTATTTTTTAGTATTTCAAAAAATAGATGGCACAACTGTTTGGGAAGTGAACAATCAAAGAAAATATACAAGATATACATGGATTTGATCAATCAAAAATTGATATAATTCAAGATTTGTACAATGATTACAAAAATGGTTTGCTAAACGATGAAGTAAAATACAAAGAGAAATTTAATAAAGTATTTTTTGGAGATTTATTGTGATATGAAGACAGGACACATCGTATCCCAGAATGAACTATCTCGTGAATAGGAAACGCCGATCTAATATTTTGAAATTTTGAAGATGGTAAAGAAGACGCAGACAAAATCCAAATAGTTTGTGAATTAAAATGATCCAAGTCTAACTTAGTAAAAAAGCAATTCTGACACTGATGACTTTCGCCAGTATGACAATGATTTGCATACAAGACATGACTAAAAAATTGTAAATGGCTTATAGTTTCAAACTTCTATGAAATTAGACTATATAGAGACAATCAGACAGATTTTGAAGAGCGAAATTTACAAATGTTGTTGGATCCAAAAGATGATTATTTCAATCTCAAATCATTGTTTCTCTTGTTGCAAAAGGATAATTTACTAGCCAAAGAATGAATAAGCAATACAGAAAAATTGTTGTCTCATTTTAGAGAAGAACAGCAAAAAATTACCAAGAAATTTTATAAAGAATACAAAGAGCTTAGATTTGAACTCATACAAGATATGAGAAAAAACAATCCAAGTATTTCTATAAACACACTAGTAGAAAAAGCACAAAAAATCATAGATAGATTGATATTTATTTTTTTCTGTGAAGACAAAGGATTGTTGCCAGACAAGAAATTGAAAGAATGAATTCTCAACGCATGACAACGAGATATTTCTCCTTGGGATATGACAAAAAGATTTTTTGCTGGAGTAAATAGTGGAAGTGAAAAACTAGGAATTCCAGATGGATACAATGGATGACTCTTCAAAGAGGATGTGATGCTAAACAATCTCCTCATCTGAGATGAAATATGCAGAAAATTTGTAGAACTGACAAACTATGATTTTGATGATGAATTGTCAGTAAATGTCCTCTGACATATATTCGAGCAATCTATAAGCGACTTGGAAGAACTCAAAGAAGATCTGATCTGAAGAGAAACAAAAGATAATAGTAAATGAAAAAGAAAAAAAGATGGAATTTTTTATACGCCAGAATACATCGTGGACTACATCGTCCAAAATAGCGTAATGAAATATCTCAATGAAAAAGAAGATGAATGTTTGACCAAGCACAAAAGCAAAAAAAATGGGGAGATTTTGGCTTATCAAGAGTATCAGCAAATACTGCAAAATATCAAAGTCCTCGATCCTGCTTGCGGAAGTGGAGCGTTCCTCGTTCGTGTGTTTGCCGTCTTGTTTGAAGAAAATAAAAGAGTTGGTTCAATAGTCAACTCTCTATTTAATGATGATTATTATTTCAAAAATATCCTGACCAACAATATTTATGGGGTAGATTTGAATGCGGAGAGTGTGGAAATCACGAAGTTGTCGTTGTGGTTGAAGTCTGCACAAAAAGGGAAGAAATTGAATAATTTGGATGCAAATATCAAGTGTGGAAATAGTTTGATAGATGATCCTGCAGTAGCGGGAGATAAAGCTTTTGATTGGAATTGAAAATTCTCAGATATTATGAA
>CAZCTB010000005.1:0-9025 GCA_964501605.1 uncultured Candidatus Peribacteria bacterium
TTATGAATAGATACTTATTTTAGCAACCCATATCATTCACGAGAAAAAGCACAAGTAGAGCGTTGAAATAGAGATTATAGAAGATTCTTTCCTAAAAAAACAGAACGAAAAAAAATCTCTCAAAAAGAGATTGATAAAATCACAGAAAAGCTTAATAATATGCCAATGAAAGTACTGAAATTTAAAACACCAAACGAGATTTTCCACTTACATACTAATAAAACTTTCCCAGTGTCGGTTTTTACCCTTTAATGTAGGTTTTGTTTACGTTTTAACTTATATTTATTTTGAAACAAATGTCAATACATTATTTACTTAAAATATTTTTATATTTAAATTGGTTGACATAAATAAATAAAAAAACAGAACAAAATAAAAATGTCAAGTCCAAAGATTGAAAATTATTGAAATCAAGCGACAAATTAATATACATAATTATAAATTGCAGGACCGCATTTTGTTTTTTTATTTTTATTAAATATTTGATGTCAGAAGCTGAAAATAACACTATTTTTTGAGGTAAAACTATACCATATCCACTAGAAAAAGATCTAACACAATCTTATATAGATTATGCTATGTCAGTAATAGTATCACGTGCATTGCCAGATACTAGAGATGGTTGTAAACCAGTAATTAGAAGAATACTGTATGGTATGTATGACATGAAAATGTTTTACAACTGAAAACATAAAAAATCAGCTAGAATCGTTTGAGATGTAATGTGAAAATATCATCCACATGGAGATAGTTCTATATATGAAGCTATGGTCCGTTTGGCACAACCACGATCTATGAGATATCCATTAGTAGACTGACA
Source organism: uncultured Candidatus Peribacteria bacterium (assembly GCA_964501605.1). Classification (GTDB taxonomy): domain Bacteria; phylum Patescibacteriota; class Gracilibacteria; order Absconditabacterales; family Absconditicoccaceae; genus JALOAF01. Next base: position 821 of record CAZCTB010000005.1, read on the forward strand.
ATGAAACTTTGGTAGTATAGATTGAGATTGAGCTGCTGCTATGAGGTATACAGAAGCTAGACTAACAAAATTAGCTGAAGAAATGACGGCAGACATAGAGCAAGATACTGTAAATTGGAGAGATAATTTTGATGGTTCTTTAAAAGAACCTGTTATGCTTCCTACAAAATTTCCAAATCACCTATGTAATGGTACAATGGGTATTGCTGTAGGTATGGCTACAAATATGGCACCACACAACTTAACTGAAATTATTGATGCATCTTTATTATTAATAGAAAAAGAAGGTAAAGCTATACAAGTTCAAGATACAAAAGAAATTATAGTACCTGCAACTACAGAATGAGAAGAAGTAATAAAAAAAACTGAAAAAATAACAAATGAAGATGGTACTCCAAAAATGATTGATGCAAAATATGAGGTATCTATAAATGAAATAATGAACATTATAAAATGACCAGATTTCCCTACATGAGGTATAATCTTTGATTCTAATAGAATTAGAGAAGTTTATGAAAAAGGTAGAGGTTGAATAGCTTGTAGATGAAAAAATATAATAGAAGAAATAAAATCATGAAAAAATATAATAATAACAGAAATACCATATATGGTAAACAAATCAACACTTGTAGCAAAAATATGAGAATTAGTTGTTGATAAAAGAATTGAATGAATTACAGACATTAGAGATGAATCAAACAAAAATAAAATTAAAATAGTTATTCAACTAAAAAAATGAGTAGATCCAGACAAAATTTTAATGCAACTTTATAAAACCACAGATTTACAATGTAATTTTAACATAAATAATGTTTCTCTAGTAGAAAACTGATTACAACCTAGAACATTAAATATAAAAGATCTATTAATGGAATTTGTAGTTTTTAGAAGAAAAGTGGTTTACCGTAGATCTGTATATCAATTAAACAAAGCTCAAGATAGACTACATATATTAGAATGATTAAAAAAAGCTGTTGATATAATAGACGAAGTAATAGAAACTATAAAAAAATCAGAAACAAAACAAGATGCAAAAAATAATTTAATAGAAAAATTTGAATTTTCAGAACCACAAGCTGAGTATATCTTATTAATGAGGTTACAATCGTTAGTTTGATTAGAAATCAAAAAAATTAGTGAAGAAATTGAAGAAAAAAAGAAATTGATAGAATATTTAAATTGAATAATAAATGATGCAGAAAAATTAGATGGAGTAGTTAAAGATGAATTAGTTTATATGAAAGATAAATATTGAGACGAAAGAAAAACAGATGTATCAAACGATCTTAGTGTCTATAATATAGGTAATAGTTTGAAGGCTTACAGAGAAGCAGCTGATAAAATAAAAGAAGATGTAATATTACGAATAGGTAACGATTATAAAATAAGGGTCTTATATCAATCAAGAATAATTAATATACCAGAAGAAACATTAGATTTAATATATACTCACAATCAGGATAAATTAATCGTAATCACAGATATTGGAGAATTAGTAGTAGAAAGACTAAAAGACTTGTGATCTTTTACTATGTCAAAAAATGCTATAGATTTAAAAGAACAATACTGATTAAAATGAAAAATAATATTTGCCAACACACTACATTATGATTATAAACATCTTCTTTTCCTCACAAAAGAAAATAACATAAAAAAGATGAAAAAAGAATTAATATTAAAATTCAAAAAATTTCCAACAGTGGTGATGAAATTATGACCAAAAGAAAGAATAGCATCTGTAATGGCAGTATCTGATTGAGATAACATAGCAGTAGTTACAGAAAAATGACAGTGATTACTTTTCCCAGCAGCAGACGTTAGACCAATGTGAAAAACTGCTTGATGAGTAAAAGCTATTAGCTTACAAGATTGAGATAAGGTATCAAATATGTTTTTACATAAAGAAGAACCATTCTTATTGATACACAACAAAAAAGATGCAAAATTATTAAATTTAGAAGATTTAAGAATACGAAAAAGAGCTAGAAAATGAGATGTACGAGCAACTTGAAACTGTAAGCTAGAATGATGAATAAGTATAGAAGAATGATGAATAATCATAAGACATACAGATTGAAATCTAAAATCATTACATTCAAATGATATTAAATTAGATATGCCTGATTCACCACTTAAAGAAATTGTAAAAAAAGATATAGAGTTAATTTATAGGCCTTGGGAAGAAAAAGAAGAAAATCTAAAATGAAAAGAAGAAAGAAAAGCTAGAGAAAAAGCAGAAAAAGAAGCTGAAACACAAAAAAATAGTCTTTTTGAAAATAAAGAAAAAAATGATAAATAATTTTAAAGCTTAAAAACATATATGAAAAAAAACAAAATTGCAAAAATCATAAATTACATAATATTGTGTATTATAGTGATTTTGTTAATATTTTTGATGTTTAAAACAGAAAAACTAAAACACAATTTACAACTAATATCTTGAGAAGATTTAGTGGATATAACACCAAAAGATAAAAATTTCGATTTAAGTTTATTTCAAAAAAGTATATCTGAAAACTTAGAAAAACAAAAGAATAGTATTGTTTGAATATATGAAGAAAAAAATATTGAATTATTTCAAGAATGACAAAATGAACAAACAACAACAATAAAAACAAACAAATCATTACAATGAAATGGTATAATAATAAGTAATAACTGATATATTATAACCAACAAACATGTCGTAGAAAATAAAAACTCAACATATTATGCAAAGACAGAAGATAAAGAAATTGAAATAGATAAAATACGATATGATGAGTGATTAGATATAGCAATAGTAAAAATTTCTATTAAAAATGAATTAGTACCTGCAAAAATAATAAATATTCAGAATAATATAAATATCTGAGATATTGTTTTTGCATTAAAAAAAGATCCTGATAATAAAGAAACTATAGTTAAAATGTGAATTATTAATTCTAAAAAACAAAAATTTAAAACAGAAAAAAACAACATTTATGTTTGACTTATACAAAGCAGTACTGCTATTGAACCATGATTTAGTGGATGACCACTAATCAATTTAAATTGAGAGATAATATGAATAAATACAGCGATAGATAATGTCGAATATTGAGCTTCCTATTCTTTACCATTAAACCAAGAATTTATTAATCAAACAATATACAGTATCAAAGAAAGCGGAAAAATCATAAGACCCTATATATGAATAAATTATAAAAAACATGAAAATGGTATTATTGTAGAAAATATAGAAGAAAATTCACCAGCAAAAATATCTTGATTAGAAAAATGAGATATAATATATAGTATAAATAATAATCCAATAACTTATGAAAATTTTTTATATAAACTATACACATATAAAATAAATAAAAATATAATACTAAATATACAAAGGTGAAACTTTAAACAAGATATACAAGTTAATTTGTGAATAAAAAATTAAAATATTTTTTATTTTAAAAACATATAAAGTCTAATAAAAGCATCTTTTTTGTATTTTATTTATAAAGTAAAGTATAAAAAACAAACTTAATTATAAAAATTTGTATTTAAAACATAGATTATATAAAATATAAATACAAAAAGATTTTATAAAAAACATTTATTATGACAGATTATATACCAAACTCTCTAATAGAAGAGGTAGAAGAACTTAAAAAAATTGAAAAGTTTGATGAAGCTATAAAAATCATCAACTCAATTTTAAGCAAAAATCCAAATAATGAGGATGCTTTATTACAAGTTGCTGATATACAATATAGACAATGAGAAATAGCAAAGGCAACAAAAGCAATAGATTTTTTAAATTCAAAAAAGAACAACGAAGATCCCCTTTGATTATATATAAAATGAATATTAGAAATGGAAAAAAACCATCGAAAAAATGCAAAATGATATCTACAAGAAGCTTTGGTACTTACAAATGCAGAAAATCATGAAATAGTGAGATGTTATTGATTATGTGAATATTGGTATGGTAATAGAGAAAAATGAATTAATCTATTAAAAGATTCATTTAGTCTAAATAGTAAAGATGCTGAGGTTATATTTAATCTTATAGAAATATACATATTAGAACATAAATATGAAAAAGCTAGAAATATGATTAGATATTATTATAAAAATCATAAAGAACTTATAACTGTAGACAAAGATATAGAACATTATGACAACAAAATAAGTCTTTTTGAAGAGTTTGTCAAAACACAACTAATTTTTAAATAAAAAAATAAAAAATGACTTTATTATCACGAGACATTAAAAGAATAATAAGATGAAATATTGGTAAATTAGTTTGAATATCAATAGTTATGTGATTTTTATTTTATTTATTCAATATATTCTTTGGTTTAAATGAAAAAATTGATGATATAAACAAGGTTATTACAGATAAAGTGTGAATATATTTCTATATCGATGATTCACAAAATGAAGATGTCTATAAGAGGGTTATAGATATAAAAGATCAACTTAAAAACAAATGAATTGAATCTAATTTTGCTTCAAAAGATGAGGCATTTAACTTCTTAGAAAATAAAATACCAGAAATAACAAATAATTTTGAAAAATTTGGTATTAACAATCCATTACCATCTACTCTATACGTCATGTTTAGTAGCAATAAAGAATACAATGATATGAAAGATATTATTGTAAATAACAAAGATATTATACTAAATATAAAAGATATTGATGAATGAGCAACGTTACAACAGCAAGAAAATAGATCATTAAGAGTTCTAAAAATTGCAAATGTAATAAAAATATCTACATATTTTATACTAATAATTATTGGTATAATAATATTAACCTTTACTCAACACTTACTAAAATCATTTTTCTATGATTTTTATAAAGAACTGCAAACAAAAAAACTATTATGAGCAACAAAAAAAGATACTAATTGATGATTTATACTAACATTATTAATGATTATGACGGTATGATATATTGTTTGATTTATACTTACATGTATTACATTTACCATATTATCAAATCATTTACTAAGCTTATGAATAGATACTTGATTATGCAACGTTATACCAAAAACACTTATAGTTTACCTTATTTTTAGTCTTTTGGCTATTGTACTATGATACCATAGATTACATCAACTAGAAAAGAAACTTTAAAATAAAATTAAAAAACACGATATTGAATTTTAACCTACAAATCGTGTTTTTTATATATTTTTTTTATTTATTTACTTATATAATCTAATACAATACCAGGTCACATAGATGAAGAAAGTACAACCTTTTTAACTAATTTACCTTTAATTCCACTAGGTTTATTGTCACTAAGATTAGATAAAAATGTTTCTATATTTTCTACTAATTTTTTATCATCAAATGAAGTTTTCCCAACTGGAATATGTATATTACCAGCCTTATCCAACTTATATTCTATTTTTCACTTTTTAAACTCTTCTACAGATTGTTTTAAATCAGTAACTACTGTACCAGCTTTTGGACTAGGCATCAAACCTTTAGGTCAAAGAATTTTGGCTATAGAAGCTAAATCTCTAATACTATCTGGAGTCGTAAGCAAAATATCAAAATCTACATTACCTCATTTTATATCGTTCATTAAATCTCAAGAACCAAAAATATCAGCTCATGATTTTTTAGCTTCATCCATTTTTTCTTCATTTACAAATACAGCAACTTTTTTTGTTTTACCAGTACCATTTGGCAAGATGATTGTGTTTCTAATCATCTGATCATTGTACTTTGGATTAGCATTTGTTTTTATAGACAACTCTACAGTAGCATCAAACTTTACATTAGATGTTTTTTTAACTAACTCTACAGCTTCTAATATTCAATAATTTTTTGTTTTATCTATCATCGCAACAGACTCAAGATACTTTTTTCCATGTTTAGGCATTTTAATAATAATTTAATAATAAAAGTGGTTTTAACGGCTTATAAACCTCCCACAAACAAACAATTAACAACTCACAATTTACAATTAACAATTAAACCGCTACTTCAACTCACATATTTTTAGCTGTACCTGAAATGATTTTTATAGCTCATTCAAAATCTACAGCATTTAAATCTCATTTTTTAATTTCATAGATTTCTTCCATATCAGCTCTTGTTAACTTACCATCAATTTTTTCTTTATTTGGTACTCAAGAACCTTTTTTTTGTTTTAACTTCCATAATATTAAATTAGAAGTTACTGGATATCATATATCCATTTTAAACGTTCTATCAGCAAAAATAGTTAATTTACACTTAATTTTTACATCAAAACCACCAAATTTTTGCATAAATTCTTGAGTTTTGTCATTAAATTCTTTTGTAAATTGTCCAATATTAACTCCATTTGCTCACAACATAGGTCATAGCGGAGGTGCAGGTTGAGCTTTACCAGCTACGATTTCTAAATTCAATACATTTTGTACTTTTCCAGCCATTTTTCTTAATCAATAAATAAATTTTTTAAATAAGGTTTTACCTGATGATAAATAGAGTAGTCAATAGCTAACAACCATGATTGACTATCTAGCGTCAACAACAACAATACTTTATTGTTTTTATATTCAGGTATATTTATGTAAGTAACCTTTTCTCCAAACATACTATTTGCTATAATCTCTTGTTCAGTATTCATTACATACAAACTTCATCATAATTTTCTTACAATATCTGAGAAATCATAATCATAATTTCACATATTCAAATAATATATATTTTTATCATCTTTGAGAGCATAATCATATGATATTCATAATTTTTCCACAAAGTCCAACTCTCAATAATAAGTTTTCGTACCAGACAACAAAAAAGAAACATTTTCGTCATCTTCATTTTCAACTTCTTCTAATATATCATCACTAGAATCAAATTCTAAATCTCAAGTCAATTTATTTGGTTCTATTATATCAAAATCATTATTTTGTTTATCGTCTCAAGATAAATTACCATCTCAAGATAAATATTGATCATTTCAATTATTAGATTCCAATTCTGATATCGAAACATCTCAAGTATATACAATATTATTTGTTTCAATATTGTTTTCCCAAAGATCTCATTTGGCATAATACAATACAATATATACCAAAACTAACGACAAAGACAAGACTATTACAGACCGTTTTATATTTTGATATTCACTATAATTTTTTTGGTACATTTTTGTTTTGTTGACTTATAAAAAGTCTATATTAAGTTAAAATATTCAAATTAACTAACAAAAGTTTAAATCAAATAAAACAACCTAACTCATTAACTCTATTTTATCTGCATCAATAACTACAGGTGTCAACCTACCAAGCATTTCAATATTTACTATAACAGTTCATTTGTCAGTATCAACATTTTTTATTTTTCATTTCATTCATTTAAAATCTCATGTTTTAAGCATAACCACATCTCACTCTTTGTAAGGAATTTGTAATTCTGATCTTTCTTGAGATTTTTCTACATGATCTATAATATCTTGATATTCTTTGTCTGTCAAAGGAACTGGACGAGTTTCTGCTCAAACAATAAGTCTTACTCAAGGTGTGTTTCTAATTATATACCATATTTTATCATTCATTCTAGACTTGATAAAAACATATCATGGATATAATTTTTTCTGCTTAACAACCTTTTCTCCTTTTTTCAAAGAATACTCATTAACAACAGGAGATAAATAATCTACTACATCTTCAGAAAGTCATTGTTTTTGTACTCTTTCTTTCATATTTTCTATTACCATTTGCTCTTGACCAGAAACTACACTCAAAACATATCGTCTAAGATTTTTGTCGTGTATTTGTTTCCTAATTTCAACAATACTAGGATCTTGTGACATTTTTTTTGTTTTAATATTAAAACTTATGTTTTTATAAACTAGTAATTATTAACTAGCAATAGAATAAAATATATTGTATATAGCAGTAAAAAGAGAATCTGCAAATATAAAATACAATCCTGATAATATAACTAAAACAAATATAGCTATAGTCAAATTAATATACTGTTTTTTTGTTGGATGTTTCAATGCTTTAACAGTATCTAAACTGTCATAAATAAATTTCATCATTATATTTTGTTTTTATCCTATAAAAAAAAATCTTCCAAGCACATATTTAAAGATTATATAATATTTTGCAAGTGAAAATAATATATTCTGTTACACCAAAGTTAAATTGACAGTAATAGCCAAAAGTTAAAATGTCAGTATAATAGAAGAATATTTATATTCTTCTAAAAAGAAAATGACATTTAT
>CAZCTB010000006.1:0-45088 GCA_964501605.1 uncultured Candidatus Peribacteria bacterium
TGCATCTCCGTAATCAATATTTTTTCTGGTAAATAATTCTAATGCCTCTTGTTGAACTGTTTTCATTTGTTCTACTCTATTCATATTATTATATAATCATGGATATTTTTTATATTTTTCTACATCAGAAACTGTGATTAAATATATAGAATCAGTATAATTTTTAATTTTAAATGAATCTTTTTTAATATTATAAATATTATCAAAAAGATCTTCTGCTATTTTTGTTTCAATTTTTCATTTTTCTGCTGATTCATTGATTTCATTTAAAATAATATCTTTTTCTTTATTCTCCATCTTCTTTTGTTTCATCTAAATTGCTTTCTGGTTTCATGATTGGGAACATCACTACGTCTCTTAAATTATCTTGTTCTGTAAGAATAGCTAATATTCTTTCAAGTCCCATACCAAATCCTGATTGAGGTGGCATACCATATTCCATAGCATTAACAAAATCTTTATCTTCTGCTGTAGCTTCTTCATCTCCTGCTGCCGCAGCTTCTTTCTGTTTATCAAAGTTTGCTTGTTGAAATATTGGATCTACAAGCTCTGAATATGCTTTACATATTTCTCGTCCATTTACTAGTAATTGAAACTGCTCTACTACTCCGCTATCTTCATCAGAAACTCTAGCTAGAGGTTGCATAATTACTGGATAATTGTAGATAAATGCAGGTCATAATATTTTTGGTCTAAGTACTTTTTTGTAAAGATAATCAATTAGTGTTGTAGTTCACATTTCATCCATTCTTTCAAATTCTATTCATTTGGATTTGATATCTGCTCTTAACTTATCAGCATCATCTACTCAATATTTAGTAATATCTATACCACTAGATTCATTTACTCATTTTGTGTAATCGATTCTTTCCCATGGTGTAGAAAAATCTACTTGTTTAACATTTCAATCCTTATCTTTTACATTTATTTTTTTATCCAATCACATTTTGTCAAAAACATAATCAAACATTTTTTCAGTAAATCTCATATTGTCTTCATAATTCCAATATACTGCATAATGTTCTACTTGTGTAAATTCTTGTAAATGAGATGGATCTGATCATTCGTTTCTAAAATCTTTTCATATTTCAAAAACCTTTTCCATTCTACCTACTGTAGCTTTTTTTAATGCGGTTTCGAATGCAATTCTAAGATAAAATTCTGTATCAAAATCATTATGATGTGTGATAAATGGTTTTGCAGCAGCTCAAGATGCAGCATTACCAAGTATTGGAGTTGTGATTTCTGTAAATCATTCCTGATGATAAAAATCTCTCAAAGTTTTGTAGAATTCTGATTTAAACATAAATCTTTTGTATGTTTCTGGATTCATAGTCATATCTAAGTATCTTTTTCTATACAATTCTTCTTGATCTGTTAGTCCATGAAATTTTTCTGGTAAAGGTCTAATGGCTTTTGATAGGAATTTAAACTCTGAAACAAATATTGTCAATTCACCTTTGTGGGTTGTAAAAACTTCTCACCTGACTCAAATAAAATCTCACACATCTACCATTTTTTCCATAAATTTGTATGCAGTCATTTCTATATTTTGTCCCCCTTCGTGAGAGGGATTTAGGGGATTGGTATTTTTGTTTTCTAAAGAATCTAAACCCCCTTTGTCCCCCTTTATAAGGGGGATGGTTTCTACAGGTTCTGGATCGTTTTGAGAAGTAGAAACATCTATCTTACAGCTTTCTCTATGAAACATTAATTGTATTTGTGCTGTAGAATCTAATAGTTTAGCAAAAGCTAACTTACCGTGAGATCTATATAACATTACTCTACCAGCTGTTTTTACTTGAATTTCTGGATTCTCTATAATATCATTTATATCTCTGTGTTGTTTATCTCAATAATTTTTGATTATATCAGAAACTAAATCTTGTTTATCAAAACTTTGAGCGTAAGATTTAATTCACATCTTTTCAATTTTTTCCATTTTTTGGATTCTAACATCTCTTTCAGATAATTGATTGTTTTGTGTCATTATATATTTTTAATATATTAAATATATGTTTTATAATACTCATTGTCTATTTTATTTCAATTAGTTTATGGTAGAAATCAAGTCAACTCTTTTATTTCAAAATTATGATAAGAGTTTTTAAAAGATATTGATGTTTGCAACGTAATATCTTCACTAGATAATTCTCAATATATGTTAGTTGTTAAGCTAATAATGGCATAAGGATCAAAAAGATATTCATAATCGTTTTGAGCTAAATATGGATCTTTTGCTGGATATAATTCAAAATTCCAATCTGAAACAGTCACTCTAGAATCTGTAATATCTACTCGACCATCATCTATATCTGCTGGTAAATTATATTCCAACCCTCAATCATTTAAGACTGAGGCTCCACTACAAACAAACCCAGCTTCTGCATCACATGCTCGTGTATCTATAAATCAGTCATATACTCACCAATATCATGTGTCAAAATTGTGTCATGTACCAGCATCAAATCACTTGAGCTTTAGTGTCTGTATTGTATACAAACTTTCATTTTTTCATGTAAGTAATCAATCTCAATTTAAATCAACTCATGTAACATATTTTCTTCTAAAATAAACTCTATGATCTCAATCATTGTTGATAAGATACAATTCTTGTACTCAAGTATTATTGGATATCGCTACAGGTCATTCTCAAATGAACTCATCATTTCAGTTATTTAAGTATCAATCTTCTATATTTCGAAACTGTCGCTTATATTCTCCAAAATGTTGTCTTCATGTCTGTGTACAGCCTAAATGATTCTTAAAGTCTAGTCACATAGGTCAACTATAAAATCAAGCAAGAATTGGAAGTACTCAATATATAAATTCACGATAATAATATCAAGACTTACTATCATATCATGTGTTTTGGCAATAATATAGTCATCACAAATCGCTAGTATTTCAATAATCTGTAAATATTTCACAAGAGCCAGAGATATTTCGCTGAAATAAATCATCTCAAGTATTGCATCATAGCATAGTTCTATTGAAATATTCTTCATAATCTATGGTATAATCCAAAGATAAATCATCCAATCTTTCCAAAAAATCGTTTGCTTCTTTTGTAACTAATTGTTGGTTTCAAATATCTCATTCAGATTTTTTGATATTTATGTATGTAGTAAAAATAATCCCTATCAACATAGAGAAAATTATTAATGCTAATACTATTTCAAATAATGTAAATGCTTTTTTGTTCATATTTTATCAAAACGTAAAAACGTCGCTTATACTTTGATTTTTTTATCATTATAAGTATAAATTTCAAGTTGATTTTAACACAAAAAATATTATCTTAAATTAAATATCTACCTTGTGTAGAATTTATTTTCTTCAATTTTTAGTTTATAAAATAATTAGATGACTTTAGTACCTAGTGTAATCGAAAAAAATAAATCATGAGAAAGAGCTTATGATATTTATTCTAGATTGTTAGAAGATAGAATTATATTTGTATGAGATGCTGTTAGTGCTTCTCTTGTAAATACTGTAGTAGCTCAATTGTTGTATTTAGAAAAAAAAGATCCTGACAAAGATATTGTAATGTACATAAATTCTCCTGGATGAGAAGTTTATAGTGGTATGGCTATTTATGATACCATACAATACATCAAATGTGATGTGGTAACTATCGCTACTGGATTGGCTGCATCTATGGGATCAATATTTTTGGCATGAGGTACAAAATGAAAAAGATATGCGTTGCCACATAGCAAGATAATGATTCACCAACCATTAATTAGTGGTGGATGAATTACTGGACAAGCTACAGATATCCAAATTGAGGCAGCAGAAATGATGAAAGTAAAAAAGATGTTTATAAATTTGATGTCTTCACATACATGACAAAAGGCTGAACAGGTAGAAAAAGATATGGAAAGAAACAATTGGATGACACCAGAAGAGGCTTTAAAATATGGTTTAATTGATAAAATTATTAAGTAAACAAAATTGTCATTGCAAGCCCGCGAAGCAATCCAGTATTTGGTAATGCTCTATGTGTAATGGATTGCTTCGTAAACTCGCAATGACGGAAAAAAATATTTAATATGTATATATTAATTGAAAATGACTGAAGAATGAAAAATAATCTGAGAATCAGATTTTAAAATAATAGACGAAAAAGAATTGGAAAAAATAAAAAAATCATGAAAAGAAATTAAAGAATTAGAAGAATGATGAAATCTTAGAGATGATTTGATTGAATTATGATTTTTGGAATATGATAAGTTAAGTGAAGAAGAAAAAATAATATTTGATGAAATGAAAAAAGAAAAAAGAGATGATGACTTTTATGAATTATAAAACTTACATAACATAAACTTGTTGTTTGTAAGGTACGGTTTAAAACCGTACCCTACTTATTGTTTAAATTTTACTAGAGCTTTGTATATAACATATGAAATATAAAATATTGTGTAAAGATGAAGGATTAAATTTAATAGAAAGAATTTTTAAAATTAGAGGTATTAACGATAATATAGATGATTTTTTAAATCCAAAAATAAAAGATTATCGACTAGATCCTTTAAAATTGAATGATATGCAAAAAGCTATAAGTAGAATAATGGAAGCTATAGAAAAAAATGAAAAAATTATGATATTTGGAGATTATGATGCTGACGGAGTTACTTCAAGTTTTATATTATTTAAATTTTTTGCAAAATATTTGAAATACAAAAACATCAGTATAATGTATCCTGATAGAATTGAAGATTGATACGGATTAAAAAATAAACATTTGGATCAAATGAAAAAAAAATGAATTGATTTGATAATTACGGTAGATAATGGGATTACTAGTATATTAGAAGCTGAATATGCAAAAGAAATTTGAATAGATTTAATAATAACAGACCATCACAAAAATTGAGAACAAATACCAGATGCTATAGCAGTTATAAATCCAGTAATATCAAAAAACTATGATTTTAAATACTTAGCAGGTGTATGAGTTGCCTTTAAATTAATATGTGCATTGTTGGATCAAATAAAAGGTTTTAATGGGGCAAATACACTAGAAAAAAATGGTAATATAAAAAATGAAATCTTTAACTATTTTCTTCCTATAGTTGCAATATGAACTGTTGCTGATATAGTTCCTTTAACATGAGAAAATAGATTACTAGTAAAAAAATGATTAGATTTGATAAATAATAATCGTCATCTAATTTCTGAATCTTTACAGTGATTTTTAAAATATTTAAACTTAAAAGAAGTAGATACCTTTCATATATGATTTGTAATATGACCAAGAATAAATGCTGGATGAAGAATAGATACACCATATAATAGCTTAAGTACATTATTATTTACATGAGAAAAACAACTAGAATACTTACAAAAAATAGACAAGATAAATACAGAAAGAAAAAAATTACAAGAAGAAGCTTTTAAAATAGCAGAAGAGAACCTAAACTTAGAAGACAAAATTTTAATAGCTGAAAATGAAAATTTTCATGAATGAATAGTTGGAATTGTATCTTGAAGAATTACCGAAAAATATAACAAACCAAGCGTTATATTTAAAATAAATAAAGAAAAATGATTGGCAGTAGCGAGTCTTAGATGACCTGAATATTTTGATATAATAGAAATGATACAAAAAAACTCCAATATTTTGGAAAGATCGGGAGGACATAAACACGCTTGATGATTGACAGTAAAAATAGAAAATTTAAAAGAGTTAAAAGAAAAACTGATGAAATATTCAAATGAAAAGATTTCAGATAATGACTTAATAAAAACAATATCTGTAGATACCTATATAAATCATGATGAACGAAATTATGACTTAATAAAAGATTTACAAGATTTATGACCTTTTGGGGAATGAAATAAAGAGCCAAATTTTTTATTCAAAAATATTTTGGTAAACAAGGTTGGAAAAGTTTGAAAAAATGGAAATGGTCATATGAAAATAAGTTGAATGTTTGGAGACAAAAAAATAAACTTTCTTTTTTGGTGAAAATGAGATATGATAAAAACTATTGATAAAAAAGAAAAGATTGATATTGTGTGAAAAATTAAAAAAGATGACTTTAATTGAGGATATTTTGTAAATGGAGTTGAAATTATCTAATCATATAGTGTCATTGCAGCCGCCGGACGGACAGGCCTGTCTGCCGATAAAGGCAGACTTGTGAATGAATCTCTTTGTATATATATAAAGGGATTACTCAGCTACGTTCGGAATGACAGAGTAATTGGTTGAAATTACAAATTAACAATTTAAAATAATTGTAAAAACTTTATAAAATAAAATTGTAATAAATGAACGAACAAGAAAAAGAACAAGTTTGTAATATAATAAACAATTTTTTGGATTTAAAATGATATTTTCCATTTTTAGTAGATTTGGAATCTCATGAAACTTTTTGATCAATATTTAAAAATTTGGAAAAAGAAAAAAAAATAATTATAGAAAAAATAATAGATGAATGTATTGTAGAAAAAATAAAATCTTATAAAACAAAAGGATGAGAGTTGTTTAGAAGATATTTTGAGGTGAATGAAGATGATTTTTGGAAGTTTAGAGATATGAACTGCAATGAAAACTTTGCACAAACAAAAGAGTTTCAGGAACTAGGGAAAAAAGTAGAACGTGAAATATTTAAGTATGAATGAATCTTAACAGAAAAAATGTTGGATCAAGAAAAATGACTAGATAAAGTAGTTGGTTCTTTCTATAATATAGTATATAGTTATTTCCCAAAAATGAATTTGGTTGAAGGAGAATAATCAAAAAATCTTTAGATAGAATAAAAATAGCGGAATCAATCCGCTATTTATTTTTTATATTAATATATTTATTTCACCAAATGTAGAAATACTCATTCATATTTCTGAACATCCTTGATATGTAATAACTCTCAACTAGGTAATTCTATTTCTCATGAATCCCCCTTTTGTCATCCTGATTCTGCATAGAATGGAGTTTTGTTGAATATAAGAACTCTTTGTCAGTTGGCTTCAAAATCTTTTAGTAGCTTAATATCTGAAAATTCTAGATCTTTTGACTTCGCTCAAGATGACAGAGAATTTTCATAACGATTAAGGTCGTATCAGATGAATTCTGTTTGAGGCATTCATTCTAGGTATTTTGATCGATCTATATCTTTTTGGAATTTGGCAGAATTACGAGATCTTTCCTTTTGATTTTCTAACTCTTTTTTAAATCATTTCTCATCTATCTTAAATCACTTTTCTTCAGCTATCTCTTTTGTTAATTCTATAGGAAATCAACAAGTATCATACAAAAAGAATATATCTTTTCATGATAAAATATCGCCTTTATTATTCGGTAATCTAGATTCCAGTTCTTTCATTCATTTTGATATAGTCTTTTTGAATAAGTTTACCTCATCTAACAATGATTTTATAACCAATCATGTATTCAGTTTACGAATATGATCAAAGTAATTTATTGCTTCTTTTGCTAAATTTCCAAAATCTTCAATATTAATATCTTTCAACAATATTAGATTGTAATACATTCTTCTAACTATCATCCTCAGTACATAACCACTTCCCACATTTGATTGTATAACCCCATCATTTAATAGCATGATAGCTGTTCTTAAATGGTCTACCACGATTCTAAATCTTCTCTTGTTGTCTTCATATTTTAAACCAACATATTTCTCTAGTAAATCAATTGTTGGCTGAAATAGATCGGTTTGAAAAACGGTTTCTTTATTTTGCAAAACCATACACATTCTTTCAAATCACATTCAAGTGTCTACATTTTGATTTTTTAATTTTGTAAGTTTTCAAGATTCATCGCAATAGTATTCCATAAACACGTTGTTTCGTATTTCCATTCGGTTTTCTTCTCATGCTTTTATATTGTCTTCTTTGGAAGGGAATCACTCCCCTGTTCGATAAAAAATTTCTGTATCTGGACCACAAGGTCAAACTAGACCAGGACTTCGTCGATTATCTTTTACTCACATAAAAGAAATTTTATCTTCAGATATTCAAACTTCTTTTCGATAATTGGCTGTTTCTTCATCTCTAGGAGCGTCTTTGTTTCATTCAAAAACTGTAACTGCTAATTTCTTTGGATTAAATCATAATTCGTTGACTAAAAAATCGTATGAATATTTTACAGATTCTTTTTTGAAATAATCTCATAATGATCGATTTCCCATCATTTCAAAAAACGTAAGATGTGAGTTATCTCCTACTTCATCTATATCAACAGTTCTAATACATTTTTGTATATTAAAAAGTCTATTTCCTATCGGGTGAGTTTTACCTGCTAGATATGGTACCAATTGTTGCATACCCGCAACATTGAACATCGCTGTACTTTCTTTGGCCGCAACCAGTGATACTTCTGGTAAATGTTTGTGATCATTTTTTAATCGAAAATCTTCTCGTTTTTTTCTTAAAGTTTTTGAATCCACTTTATTCAATTAACAATGTAAAATTTACAATTAACAAATGTATATTAATTTAAAAATTCTTTTCAATTAAAAAAGCCTCAAAACTTAATTTGAAGCTTTATATTTTTTTAATTAGATCGTTACTCTAAATTAGATCCACCAACTGCTTTAAGGGCTTCATCATTTACTAAGCTATCTATATATTCATATAAATTAACTTTGTTTACTCATTGATTTGTCAATATATACATTTCTGGTCTATTTCATGTACTTTCTGGTATAGCTATATCAAGCACCTCTTCTTCACTTAAGTCAAATTTAAAACTAAACAAATAATATAAATCATATTGTGTATTGTATTGGTCATTAGTTTTTAATGGTTTAGATGTATAAGCAGCAAAATTTTTTGTTTTTCTATCAAACAAATATACATATTTAGAATTAAGATGTGATATTACTTTAACATCATCAGAATATTTATTTGTTATTTGATCTCATCACATCAAATTAATTTTGCGTATATCTAACGATAATCAATAACCAGGTCTTCGTAATTGATATAGAGTTCATTTATCCCAAGTAAGAAATGTAGAATCTATAGCAAAACTAGAAAAATTTGCTAAATCTAAATTGAATCAACTATCATATCATGGTGTTAAAGAATAATTTTGTCATTCTTGGTAAGATGTTTGTGATCATACTGTATTTCTATACCTTGTTACAAAAACACCACTTAAAGAACTACTTAAATTTGGTTGAAATACATATAAATTAGCTTTACCATATACACCCACACCTCAAACCGTATCTGGAAATCATCCAGAATCTGAAGTAATTACTGGTTCAATACCAGATTTTGTGACAGAAAAAATGCGACCATCTTCAGTATAACAATAAAGTCAATCTCTCAATAAGTTTTCAGAACATCATTTTATTGTATCATCTATACCGTACTCTATCAAAGCTCATCTAGCTCAATCATTTACAGCACCAATAAGAGATCACTCTGTTCATCATATATTTATTCATCTTTTGTAAGAGATAGTCAGTACTTCTCAAATTTTATCTTTTTCAGTGTTGTTTAATGAAAGATACCTGGTTTTTATTCATGTTGCTGGATCATCAAGTTGAGACAAATTTTCTAATCTAATTATATTAAATCATTTGTAATAATCATTTTGAATTATTCACTTTAAACTTTCGACATCTTCTAACCATCTTCATTTATCTTCTAAAATTGTTAACTTTTCAACTATTTCATTGTATTTTACTCATTTTTGATCAGATGTTGGATCCATTTGTTGAAACATATATATATCTTTTTTGATATCTTCTATAGTAATATCTACTACAGTACCAGATGCTGTGGTAAAGACACTTTGATTTGAGGTATTTAATAGTTGTCAAAGAACATTATACAACATAAATAATATAACTATACTTAAAATAGCTATAGTAACATAATATTTATTTGCCAAAACTTTTTTGGTTCGAGCTTTTCATTTTGTTTTGAGTCATTTATTGTTGTTTTTCGTTAATATTTTGGGTTCTTGAATATTTCAATGTATATAATAAGTAGCCATGATTCCAATTTTTTCTTTGTCTATTCTAGTAGTAAGTGCTTGTTCTAGAAATGAATCTAAAGATGATTCATCTCAAGATAAAATTCACTCCATTTCTTTTATATCTGATTGATCTATTACATCTGAAATTTTTGTACCAACATAAACAGTTTCGTCTCCACTTTCTATATCTCACTCTACAAAATCAGAAAAGGTATCTATTTTTGATTTTTTTGTTATTCAGTTATGTAATTGATAATATAATTTTTTATCTCTAAATATCATTATTGATGTATCTCATATCATTGATGCCATCAATAAATTACCAGCCAAAATTTGTATATATCACTTTATAGGAAAGCGATCTACATCTGAAACTTTGTCTGCAAACAACTTTAATTTAACATTTAAATTTTGTAATCACTCTTCTAAATTTGCCTTTAAATCTCATTCATCATATATTTCTGTGTTTGCTTTATCTACAAAATCAGCCAAAAAATCTTGTAAAAGATCTTTTTGATATTCTAAAAACTTTTCAGTTTCCATAACTACGTAAGTATTTATTTGAACTCAGTTAGATAATTTTTCTTTAAAAGAAAAAGACTGGTTGTTGGCTAAGTAATTATGTTTTTTTTCTCTAATTTGCATATTTAAGAATTATGATTATTTAAAAAAATGTGATGTATTGTATTAATAAGTATCAAAATTTATTCTTTTTTCAATAGTAAATACTTAAAAACATAAGGGAAAAGAGCAAAACTATTTTTTACCTTTTTGAAATTCCTTTTGGGATCTGTAATTAGTCTCCAAAATCGTTCTAACTTTATTTTTCTTATTAATTTAGGAGCTCTTTTCTGAATTCAGTTTTTCTTTCATTTTCAAACAACTTCTGCAGCCCAAAAATCGAACAATCATCATACCGTAAAAACAATAACTTTGTTTTCCCTTATCTTGGACCGATTCTTTGTCGTCCACAACTCTTGTATTGGGTTGTCTGGAGTAGATCTTGCAACCAATAGTATATCTATAGTATCTTGATATTCTTCTCTTTTTTTATTTAGGCTACTCCAATCTAATTCAGAATATCAATCTTGTGTATAAACTACATTAAATCACTTATATTCTAAATATTTTTTTGTATATGGGATTATATCTGGTTTGGCTCAATGTAAAAAAATGCAAATCTTTTGTGAACCATATCTTTTTTTAATTTCATCCAAAAAAAATGGTAAAAAATCGGTGCCATTTAAATTAGATAAACTTTTTGTTTCTAAATCAAATCTACTGTTTGCAAGTCTATAAAATATTTGCAACGCTATACCATCTGGAAACAAAAAATCTCATTTTATTATTGCTTTTTTATACTCTCTTTGTCTTGTTGTTTTTTTGAAATTTCAATTGGATTGTTTGTTAAATTTAAATAGTTTTTGCACATTTATTATTGCAAAATACAAAAAATTAGAAACAACAAATCAATTTTTTTCATATGTTTTTAATATATCATCTACAGCCTTATTTTTTGTTTTAGGATATATCTTTTTTAGTATTTCTTCCATTTTATTGCTATTTTATAAAACGATTTATCTTATTATACTACAATAATTAAACAGAGATAAAAACTGAAAACTGGTATATTATCTTAATGAAATATCAAAATAAATTACTTTATCCCCAAAAATAACTTATATGTTTATTATTTCAATTCCAGAATAATAATAATTTAGAATATCTTTATAAGATCGACCAAATTTAGCTCGTCTTTCTGCTCATAATCAACTTAATCAAACTCCATGTCATGAAAAATCCTTATCTCAACAAATTCCAATATCAAATCTGGATTTTAAATATGGAGTATCAGTCCAACCCCATTTCTCATTTGCTGAATATGTAAATCCAGCAGAACAAGAAAAATAAGGTAAAACAACAACATAATTATCATATGTAATCAATTTGTCTTTAGTTTTTTCTAATGCGCTAAATCGTTTTGTTAGTGTATTTTCTAATCATGCTCATACATACTTTTGAAATATTCTGGAGTCATCTACAGCATTATAAGTTGATTGTAATGGAACATTAGGATGTATGTTTTGTGGACTCATATAAAATAAAGCATAAGATTTAGATATCAAAGACATTATTTCATTTTTCGTTTGAGACTCTGTATCATTTGTTTCTGCTATACCTTTCATGTATTCAAAAAAAGGAAGTTTATTGATCACAACAAATTTATTGTTTTCAACTCAATCTAAATCTTTTATAAAATCTTTTTTAAAGATCAATTTTCAACGAAAAGTATTCCGTGGTATGCCAGTATAAGATTCTCTTTGATAATTATTTATTTTTATGATACCATTTTTGGGATAAACGACCAACCTTTCTGTAGTATATTGTTTATCTCAAATAGTTAAATATATATCTGAAGATACTTCTAAATATCATTCATTTGATTCTACTCTATTTTGATCAAACAAAAAAATACATCACTCATCACAACTTACATCATATCTATTATACTCTTGAGTTAATTCATATAGTAAAACACTAATATCTTGTTGTAAATATATTTGTGCTTGTGTTTTATTTATATCTCATTGTAGTTTCTGTATAGGTTTCTTATTTCAAACTGATATATTTTTTTTATTTAAATATTGATTTTTAATGGATCTAACAGCTGGAGCAATTTTATTTTGCATAGATTCAAAATAATTGTATGTTAACCTGGTTCTTTGTTTTTGTGAATTTTTACTATTTTGATTTGTAGTTATAGATTCTTTAACTGATTTTAACCCATCAGCACTAACTAATGTCTTACCTTCTAATAAATTTTTTACTCACTCTCTAACATAAGGCAAAAAATCATACAAATACTTACCAGGACATGCAGTAATTCCAGCATCCCTATGTCCAGCTATTACATAATTTTCTGATGAAACTATATATGGAGCATCTTTTGAATCTCTATGATAATCTGCTCTAGAATAAGGATTAATATTGTATTTTTTTGCAATAGCTGCAGATAGTTTTACTAAAGCATTTATAGCTTCTTTTGTGGGTTTTACATTTTCAAAATTTCATATTAAAGAAATACCAATACTGGGAGTATTGTTTCGCTTTGCATGTGCTCAAACTACTCACTCTCCTCCTGCTCTACCTTCATAGATATTTCAAAATGGGTCTATAATAAAGTTGTATCAAATATCTCATCGTCAATTTTCAAATGTATGATATCGATATACTCAACTAAGGTATTCTAAAACATCTGATTTGTTTTTTAAAAAAGTGTTGTCAGAAGCTGTGTGATGTACTATAATTTTTGTTTTATTCTTTTTATGATACTCTGGCCATCGTAATTGATCTCAATTATAATTACGATTTGTCCAATCCAGATCTATTTCGCCAAAATAATGTTGTTTTAAATAATCATTTGCCATTTGAGATTTGTATGAGGCTTCCTGATCAGCTTGATATTTTTTATAATAAGCATCAAAATCTGAATTTTTTAATTTTTCCATTTCCTGTTTATAATTTTCTCTATTTTTCAAAAATCATTGAAAAACAGGATCTGATTGCAATCTCATTGTTTCATTCGCTCATCGTTCTGCACGAGAAATAATATCTATACCAGGAAGATTTCGATCTGAAGCATAAATAAATCAAAATGCAAGATTCAAAATGAAGAAAGCAAATATATATCTTAAAATGTTTTTCATTATTTTGGTATTTTATATTATTAAAATTTACTATATATATTGGTATATATAATAGGTATATTTTTTCAACATAATAATCAATTGAATAATTTTTTTAAAAAAATATAAGTAATTTGTTTATTAATTAAATTATTTTAAATAATATGGAATTTACACATTTACATGGAAATAGTACATTTTCTTTTTTAGAAGCTATTGGGAAACCAAAAGAAATTATATCAAAAGCAAAAGAATTATGATTTAAAAATATTGCTATCACAGATTTTGGTGGTATGTATGGTGCTATTGATTTTTATGAAGCTGCTAAAAATGATGATATTAATCCAATAATAGGTACAGAATTATGATTTGTATTGGATATAAGTTGATATAACAAAGTAGAGGATATTTGAAATATATGTTTTTTGGCAAAAGATATAAATTGATACAATAGTTTAATGAAAATAGTATCACATGCTAATCAAGAAGGTGTTTTGTGAAAACCAAAACTAGACATAGAAATGCTATGAAAGTATAATAAATGAATTATTGCTTTTATGTGATGAAAATCTTCTTGGATATGAAAAATGATAAAAAGATCTGAGCCAGAAGATAAAATCTTGGAAATAATAAATATGATACAAAATGAAATATGAAAAGAAAATGTATTTCTAGAAATAGTAGCAAAAGACGAAAATTTAGATGAAGACATAAAAAAGATTAATAAAAAAATATTGGAAATATCTGAAAAAAACTGAATTAAATGTATTGTAAATAACATTTATCATTATATAAATAAATGAGATAAAGAAGCATGGGAAATGGCTCTAGCAATAAAAGATGGTCATAAAATGTATGATAAAAACAGGAGAAAACCTAAATGAAATTTTCATATAATGACATGAGACGAAATAAAGGAAGAATTAGAATCAAGTTGATACAATGAATGACAAATTGAAGAACGAATAAAAAATAATAACGATATATCAAAAAAGGTTAATATTGAAATACCTATGTGACAAACCTTATTCCCAAACTATCAAACACCCGAAGATATAAAAGAAATATATGAAAATATAAATAAAGATCTAATTTCTGAATAAGATATATAAAAAATTGTCAAATATGTTTTTGACAAAATATCAAGTAGAAATATTTTTTGTGATTGAATATAAATGATAATTCTATATTTATAGATTGCTTTGTAAACTCGCAATGAAAAAAAATTATTTAAATATTTAAAACTTTAATGCAAAATATTAAAGAATACTTGGCTACAAAATTAAATGAAGAGCAATTAAAAGCTGCCCTACATACAGAAACTTCTAGTCTTATATTAGCTGGAGCATGATCCGGTAAAACTAGAACCTTGACATATAAAATATGATATTTAATGTTTGGTCTTAAGGTTAAACCCAGAAATATTTTAGCTGTAACCTTTACAAATAAGGCTGCTAATGAAATGAAAGAAAGATTGGTAGAATTAGCTGAAGAAATGGGAAATATTTGAGGAGATTGTGTCGTAAACTCACAATGACAAAGTGAATGAAATAAAAAGGACAGTATTGATGACTTTTTGGATTTTGTAGAGCAAACAAGTACACAAAAAAATGATAATAAATATGGGATAAATGACTTTAAGTGGATATGAACATTCCATAGTATTTTTTTGAAAATATTAAAAGAAGATATAGATAAACTAGATATGAAGTATGATAAAAATTTTTCTATTATAGATAGTGATGACAGTAATAAGGTAATAAAAGAAATTTTAAAAAAATTTAACTTAAATGAAGTTTTTAAGCCTAAAGAAGTTAAATGATTTATAAGTAGTCAAAAAAGTAATTGATTTGATGCTAAAATGTTTGAATCAAAAATAAGTAGTGACTATGATCAAAATATGGGAAAGGTTTATGCTGAATATCAAAAAGAATTGGAGAAATCTAACATGCTAGACTTTGATGATTTACTTTTACTTCCACATTTATTATTCAAAAAAGATTCTGAAATATTAAAAAAATGGAAAAATAAGTTTATGTATATAATGGTAGATGAAGCTCAAGACACAAATCGAATACAGTTTGAACTAATGAGAATGTTGAGTGGGAATGAATGAAATATTACACTTATATGAGATGACTATCAAAGTATTTATGGTCGAAGATGAGCTTTAATGGAAAATTTTTTGAATGTAAAAAAATATCGATCAAATATATGTATGTTTAAACTTCAAATCAACTATCGTAGTCGTCCACATATAGTTACTGCTGGAAATCATATAATAAAAAATAATATGAAACAGTATGAAAAAGAAGTTCGTGCACATAGAAATGAAGAATGAAAAATTACTGTATTTTGTCATAACACAGAAATGGATGAAGCTGCAAACTTGATAGATTTAATCAGTAAAATGAAAAACAATGGTAAAATTAAAGAACGATGAGAAGTTTCTATATTATATAGGACAAATGCTCAATCTTCTCCATTTGAACAAATATTAGTACAAGAATGAATACCTTATAAAATACGATGAGCTTATAAATTTTTTGATAGAAAAGAAGTAAAAGATATATTGGCTTATATAAAATATTTGGCAAATAATAACGATTCAATATCTCTTAAAAGAATTATAAATGTACCAAATAGAAAAATTGGTAAAACTACTTTTGAAAGACTTGAAAATTATGCTTCTACAAACTGACTTACCCTACATGAAGTAATAGAAAATATTGATAATATACCAGAAAAAATTACTCCACAAGCAAAAAATGGAATACTAGATTTTAAAACAGTGATACATCAAATAACTGATAATCGAGAAAAATATACTGTAGCAGATGCTATGGAAAAAATAGTAAAATTAATAAAATATAAAGACTATTTGATTAAAGAGCAATGAAATGAAGACGCAGCAATGGAAAAATATGAAAATATATGACAATTAATAAATTTGGCTTCAAAGTATGTTTGAAACTGATTGGAAGCGGTAAGACAATTTATGGAAGAAATTACATTGCTGACTGATGTAGCTAGCGACAACGACCCAAATTCAGATGCTGTAAAACTAATGACAACACATAGTAGTAAGGGTCTAGAATTCCCATTTGTATTTGTAGCTTGATTGGAAGATAATGTATTTCCTCTGACCAACGCTATGATGGAAGAAAATCTTTTGGAAGAAGAAAGAAGATTAATGTATGTGGCAGTAACTAGAGCAAAAGATCATCTTTTTTTGTCTCATTCCAATAGTAGAATGACATGGTGACAAACAAGAAACAATCCACCAAGTAGATTTATATCTGAAATACCTGAAGATTTATTAAAACATTATGATCTATGATCTGGTGGAAGTGGATTGGGTTGAAATACAAAAAAAGAAGAAACTTTTGATATAAATGAATGAGATACTGTAAATCACAAACTATTTGGAAATGGGTATGTATTGGAGATATGGAACAATCTTGCAATAGTAAAATTTTATAATCCAAAATTTGCAGTAAGAAAAATTGAGATGAGATTTTTGAAAGTAATATAGAATAAGAATGAATAAAATTAACATTAAGAATCGTAAAAAGAATAGATTAGATGCATTTCATTACAACAATTGATATTTTTTTGTGACAATAAATGTAAACAATCATCAAAAAGTTTTTGGTGATATAGTTGGCGAAGAAATGGTTTTGAATAAATATGGAAAGATAATGGAAGAACAACGATTTTGGTTAAAGAAATATGAAAATGTAAGTTTATATAATTTTGTTGTTATGCCAAACCATTTCCATTGAATAATTGGAATTGAAAATGTAGGGAACGGTCGCGACCGTTCCTTACAACGAAAATGACTATCATCAATTATATGAGCATTTAAAACAACATCATCTAAATTAATTCGTGAATCGTGACTACAGTCTTTTAAACGACAAAAATCTTTTTACGATCATATAATACGTAATGAAAATGATATGAATAGAATAATTGAATATATAGAATTAAATCCTTATGCTTGGAAAAATGACGAATATTACAAATAATATATTATATAGGAACGGTCGCGACTGTTCCCTACAAGAAATGAAAAAGATGTTTAAATATTTAAAACACTAAAAAATGATTGATCCAAAATTAACTTATGCTGTCGTATGAGCATCCAACAATACTGAAAAATATTGACACAAAGTATTCAAAGATCTGATCGAAAAATGATTTAATGCTATTGCTATAAATCCCAATGAAAATGAAATTTTTTGAAAAAAGGTCTATCCTAATCTATCAGAATTTAAATGAAAAATAGATGTGGCAATTTTTGTATTGTCTCCAAAATTTTCTTTGCCAGTTTTGGAAGAAGTAAAAAATTTATGAATCAAAAAGATCTGGTTTCAACCATGAGCTGAAAGTAACGATTGTATTGAATTTTGTGAAAGAAATAATATCGAATATATTGCTAATGCATGTATTATGATACAAAGTAATAAATAATCTTGCAAAAGGATATTATATGTATAATCATTAAATGAGAATTGTTTTTATTTTGATAAATTATGCTAATGATAACATTGACTAAACTACCTTATGAATTTAATGCTTTAGAACCATTTATCGATACAAAGACTGTAGAAACACATCACACAAAACATCATCAATGATATGTAAACAAATTAAATTGATTGATAGCATGAACAGAATTTAAAAATATGGAATTAGAGGATATTATTATGAAAGCTAAATGATGAATATTTAACAATGCTGCTCAAGTTTGGAATCATACTTTTTATTGGAATGGACTAACTTCTAGTGAAAAGTGAATAGAGAATAGTGCAGAGATTAGTAAAGCCATAAATAATAAACGAGGAAGTTTTGAAAATTTTAAGATAGAATTTATAAACAGTGCAATATGAAATTTTGGATCTGGGTGGACTTGGCTTGTAAAAGATATTAATGAAGAGTTAAAAATTGTAAATACTAGCAATGCTGCCAATCCTATGACAGATGGACTAACTCCTCTACTGACTGTCGATGTATGGGAACATGCTTATTATTTGAAGTATCAAAACAGAAGACCAGAATATTTGGAAAATCGATGGAATTTGGTAAATTGGGAAAAAGTGGAAGAATTGTATGATAAGTAATCTAAATATTTCAATAAAAAAAATCCCTTCAAAATTAATCAGAAGGGATTTTTTATATTTTTATTTTTTAACTATATTCACATTTTTATAGCGAATTCTCTAATTCTCTCAGAATTTCAATTATTTCTAGCCTTAAGTTCTCATTCTCAAATATTCTTAGCTAAAGTATCCATTTCTTCATATTCTAAACTATTTCATTGAGATAGTTTTTTTAATTCTTTTTTAACTAGACCTCATATATCCTCATCTAAATTATAGAAACCACTTTCTTCTGCTAAATCAATTAAAGATTTCAAAGCAGCATCAACCCATTTTTTATTATTATCATTTATTTTTGTAGATCTAAGTATTTGTCACAGAATTATTATATGAAATCATAAAAATCAATCTAAGAAATTATAACTTTTCTGTGCATTCTTAAATGAAGACCTATCTTTTATGTTTTTCATTAAATCATTATAATAATTTTTATCAAATGTTTTAATATCTTCTAATTGTCATAGATAAGATCATAAGGTATTTGTTTGTAAACCTTCTTCTGCAAATTTTAATCCTTCTTTTCTTGATTCTATCTGTTCTTTTTCTGATAATGATTCTTGTGTATTGTTTGTAGACTCTTCTTTCTCTGTATCATTTAAATCACTGTCTCTTTTTTCTTTATCATAAGAATAATTATCATCATAAAGCCAAGGCGCTGCCTTTTTTAATTTATCTGACGAACCTTTTCCAGCATCTTCCAATTTTTCAGATATTGATCTAGTATCTTGGTCGATTTGTAAAAACTTATCATTATCAAATCTTCAACTTTCCTGTAATCAAACGAAGAAAGCGTCCATCTCTTCAATAATACCTTTTGCATCTTCTGCTTTAAGATTAGAATCAAATTTTCACTGAAACTCCTTTATTTTATCTACTTCTTCTTTGGTTAACTTATTTCAATTCTGCTCTAAAATCATAGAAAAAATTTCTTGCATTTCACCTAATCCTTTTTTCATTTGTTCTTGCTCATTATCTCAGTTTAGTTGAGCCATAAGTTTTGAAGTTTGCTCTTCTTGATCATTTTTAGTTGAAATTCTCTCTGCCCATAAGTTCTCCTGTACTGTTTCAGGTGGCAATCTTTCATTTGATCATTCTTCAAATAAAAATGAAAATTCTTTTTTAAGTTTAGCCTCTTGTTCTGGATCAGTTCTGTCAAGTTTACTAAAATCTATTCATTTATTAGTTTCTTGATTCTTATCAACATCATATCAAGGTTTTATTAAATTCATTTTAAATAAGGTTAAAAAAATAAATATAACTAATTATACTCCCCCCCCTGATTTGTCAAATTTTTGAGGACTTTTTTTGTGTTTTATCTGAAATTATAGTTAGCATTTAATAAAACTGACTGTGTTTTTTTCAAAATTTCACCCATTCTTAAATGAAAATCTTTATGTGATTTTCAATAAGAATCTGTCAAATTTTTGAGGACTTTTTTGAATAGGTGGAAACTGGTTTTTTGATTGATTTTAAAAAAAGTCTGAGAAAATATGATTTTTTTTGAAAAAACTTAATTAATATTGAAAAAGTAGTATCTTTTCACTAGAATGAAAAATATTTATTTTGAATAAACAAAGATGGAGAACAAAAGAAAGCAATGAAGTATTGGTGAAGAACTAGCTGTGTGATACTATGAAGAAAGGGGGTATGAAATTTTGGAGACAAATTATACCATCCCTGGTGGAGAACTAGATGTGATAGCACAAAAAAATGGAGAAATAGTTTTTGTGGAAGTAAAAGTAGTAGATTATGTGAATGACTTGATGTGATATATCAAACCACAAAAACTAAAATTTTTGGAAAAGACAATACAAGATTATATGTATAAAAAAAAATTAGAATTTGATGTAAGACTTGATGTTGCTTTTGTAAAGGATAACACTATTTTGGAAGTGTTCGAAAATGTAACGAACTCTTAGTTTTGTTGTAACACAAGATGTTTCTATTTTGTAAGATAAAAAATCTAAAAAATTAAACGTTATTTTATTTAATTGAAAATAATGAGAAAAACAAACTGATTTTTGTTATTTCTACTAGGTATATTGCTTTGATGAATGATTATTAAACTTGGTCCTGTAGATATAATAAACCAAAGTGTATTAACACCAAAAAATACTCCTATAAAATACTATCAAGATAAATACGAACGCTTTGAGTTAATTGATAAAATATTAGAGCAATGATTTTATAATTATGAAAATGTAGATAAAAAATTTATGGTAAAAGAAGCTCTGAAATCATATGTGAACTGAATGGAAGACCCTTATACTGTTTATATGGATGCTAATCAAAATAGTTGATTTATGTGAAGCCTAGAATGAGAAGAAGAATTTGAGTGAATCTGAGCTATAGTAAATAAAAAAGATTATTATGTTTTAATAGAAGAAGTCCTAAAGGAATCTCCAGCATTCAAAGCATGAATAAAACCTTTAGATCGTGTAATAAAGATAGATGATAAATATGTAGAAAATGAAACATTGGATGAGGCTGTTGTTAGAATGAAATGACCTGCTGGTAGTGATGTAAACATAGTTATAGAAAGATTTGATAATGATATAAGAGAAATAATTGATATTGTGGTAACTAGAGAAAAAATAAATATACCTTCTGTAACAAGTGAAATATTAGAAATTAAAAATAAAAAAATATGATATATCGAAATGTTTATTATATGAGAAGAAACAGAAAATTTGTTTAAAAAAGAGGTTAAGACATTAGCAAAAGAAGATTTGGATTGAATAATACTAGATTTAAGATGAAATGGTGGTTGACTTATGCCTATAGCTGTTGAAATAGCATCTCATTTTGTTCCTAAAAATGAATTGATAGTATCTGCTAAATATAAATGATATGAAGATGAAAAATATTATTCAAAATGATTTGGAGGATTTGAATCAATAAAAACGGTCGTTTTGATAGACTGAATGACTGCTAGTGCTTGAGAAATTATAGCAATGGCACTGCAAGAACAAGCATGAGCAACATTGTTGGGTACTACATCATTTGGTAAATGAACAATACAAACTATGGATGAATTCCAAGACTGAGATAGTATAAAATATACAATTGGTAAATGGTTTGCTCCAAGTAAAAGAAATATAGATAAAACATGAGTAGATCCAGATGTAATAGTAGAATTTGATGTGGATAGTTATATTGAAAGTAATATTGATAATCAGTTGGAAGAAGTAAAGAATATGTTTAAAAAATAATCGTGAATTGATAATGGAAAATTGAGAATTAAAGTAATAATTAATTTAACTTATAATAAATTAAAATGATTAAAATTACAATTCAATGAACAGACTGAGCAGAATTATGAACATTTGAAGCAGAAAAAGGTAAAGTAATAACAGAAATGGCTCAAGCAAATGACGTAGAAATACCATTTTCATGCGGTGCAGGAGCTTGTGGTTTGTGCCTTTGTGAAATGATTAAATGAAAAGAACTAATAAATACAGAATTTTTAAATCATCCAATGATGGAATTGGAAGATTGACAAGTTCTAACTTGTATTGCAGCAGTTGAAGATGAATGTTTTGATGACGATAAAGATCATGAAATAGTATTAAAAAGATACGTTTAATTAACGTTTCAACGCTGCAACGATTCAACGTTGAAACGATAAATTTACGAAGTAAATTAATATGAACTTTGATAAAGAATTTATAGAAAAATTAATGAAACAAGATCAACGAGCATTCAATGAATTCTATTTAAAGACTGTTGATATATTTTTTCGTTATGTTCAATCTAACTTTTTTTTAAGCAAACAAGAAACGGAAGATATAATATCTGATTTTTATGTAAAACGACGAAATGTTGTAAAAAAATATGACTTTAAAAAATCATTTACAGCATTTGTTTGGACTGTTTTTAAAAATCTAATAAAAGACTCTTTTAAAAAACATAAAGATATATCTTTTGGTGTTTTTGATAAAATAGAAGATTGAACTAACTTTGAAGATACATTGGTTGATGATGATTTAGATATTTTTGATCTTTTAGAATCAGATTTTAAATATGAGCAAATTAAAAACGCAATGGAGAAATTAGATTTAGAAAGTAAAGAGATTATTTATCTAAAATTTATTGAAGAAAAAGATAATATAGAAATATCAGATATTTTGCAAATCTCAAACGATAGCGTAAGACAAAAAATTTCAAGATCTTTGAAAAAACTAAAAGCGCTTTTAGATACTGATATAATTTAATTTCAACATATTTTAACAAAATGTCAAACCCTATTGAAAACTGATAAAACTCTATGTTTGTCAAAAATGGCTTTAAAACCTAGCTTTAAGAGAAAAATAACGACTTACTAACAAACAAAGAAAATAAAAAAAAATGTTGAAATTCATTTAGACAGTCCTAATATATTGAATGTACGTAGTACTTACTTTTATATATTAATTAGTACAATTATGACTAAAACTGCTCTTATCGCACAATTAGCTGAAGAATTAGGTGTTTCTAAAAAACTAGCTGCAGAGTTAGTAAACACATTTATTTCAACAGTTATTGCTGGGGTTAAAAAAGAAGGTGAAGTTAGAATTCAAGGATTCGGAACTTTCAAAAAATCACACAGAAAAGCTAGAGAAGGAGTTAACCCACAAAACCCATCTCAAAAAATTAAAATTCCTGCTATGAATGTTGTTACTTTCAAAGCTGGTTCTGACTTCAAAGGTGCTGTAAAATAGTATACTTAAAGTCTAAAATAAAAAAGCTCTGACCAAGGTCAGAGTTTTTTTTGTTTTATATATTTTCTTGATTTTACCAATCTAAAAGATATTTTATCAATAGTTATTTTATTTTTTACAATAAAAAATGAGTTTATATAGCTTTATAGCATTTATTATAGGTGGATTACTTTGATTTTTTGTATTTTATTTTAGATATAAGCACAAAGATTTAATTAATGAACTTAGATCTAATTTAAAATCAGCGAACAAAGAATTGGAGTATTTAAATCGTGAACTAGATGAATATACTCATCAAAACGCTATTTTAAAAGAAAAAACTACAGAATTATTGGAAAAAAATGATGAATTATCTGATGTAGTAGCAGAATTGAGTAAATATTATGTACATATCAAAAGAGCAAGTGAAAAAACAAGTGAATTAAGTAAATTTTTACATGAACCAAGTCCTGATATAGAAGAAAAAATTAAAAAATTATCAAATAAAGAGAATAATATTTCAAATGAGAAAACATTCTTTTAATTAAAATGTCATCCTGAGTGAAGTGAAACGGAATCGAAGGATATAAAAATTATACCCTTCGACTCTACGCTCAGGGTGACATGTTTTTTTATTAAAATTAAGCAAATACATGTCTTATAAACAAAAACACACAGAAATATTAGATTCAGAAACATGATACAACCTAGTATCTGAATATTATAAAAATTATCACAAACATTTAGATAGTTTTTATGATTTGGATATACAAAGATTTTTACCTAGAAATGACAAAGAACTAGATATTATAGATCTAGGAGCCGGAGACTGAAGATTGTTTAAATATTTTGGAAATGTACCATTTAGAAAATATACGGCATGTGATATAGCTCCAAAATTGTTAGCACACCATCCAGAAAAATGAATTAAAGTAGAAAAAATAGTATGTAATTTGGAAGCTACCCTACCCTTTGATGAGAATTCTTTTGATATTGCTATGAGTTTTTTTGTATTAGAACATATAAGTGATTTACAATCAATTTTTGGAGAAATCTATAGAATATTAAAACCATGAGGAAAATTTATTATATGACATTTTTTACAAAGGAGAGAATTTGAATGGAATATCTGAAAATGAGATCAAAATAGAAGGTTTAAAATAAAACAATATCATTATAGGTTAGAGGAAATACAAGAAGCCGCAGAATACAATTTTTTTAAATTTGAGTATCAAGAAATAATTGAAGACTGAGTATTAATAGGATATTTAATCATTTGTAATAAAGATTAATCTTGAATTGTCATTCTGAGCTTTGCGAAGAATCCATTAAATATAGAATTATAGTATCTCAAAATACTAGATTCTTTGTTATACCCAGAATGACAACAAAAAAAACACGATTTATCGCCGTGTTTTTTATATTTATGAAACTTTATTATTTTTTTGGAGATCGTTTAGCTTTTTTATCAAAAGCAAGTATTGGATAGAATACTATTGGTAACAGCCACAAACCAAGTCCGAATAATATTGGCTTATTGAATCTTTTTGCAATATCAAAGTTTATAATAATCATCAAAACTAATAATACTGGTGGAAATAATAACCATCGAGTCCAAGCTCATGGTCTTCAAGCAACCTTAAACATTAAGTAAATATTGTAAATTGGAATAAGAATACCCCATCCTGGTTTACCAGCCTTTTCAAAAACCTTCCATTGTGAAATAATCATTAAAACAGAAACAACTAATCAAATGAATATTCAAATTGCTCCTATTGCAAATATTCACATTGCAGCAGCTCAAATAATTGCATCATTTTGAATAGCACCAGTCAACATTACATTATAATCCATACTTTTTTATAATAAATAAAATTGTTAATTTATAATTTATATAATAAATGTATTATTGCAATAAAAAAACTATACTGAATCAAAAACTATATCATCTTTTTCTACTTTCACATTAATTTTAGAGTTTTCTTTTATATCTCAATTTATAATACCAGTAGCTAATTCATCCAATAATGTATTTTGAATAGCTCTATTTAATGGTCTTGCTCAAAATAGAGGATCTAATCATATTTTTGCTATATATTTTTTTACTTCATCAGATATTATTAAATCTATATTTTTTTCTGCTTTTACTAAATTAACTATTTTTCACAACTGTATATCTACAATTTTTGTTAGCATCTCTTCGTTCACTGGATTAAACAATATTATATCATCCAATCTATTTAAAAATTCTGGTCTAAAATGAGATTGCAAAAGCGGCATAATATCTTTTTCTAGATTAACCTCTAACTTTTGGTCTTTCATTTTAGACATTATTTCTTCTGAACCTATGTTTGAAGTCATAATGATTACTGTATTTTTGAAGTCTACTGTTCTACCTTTAGAATCTGTAAGCCTTCAATCATCTAATAGTTGAAGTAGTGTATTAAAAACTTCTGGATGTGCTTTTTCTACCTCATCGAAAAGTATTACAGAATATGGCTTTCTTCTAACTGATTCAGTAAGTTGTCATCATTCATCATGTCATATATAACCTGGAGGTGAACCAATCAGTCTAGATACTGTATGCTTTTCTTGATATTCAGACATATCTAATCTAATCATAGATTTTTCATTATTGAATAATAATATAGCTAATTGTTTTGCTAATTCTGTTTTACCAACTCAAGTGGGTCATAAAAACAAAAAAGATCAAATAGGTTTATTTGGATCCTTAAGCCCTGCTCTCGCTCTACGAATAGCATTGGAAACTGAAGAAATAGCTTTTAATTGTCATACTACTTTAGTGGACAAATGTTCTTCCAATTTTGATAGTTTTTCCATTTCAGTTTGTATAAGCTTTGATGTTGGTATTCAAGTCCATTTGGAAATGATTGATGCAATATCCTCTTCTTCCACTATATCTTTGATTATAACCTTTCATTCTTTTTTAGAATTTTCTATTTTTTCTTCTATATTTTTTAATTTTGATTCTAGTTCTGGAATCTGTGAATATTTTATTTCAGCAGCTTTATTATACTCTGTCTCTTTTTCTGCTATTTCTGCTTGATGTTGTAAATCTTTTATTTGCTTGTTTATTTCTTTTATTTTTAATAACAATTTTCTGTCAGATTCTCGTTCTGATTTTTTAATATTATACTTTTCTTTTATATTTGATAATTCTTTTTCTATTTCTTTAATTCTTAATTTATTTTTTGAACTACCATTACTTTCATTTTTAATAGGAGTAGATTCTATAGATAAAGCTTGTTTTTCTATTTCCAATTGAGAAATTTTCTTTTCTAATTTAAGAATATCTTCTGGTATACTGGTCATACCCATTTTGGTAGAAGCTGCTGCTTCATCTAATAAATCTATAGCTTTATCTGGTAATCTACGATCAGGAACATATCTCATAGATAATTCTACACATGCAACTACTGCATTATCAGATATTTTTACTCAATGATGAGTTTCATAAGTTTTTTTAATTCATCTTAAAATTGCTAAAGCATCCTCTTTATCTGGTTCATCTACCATTACTGGTTGAAATCTTCTTTCTAATGCTCAATCTTTTTCTATATGCTTACGATATTCATTGATTGTTGTAGCTCATATTACTCTAATCTGTCATCTAGCTAATGCTGGTTTCAATAAATTTCACATATCCATTGCTCATTGAGTTTTACCTGCTCATACTACTAAATGAAGTTCATCTATAAATAGTATAATCTGTCAATCTGATTTCTCTACTTCTTTGAGTACAGCTTTTAGACGTTCTTCAAATTCTCATTGATATTTTGCTCATGCTATCAAAGATCACATATCTAATTCAATTATTTTTTTATTTTTTAGCATATCTGGTATTTCTCATTTTATTATTTGTTGTGCTAATAATTCTATAATTGCTGTTTTTCATACTCCAGGATCTCATATCAATACTGGATTATTTTTTGTTCTGCGTGAAAGTATTTGTATTGTCCTTCTTGTTTCTTCATCTCTTCATATTACTGGATCCAATTTTCATTCTTGTGCTAATTGTGTTAAATTTTTACCATATTTTCACAAAGCATCCATAGTATTTTCAGGATTAGGTGATTCAACCTTTTGTCATTTTCTCATTTCTTGAATTTTTTTATAAATTAAATCATAATCTAATGAATTATCAGACAAGATATCTTTAACCTTGTTGTTTCATTTTAAGATTGATAAAAATAAATGTTCTGTAGTTATATAAGAATCTCACATAGTATTCATTATTTTTTCAGAATTAGTTATTACACTACTTAATTCTTGTGATGCTCACATTTGATAATCTCATTGAAGTTTTGGTAATTTTGATATTTCAGATATTAAAAAGGTTTTAATTTTCTCTTTGTCAGTCTGTAACTGAGATAATATACTTGGTATATATCAATCAGATTGTTCTAACATTGCTAAAAATAGATGCAAAACATCTATCTGACTATTTTGTTGTTGAACTGCCAACTGATTGGCTGATTGTATAGCTTCAGAAGCTTTAATAGTAAATTTTTCAAAATTCATATTTTATTTTTTATAAAATAAAATAGCACACAATATACCTTGGTGCTATAAAAATAAATATTTTTTAAAAAATTTCAAGAGTTTTTTTATCCTTAATTCCACCCAGATTTTTTATACACGGGTGGTGTGCAATACTAAGTATTAAGAACTTCTAATTCACAAGCTCGAATTTCTGAAAGTTTTTTGACCACATCTAGTGTTTTGTATCTAGGATCTTTTTGATTAGCATAATATCGTTTGTGTGGTCGTATAATTATTATTTTTTGCAGATCTTTGTAATTTTGAAAAATCTCTGAGTGTGTAGCTAAAACAATATTTGTATTTCCACTTTTTATGTTTCGTCGAGATTTGTCTTTTTGATTCTGAGTATTTGTAGAAAGTAAAGTATCTACTCATTTTTGGCTACGAAACTCCTCTGTCGTTAGATTCATTAATGTTCGGAGGTCTGGGAAAAGAATTAGAGTTTGGCCCTTTAGAGAAAAGTGTATCTGTTTTAAAATAGAACCCCCTTCGTCCCCCTTTATAAGGGGGATAGAAAATTTAGTTTTTTTTGTAATTTTTTTATCTATTAGTTTTTCTACCTCCTCTGGAAGAAATAATTTTGTCACATTTTTGTATGTAGAATATCGCTGATATACCATTCGATGTAATAATTTTAAGGTTTGTTTGTTTAAAAGTTTTTTTTCTACAACATCAAAATTATCAGATTGAAATCAGTATTTATACTGTTCAAAAAAAGATACCTCTTTTCACAAAGATAAATAAAAATCTTCTCAAGTTTTAATCAAATCTCAATCTTTAATTTTTAATTCAGATTTCCAGATTTTATCTACTCATGCGTATTTTTTGAATCAATATAAGTAGTTCAAGGTAGAAAGTTAAAAGTTAAAAGTTTATTTTTTTTTAACAAAAAACCAGTTCTTTTCAACACTTTTATAATAATATAAATTTTTCAAAAAAATACTTGACATTTACTTTTTGTTTGGTATAATCCATA
Organism: uncultured Candidatus Peribacteria bacterium; assembly: GCA_964501605.1. GTDB lineage: Bacteria > Patescibacteriota > Gracilibacteria > Absconditabacterales > Absconditicoccaceae > JALOAF01. The sequence goes on from CAZCTB010000006.1 coordinate 29,031, forward strand.
TTACATATAAAAAATAGTATTAACAAAAATTTGAAATTATGAAAAAATTATTTTTATCTTTCATTTTTGCAGCTATTGCTGCAGTAAGTTTCAGCCAAGTTCAATATACAGAAGTTGCTTATGACAGCTTAAGTATACAAGAACAAGAAATGTTTTCAAAGTATGGAACTACAAATCCATATGGAAATTTAGTTAAGGCTGAAACCGACTCCATCGTTGCTATATTTAAAGTAACTGGAATTAAAAAAAGCCGCAGAATGGTTGCCGACAGTGCTGGAGTTAAATCTCCTGAAGTATCGGATCAATTTATGACAATTTATACAAAAAATGGAGAAACCATGGCTTTTGTAAGCTTGGATGACCCAACTGTTAATGGTAATGATGCTGCAACTATTGCTGCTCTTATGAGCGGAACCGGTTTAAAACAGGGGGATGATGAATTCCCGGAAGTGCCGGAAAATACATCAAAATCAGCCACTGCCAACTATACCATATCTTCGGAGTGGTAGTTAGCTGACTAAAACAAAACTTTTTTGGGTGCGATCTGTCTACAGATTTGCACCCTTTTCTTTTTTTTAAAAAGATTTTTAAAAAAGGTCTTCTATTTTTTGCAAAAAATTAAAGTTTTAAGTATAATAAAATATGAATTTTAGACTAGAATATTTTATTAAGATGAACAAGATAAATAAACCCCAAAAAAAACCATCAAAAAATAACAATTTTTTGAATAGTTTAAAATTATTTATAGCAATGAGTTTGGCTGTCAACCTTAGTAATAATGCATTTTCTCAAAAAAATACAAATAATAATACACAAATAGAATATAATGTTAACAAACTAGATCTAGAAAAATATAAATCAATGATAGAGACTAGAGATAAATACATATCGCAAACAGACAATAAATACATGAATCCCAACAAATACTTTGTTTTAAATCAAAAAAAAATGTTTTTAAAATCTTATGAACTAAATAGGAATAACACAAAAACTTATGTAGATGATATAAAAGATATACTAAAAAATAAATTTAATATAACAACATGAGATGATCCTACGGAAATAATAAAAGTTTCTATTAGAACTATTTCTAATAGAGAAGATATGAATGAAATAAAATCTTTATTAAATTTTTCTAGTAATGATTTTGATGAAAATTTCATAAATACATATGGATATATACAATCTATGTTTCCTGAATTATGGAAAGATGTGTGATGAGAAAAACTCCCAACATGGCGTCTAGATTGAGAAACATTAAAAAGAATTATATCGTTATTGAATGAAGTTAAGTATACTATAGAATACGAAGATGCTACAAATATTAATCAAGAAACAAATGCAAATAATGGAGATGAAAATAATACTATTGTTATTGAAGATAATGATGAAGATGAAGATGAATTTGTAAATATATGAGACTTAACTTGAGATTATGATCAAAATGAAACTGAAATTGATGAAAATGATGCTCCTATATCAAACGAGAATAATAATGAAGATAAGAATAATACTATTGTTATTGAGGATAATGATGAAAATTTGAATGATGAAGATGGAGAGAATAAAGTTATTATTCAAGATCAAAATAATAATTGAAATCAAGATGAAGATAAAAATGAATTTATCAGCATATGAGACTTAACTTGAGATGACAAACAAAATGAGAACAAAGAAAATAATAATGAAAGTGAAATTAATGAAAGTGAAAACAAAAATAATAATTTAAAGCAAAATCAAGAAGTTATAAACTTAAGTGAGGAAGAAAAAATGCAAAATTGGATAAAAGATGATCTTGAAAAGAATCTACTTGAATTTTGAGATATTTCAATAAATGAAAATAATATAGAAATTAAATTATTTTCTCCAAATTATAAAAATATAGTTAAAGAAAATCTTAATTCCAAATTGTGACCGCTTATGCAAGCTATCAAAAAAATAGATTTTGTAGAAGATGAAAATAATAAAATAACAAAGATAAAGATAGAAAGAGATTTTATAGAAAAATTAGAAATAGACACTACTATGTCTGTATTATATGATTTTAAATATAAAATTAGACAAGAACTCCCAATATCTAAACAAAAAGAAAATATAAATAATCTTATGAATAAATATATTATGATAAAAAAATTTGTATCAAAACTAAATAAGGTATGAATAGATATGTGAAGTGATTTCTGAATAAATAGAGTTGCTGCTATACTTAGATCAGTAAACTGAAACTTTAAAGCCTGAAATAAAATGTTGGATATGGCAATAGATTGAGATATGAAATGAAGTGATGTGGTATGAAATATAATATTGCAAGCACGAGCAATGAATTTAGACGGATACCAGTTAAATTTAATATATAACAATTTTCAAAATCCTGAAAAAATAAATCAAAATAATTGAAATGGGAAAATATCACTACCTGTGAATGAAGATATGTTGGAAATAAATAAAGAAGAACAAAAAAATTTAAAAATAACAGAAGAGATGTCTTGGAATGCTGATATATTATCAAAAAAACTAGATAGTAAAAAATTGAATTGAATATCTTATCAAGAAATAATAAATGTAGTAAATTGATTTAAATCTAAAGAATTACAAAAAGCTTTTATATATGCTATGCTAGAAAATAATGTAGTAAAGGCGCAAAGTCTAATATGAATGGAATTGGATTGTCATGATAGATATCCAGACTATAAAGCATGAAAAACTATCTGAAAATCTGAATTACAAAAAATAAAGAAATTATGAGAGACTCGTAGATATATGGGTCAAAATGAGATTATGGCAAATGCAGGAATACCTCAAGACGTAAAAAGCGCTTATATGAAATTTGTAAATTGAGAACTTAATAATAAATGAAGGGCTTATAGTATATTATCTAAAACAGATTTCAATATATATTTATTTTCAAAAAATCATTATCTTATTTCTAGACAAGATGTATTAGTGTGAAAGGATGTAGGGGATAAAATAAGTGATCCAAATAAATGAATAAACACAACACCCGGTGGTTTGTATGAAATAGGTAAAAAATTTGAAAAAAATACAGAAAATTGAGAAAACTTCTTTGTAAAATATTGAACACACTACATTTTATTGGTACCACTTGAATGACAATACAAAATGAGTGATGATTTTACTTTGGGAATACATGGTTTGTATGAAAAAGAAGAATCTTCTAGACTCAAAAAAATCAAATCATGAAATGCAGCAGATCGTAGAATAAGTAATGGTTGTGTTAATATTTTGGATGAATTATTTGGAGAAATATTTAATCACCTAGAGAATGGATGAATAATTTATATAACAAATGAACCATCAAAGCAAGAAATCAATAAATATCAAATGGCTAATAAATAATTAAAAAACTTGCTTTTTGGTATAAAAGATGTATAGTTGTTATTGATAAATTTAAAATAAAAAATAAATAAAAAATGCTAAAATTGGCACAAAACATATGAAATAAAATAGCTTGAAAAACAAGCAATGAAAAATCTAAAAGTAGATCAAAGTATTTTTTCTTACAAATAAAACCTTTTAAAGATAATGAATTGTGAGTTAGTCATCGAGATACTGTGTTAAGAAATTGTGCTAGTTTAAAAACAAAGAAAATTTCATTTATAATATACTGAAACAGTACAAATATTAAGCTTTTTGTTAAATTACCTAGAGAATTTGAAACGTTTTTTAAAAACACATTTTATGCTAACTTTAATACTTCAGATTTAGAAGAAACAGATATAAATCCAATTTTAGATGAAAAAGGAAATTTATTAAATAAAAAATATGTAAATTTTGTAAAAAATGCTGAAATAAATAGTAAGGAATTTTTTACAAAAGATGGTTCATATATGGATCCAATGAGGGAAATCTTATCTTTATTTAATAGTATATCATCAAATGATAAATTATCTATAGAATTTCAATATACATTTAAAATTTCTAAAACATTTTGAAAATATATTTTGGATTTAATGAAATTAGCATGGTGATCTAATAAAGATAAAAATGAAGAAGACGAGAAAAAAGAAGATAAAAAAGATATAATGCTTTCATTATCTTATAGTATAGAGTCTGAAGATAAATTTACAATTTCAAATATTAATCAAAATATAAAATCAGCAATATCAGCTTTTGGATGAAAATTTAAAATAAAATCTAAAGAAAAATTTCATCCGATGACTTATGGACAAGCTGTTAATTTTTTTCACATACCAACAAAAGAAAATTTTGCTAAGTGATTAGAGTATACAGTATATAGAAGATTACCATATCCTACCAATATACCAACAGCAAAAAACACACCTGAAAGTGAATTAACTGTACTTTGAAAAACTCATTATAGATGAGAAGATATACAATTTGGGATAAAAAGAGAAGATAAATTTAGACACTATTATATTGTTGGTAAAACTGGTACTTGAAAATCTACCTTTATATCTAATATGGTAAAAAGTGATATGGAAGCTGGTAATGGTTTATGTCTTCTAGATCCTCATTGAGATCTGGTGGATACTGTATTAGAACATGTACCAACAAATAGAATAAATGATGTGATATTATTTGATGTATCAGATACAGATTTTCCTATGTGATTTAATTTATTGCAAGCAGACAATGAAGATGAAAAAAATAGAATTGCTTCATGAGTAGTAGCAACATTTCATAAACTCTTTGAACATAGTTGGGGACCAAGATTAGAATATATATTGAGAAATGTAGTATTGTCTGTGATAGATTATCCAAATGCTACTTTGATGCATATTACTAGAATATTGGTAGATAAAGATTTTAGAGAAGAGGTATTAAATAATTTAAGCGATCCTTTGTTAAAAAAATTTTGGGATACTGAATTTAATAAACGAAGTGATAGACAAAGAGATGAAGCTATTGCTCCTATTGTAAATAAAATATGACAATTTTTATCATCAAAACTTGTAAGAAATATATTTGGTCAACCGAGAACAAAATTGAATATGAGAAAAGCTATGGATGAATGAAAAATTATCCTAGTAAATTTAAGTAAGTGAAAGATCTGAGAAGATAATGCCGCTATGATTTGATCATTACTAGTAACAAAGATACAAATTGATGCTATGTCTCGTGCAGATGTATCTAGAACTGAAAGAAGAGATTTTTATCTATATATTGATGAATTTCAAAATTTCGCAACTAGAGCTTTTGCTACAATTTTGTCTGAGGCTAGAAAATATAGATTATCTTTGATAGTGGCTAATCAATTCACCTCACAACTTCAAGAAGAAGTAAGAGATGCAATTTTTGGTAATGTATGAACAATTATGGCATTTACTCTAGGTAAAGATGATGCTGAGATAATTAGCTGACAATTTAAAGAGACAGTAAGTACAAATGATCTTATATCTTTGCCAATGTTTACGGCATATTTAAAATTAATGGTAGATGGTATATCTAGCGACCCTTTTAGTATGAGAACAAATCCCCTTCCAACTCCAGAATGATCTTTAGAATTGATTGATAAGATCAGAAAGCAATCAAGACAAAGATATGCTATGGAAAGAAATGAATTGGAATGATTGATGGATGCTTGGAGCAAAAAAACGTTTTCTAAACAAGAAAAAATACAAGAAAAAGCAAGATTAGAATGAATAGGAATAAGTGAACAAGAATATGAAAATACTCAAGATATATTTGTAAGAACAAAAGAAAACCTATTTAAAGATAGTGCTATAAATTGAATAGAACCTGATGCTATAATCTTTGATACTAAAAATAATAAACATAAAATTTGTTGGTATAAAAAACCATCTAACTTCAAGGATGACTTAGAACTAAAATTCAAAAAAGGACAAATATTAAAAACTCCTATGTGAAATCGTTTGGAAATGCATATAAATATATATGACAACAATGATCACAAACAAATGCAAGTATGGATAGGTAAAAAAGAAAATATTTATAGTCAATTGGAGTCTGCATATAAAAATAATCCAAATATGAAGTTTGTACCTAACATAAGCAAACTACAAAAAGATGCACCTAAAGATGTTAAATCATCAAATACTAGTGTAAATTCAAAACCTACTACTGAAACACCAAGTTCTGGATGACAATTTAGTATAAAAGACATCAAATTGGGTAATTGGTATGAATGATATGTAAAATTACAATATAATTATGGTATGTTTATTACTGTTAAATGAGTAGAATGATTGTTACATAAAAATTGGATTGTAGCTCCTGAATGAGTAGAACGAAAAAAATATTATAATATAGGTGATAAAATAAAAGTAAAAGCAAAAGAATTCAAGACGATAAATGATGAAAAAAGAGTTGTATGGAGCCAAAAGTAGTGATTAATGATTAGTTGTAAATTGTAAATTAATCATTAACCATTTATAATTATCAATTAATAAAAGCTGTCTTAAAATTTGACAGTTTTTATTTTTTATTTATAATAATATATAAGAATTTAAATTATTATTGTATTTAAATGAAAGAAGAATTGTTTGAAATTATAGACAATGAAAAAATTGGGGCTATGGAAAACATACAAGATAAAGTACAATCAAAGCTTGCTAATATATTTAGTTTTTACAATGAACAAGAATTTTTGGATGAAATAAATGGTATAGAAACTCCTATAGATATAATAGATTTAAATGTAAAAGATCAAATTGAATAAATATTGATTGAAAAGAGACAACAAAATCATAAAATAATACTGTTTAAATGCAGTATTATTTTTGTTTATGAAAAAAATATTGGTATGATTGAGTGGCTGAGTAGATAGTGCTGTAGCTGCTTATTTGTTGAAAGAACAATGATATGAAGTAGTGGCATGATTTATGAAAAATTATGTAGATGAGGAAAATCTAAACTGCTCTACTTATCAAGATGCAAAAGAAGCTATAAAAGTAGCAAAATTTTTGTGAATAAAAATAATAAGCCTTGATTTAAGAAAACAATATGAAGACAAAATAATAAAATATATTTATGAATGATATAGAAAATGAATCACACCTAATCCAGATATTTTATGTAATAGTTTAATTAAGTTTGATGTATTTTTGGAAAAAGCATTAGAATTATGATTTGATTGAATTGCTATGTGACATTATGCTAGAATAGAGAAAGTTCCGACACCATTACAAATGGATACAAATAAAAGTATCCCCCTTATGAAGAGGGACAAAGGGGGTTCAAGATATATAAAGTATAGTCCTAAATTAAAAGAAAAATCTCAATACCTTAGAAACAATTCTACTGGTGCCGAAAAAAAACTTCGATATGAATTTTTATCAAACTATGAATATAAATTTTTAAGGCAAAAACCTATTGATGAGTATATTGTAGATTTTTTTTCTAATAAACTAAAACTTATAATAGAGATTGACTGAGATACGCATCGAAGTGATGAAGAAATAGCAAATGACAAAAAAAGAACAAAGAAATTGGAATCGAACTGATTTAAAGTAATAAGATTTACTAATAACGACATATATGATAATTTCGAGGAAGTTTGTAAAATAATAAAAAAACATCAACCCACTAAATCCCCCTCACAAATGGGGACAAATATGGAGTGAAACTATAAGCTATTGCGTGGGGTAGACTATAACAAAGATCAGAGTTATTTTTTGTCTTGATTGAATCAATATCAGCTCAACAAATCATTATTTCCTATATGATGAATGAAAAAAGAAGAAGTAAGAGCATTGGCACATAAAATATGATTACCAAACGCAAATCGTAAAGATAGCCAATGATTATGCTTTATAGGAAAGGTTCCCATGAGAGAGTTTTTGAAGCAAAGACTACCTACTAAAAAGGGTGATATTATCTTATTAGATTGAACTAAAGTCGGAGAACATGAATGAGCATATTTTTTTACAATATGACAGAGCAGAGGTTTGAATATTAATAAGAAGGCTTATGTAATAAATATAGATGTAGAAAAAAATCTAGTAATAGTGAGTTATGATAAAAATGAACCAAAACTTAGTAATAAAGAGATAAAAGTAAAAAATTGGCATTGGATTGGAGAAAAATATGATTTACCACTGAAATGTAGTACAAAAATAAGATACAGACAAGAACCTAAGAATGCTGAATTGATAATAGAGAATTGAGAATTAAAGGTTATTTGCGAAGATGAACAATGGGGAATTGCACCTGGACAAAGTGTAGTAGCCTATGTTTGAGATGAGTGTATTTGATGATGAATAATAGAATAATGAAATAATAAAAAAGTCCCTACGGGGACTTTTTATTATTTGTGTTTTATAATGAAAAACTATATTCCATATCACATCAGAAATCGCATTTTGTAGCTAATCATTCATATTTAATCCCTATACTAGTTTGATCTACTTGTATTCGATCGTCAGATGGATTGTAATAATCAACATTAAAATAACTTTGATCTTGAATATTTATTTCTGGGTAACAAGACTTGAAGCAACTATAATCTGTAAGAGTTCGATCTTCATCTACATGACAATCACAATCGTTAACTCATGCCCATTTAGAAACAAAAAGTTTACAGTTTAAATTTATAGATCAAATAGTTTCTTTTCATTCTTGCATATTTGATACGTTTGTAAATCTTGGTGTTCGTCATTTACTATCTATCAAGATTTCAGCATTTTTTCATATTGTAACATTTCACCAATTTGTATTTGAGATAATTTTTGGTGTATAAACTCTTCCGCTTCATGCTTCAATCAAGCCTGGAAATAATTGAAATATATTTTGACTATAATCTAAGTCACCCGCCTCGTCTACACAAGACACTACAATAGAAGGTCAATATTGCATTTCTAATTCCCCTTCCATTCTAGGTCTAACTCGAGTTAATTTTTGATTTAAGTCATTTTTTATTTCTAAATGTAATGGTATATTGTATGAAACTTGATTATTCGCTAATATATATCATGAAATTTCATCACCTTCCCAACCTTTTGTAATTTCAAAAGAAAGTTCATGGTTGTTAGCCAAAGTTAAAACATTATCTTCAACCGTAGTATCCAATTCCAAAGAACAACCAGATACAAATATTAATCAGAAAACAATAAGTATCCAAGAAATGGGTTCATCGATGGTGGGAAAAACTTTCAAAGTTGTCAGTCTTTTTCCATTTGTGCAAATATTTCATTAGCTTTTTCAAATCGCTCTTCTTTGCTGTATTGTTTATTTAGGATACAGAAGGATTTGTTTTTGAGCCCTATGCAGCCAAGGCAGTAAGAACAATTATTGCAATACAAACTATAATACATATTGCTAGACCAATAAACTGCTTGAGAACAAAAAATATTATTACCTCATCAAACTCAGCATCAGGCAAATGCATTATCTGTAGATGGTGTTCATCATAAGAAACAATCAAAAATGTTTGTATCAGTTTCAGATCAACCAAAACAAATAACATTTTTTGCTTTGTAGGTATTATATACTTTTATAGCATTTAAAACATCCTCACAATTAACCAAAAAATTTCATTTAGAATTTTTAGAATTTATTTTGTTACCAGAACTATTTACTAAAGAAAAATTTTTTGAAAAAGAATCTTTTTTTTTGAGTATTTCTTCTTTTTTTTGAAAATACTCTTTTTCATCAAAAACTTTATTTTTAATACAAAATTTCTTGTTGTTTAAGTTACTACAAAAAAACACACTCTTGACATCAAACCATATTATCAGAAAATCGTATATTACTTGAGTCTTGAATATATTTAGAATAATATATCTTGTAAGAATTAATTATTCATGAAGAGTGATAAATTATATTTGAATTATCTCGTACCATAATACTATTGAGAACATCTTTACAATTTATTTTAACATAAAAACTATATAATATATTCTCTATATCTCATCAAGATTGAAAAGATAAATATGTATTTTTTGCATTTCGAATACCATCACTAAAGTTTGAATTTTCAACTTCTCAAGAAAAATAAGGAGCTGGTAATCAAACCCTATCTCTAACCCCTTCTATTTGAGAAAAAAAAGATTTATTAGAAAAATAATCTAATCAAAATTTAGTAAAATTTATTCTATTTTCTTCGTATTCATTTATATCAAAAATATTTACACGTTTATTTTTTGGGTATGTAGTAACACCCTTTCAAGTGTTTCTAAAAACTAATCAATACCAGCTACAAATCTCCTTAATAAATTCTTTCCAAGAAGTTTGTTTCCTTGCTTCTTGCATTTTGATTTCTCGTTTTTTGATGTCCATAAATTAAATCATAAAATCTAAAACAAACTATCTTTTATCTTTTTAATGTTTGACATAATATTAAAAAACATCAAATATTAATTTAATTATATATAAAAGCATTTAAAAAAATCAAAAGGAAATTTGCATAATTTAGAATTATGATTATAATTTAATTGTATTATTTATTCTTGATAAAAAATATGAAAACTTACTTTGAATGGATATCGGCAACTATTGTGGCAGCAATAATTTTTTGTGTAGCTATTATTTTGATACCAATGCAAACCAAAACAGTAGAAACTATAGAACTTACATATGTATTTGTAGATGATAAAGGTAACGAATATGATGTGTTGGGTAAATGAACACACTGAGCTGCAGATGATCGATCTTTTTTGTTTGAAGATGAAAAAAATAATGAAGAAAATTCCACATGATCTCATTTGCCAAATAAAGATTATACTTTATCAGAAGAAGAAAGCACAGAAGAGTGACTCGATGATGAAATGTTAGAATGAATATTGGAAGAGGAAATAACTGAAGAAATAATGGAAAATTGAGAATTGTGAATTGATAACTTAGAAACTGAAATCACTAACGAAGAAGTAGTTTATGAAAATTGTATAACTCCTTGGAACAATGTAATCAAACATGGTGAATCTGTCTTGGCTTACCAACAAAGAGATGATGTCCCTACCATATGTAATGTACAAAGAAGAGTTTGTGAAAATGGTGAACTAAAGGGGTCTTTTGAACAAGCATCTTGTAAAGAAGATATAGAATATGAATACACTAGAGTTAAGGTTATTTCTTACAACAACAAAAAACCATGAGAATTAATACAAAATCCTAAATATGCTGCAAATGATGGAGCTAAATTTGATACTGATGGAAAAATTAATCAAAAAGAAGAATGATCAATTAGCTCACGAAATAATAATGACAATAATCCTGTAAAAAATACCGATTCAACAAATTTAACACATAAAAATTATGTTAACTGTATGAGTCCTTGGTGAGAGGTAGTTTCTCACTGACAGTTTATAAAAGCTTATGTTTCACCTTTAGGATTTGTAGATGACAAATGTAAAGTAGAATTAAGATTATGTCTTGATTGAAATCTAAAATGACATTATTCTTATAAAAATTGTGAACATATGGATATAACCTCTCAAGATTACAAAGCATGAAACGATGACATTACAGAACCAACACCTGAACTAATGTTAGAAACTTTGGTAGAAGAAGATGAGGGTGGATTATTTCATTGGTTAGGAAATCTATTTAACTAAAAATATAAAACTCTGTCATTTCGACTAAGTGAATTTATGAACGCATGGAGAAATCTCTTTAAATTGTATCTAAGAGATCTCTCCACTACGGTCGAGATGACAATGACCTGCATAACGCAGGTTTTTCTTATTATTTCACAGTTACACTTTTGGCTAAGTTTCTAGGCTTATCTATTTCTTTTCACAGTTTCTTTGCTGTATAATACGCTAATAATTGTCATGCTACAGCTGTAATAAATGGATATAATTCATCTATATTTGAATCAATATTTATATGATAATCTGATCATGGAATTTCTTTGTCTGATATAGTTACAATAATTCCATCTCTGGCTTTTATTTCTTGTACAGATGAAAGATTTTTTTCAAATAATAAGTCATTTGGAAGAAACAATACTGACGGTATTTTATTGTCTATTAGAGCTAATGGACCATGTTTCAATTCCCCTGTTGGATAAAATTCTGAATGTAAATATGTAATTTCTTTAAATTTTAAAGATGATTCACGAGCAATTGGTAGTTGATAGTGTCTTCATAAAAAGAAAAAGTCATTATATTTTGAAATTATATCAGCTATTTTTTCTATCTCTTTTGAATTTTCTAATACATTTTCTATTTTTTGTGGGATTTTTTGTAATTCATTCATTATTTTATCATATTTTGCTTTGCTCAATCATCTTTTTTTCCCTAAAAATAATGATAACAACAATATACATGTAATCTGTGCTGTAAATGCTTTGGTAGATGCTACTCATATCTCTGCTCAAGCTCTAGTAAATAATCAATAATCTGTAAGACGAGATATTGTGGATCATGCTACATTTACTATACCAAAAGTTTTTGCTCATCTAGCTTTCAAAAGCTTCAAAACTTCTATACTATCTGCTGTTTCTCAAGATTGAGATATAAAAACAAACAAAATATCATCATCTACTTGAATATTTTGATATTCATATTCACTAGCTATATAACTTACTGATTCTACTCCTGCTAAATTTTGCATATAATATGTTCATAAAACTCCTGCATTGTAAGAAGTCCCACATCATACAAAAACTATTTTTTTGAATTTCTCATATTTCATACCATGAAATGCCTCTGTATTCATAGTGTTTTTTGCAAAATCTATTCTTCATTTAAAAATTCTTTTGATAATTGTTGCTTGTTCAAAAATTTCCTTCAACATAAAATGTTCATAATCTCATTTGGACGATTCTAACAAATCTACATCCATATCTTCAATTTTTCTACTAATATTGATTCAATTTGATTTTATTTTGTAATCTCAGTTTTTTATATGCAAAATATCTCCATCATCCATGTAAATAAATTTGTCAACATATCATGATAATGCTTGTTTGTCTGAAGAAAAATAAAATCAATTTTCTTTATCATAAGCAAATATCAAAGGACTTCAAAGTTTAACGGCAACCATTTCATTGGGATTCTTTTTGGATACTATAAGTAATGCATAAGCTCAGCGTACTTTTGATAAAACTTTTTCGACTGTTTCCAAAAAATCACCCGTTCGTAAATCATCTAATAGATTTGCAACTACTTCACTATCTGTCTCACCATAAAATTTGTATCATTTTTTTTGTAAATCTTCTTTGAGTTGGTGATAATTTTCTATTATTCCATTGTGAACTATATGAAAGTTTTTATTCATATCATAATGTGGATGTGTATTTTCTTTTGAAATTCAACCATGAGTAGCCCAACGAGTATGAGCAATACCAAAATTCCAATTGGAATTTTTTGGTAAATTAGATTCTATTTTTTCTCACAAAACAGATACTTTACCAACTGCTTTTATCAAAATATCTTCTCAATCTTTATTTCAAATATACATTCCAGCAGAATCATATCCACGATATTCTAATCTTTCTAAACCATGTAAAAGAATTTTGTTTGCATCTGTTCTTTGTCATACATATCAAAATATACCACACATATGCTTTAGTTAAAAGTTAAAAGTTGAATGTTAAAAGTTATTGTAATCTTTTAAAATTTATCTGCAATAAAAAAAACTCTAAATGATATTCATTTAAAGTTTTTATCTTCTATAATTTTTAATAAATAAACTATAGAAGCTATCCCAATTACTGCTAATAATAAAATAAAAACAATAGAAGGATGCTGAATACAAAAAAAATCTAATTTCTCAAAAAGGCTCATTTTTTATTAATTTTTAATTAGAAGAATATTATAACAATATTATTCTTTATTTCAATCAATAATATTGACATATTTTGTATTAAAAAATATTTTTAGAAAAAGAGATGAAATCAATTGTTTTTTTATTATAAGTTTTATATATATTATAAATATGTCATACTAGATTAAACAAAAACAACAAATTATATAAAACAAGAAAAAATCTTTGTTATACTTAACCTTGATATATAGACATACTTTATGATAAGAATAACTTTAATAAATTTTTTATAAAAAATGGCTAAATTAACTCCTAGATCAGAAAATTACAGTGAATGGTACAACCAAATTGTACAACAAGCGGAATTGGCAGAAAATTCATCAGTAAGATGATGTATGGTTATCAAACCTTATGGTTTTGCTATACGAGAAAACATTAGAGATACTTTAGACAAAATGTTTAAAAACACTGGTCATTACAATGCTTATTTCCCATTGTTTATTCCTAAATCTTTTTTTAGTAAAGAAGCTGATCATATAGAATGATTTGCTAAAGAATGTGCTGTAGTGACTCACTATAGACTAAAAAATGATGAGAGTGGAAAATGAGTAGTGGTAGATCCAGAAGCAAAGCTGGATGAAGAGTTAATTGTAAGACCTACTAGTGAAACTATAATTTGGGACAGTTATAAAAGATGGATAAATTCTTATCGTGATTTACCAATAATGTGTAATCAGTGGGCAAATGTGGTAAGACGAGAAATGAGAACAAGACCTTTCCTTAGAACGACTGAATTTTTGTGGCAAGAGTGACATACAGCACATGCAAAATATGAAGAAGCACAAGAAGAAACTTTGAAAATGTTGGACTTGTACAATGATTTTTCTACAAATTTTATGGCAATATCTCCTGTGCTTTGACCAAAACCACAACATGATAAATTTCCTTGAGCTGTAGATACTTACACATTTGAACAAATGATGCAAGATGGTAAAGCATTGCAATGATGAACATCTCACTTTTTATGACAAAGCTTTGCTAAAGCTTTTGATGTGAAATTTACAAATGAAAAAAATGAACTAGAATATGTATACGCAACATCACGATGAGTTACAACGCGTATGATATGATCAATAATAATGTCGCATAGTGATGATAAATGACTTATTTTGCCTCCAGCATTAGCACCTTTGCATGTAGTGGTAGTACCAATATTTAAAACACAAGAAGATCTTGATGAAATCAAAAAATATATACAACCAATAATAGATAGAATGGAAGAAACTAGTCTAAATTTTGAGGGGAAATATATAAAAGAAAATATGAAATTGAGATACAAAATAGATGACGATAAAAATAGATCACCTGGATGGAAATTTAATGAATATGAACTAAAATGAGTACCAGTAAGAATTACTGTGTGAAAAAGAGATTTAGAAAACTGAGTAGTAGAAGTGTTCAAGAGAGAATCTGGAGAAAAGGAAACTATGAAAATAGAAAATTTGTTGGTAGATTTAGCAAAGATACTATTTAAATCACAAAATAATTTATTGAAAAAAAATAAAGAATTTAGAGAAAAAAATACTTTTTATGTAGATACATACGAAGAATTTAAAGAAAAAATAGAAAAATGATTTGTGATGGCCCACTGGGATGGGACCGAAGAAAGTGCAGAAAAAATACAAACAGAATTTAAAGCAACTATCAGGTGTATCCCAAATGAAGAATTTTTGGACAAAAAAGATACTGGGAAATGTATTGTAAGTGGTAAAGACAGTCAATGAAGAGTTTTGTTTGCTAAAAGTTATTAGAAATTAATTTAACCTACCTTCACTTCCTCCCCTCTAAGAGTAGACTTTGGATGTTTATAATAAAAATTATAGATAAGCTTTTTTCCCTTAGAAGGGAAATGTTGGGGTAAGTAAAATATAGATATGAATTAATTAAATTATTGTTTAAATAACATAAAAAACTCCTAATTGGGAGTTTTTTTATGTTTAAATTTTTTATAAATTTTAGATTATTCTAATTCTGGAGTTTCACAAACTTCATCTTCTGGATCACAAACCTCTTCTACACACTCACCTGCTTTATATCCATCTATATTTTGACTTGCACAAGCACTACAAACATTTCAATATGTTTCTCAATCATCTCCACATACTGGCATATATTCCATTGTACAAACTTCTGCATTTTTTTGTTCTTCTGTACATTGTATGTACTCTGAGTTATTTGAACATCATGCTAAAAAAATAGTAGCTAAAGCCAAAACTGGTAATACAAATAATAATTTTTTCATTTTTTTTATTAATATAACAAATAAAATAAGTGTTAGACTTATATAGAAAGATTATTCTTTTGCAAATAAAAAAAAGTCATTGCGAGCCTGTCTGCCGAACAGGCAG
>CAZCTB010000007.1:0-9656 GCA_964501605.1 uncultured Candidatus Peribacteria bacterium
AAAAACTAAACAAAAAAAATTATTATTCTATATGTTTAAAATTTATAATCTTATAAAGATTAAATTATTGTAGATTATTGGTCTAAAAAAATTAGGCATAGGTCTAAAAAAAAGACCGTATCATTATTTACTAAGTAAAGATACTACCTTCCTTTTTAAAATAAAAACAACTTGCAAAAAGCAAGTTTTTTTTATTTTTTTAATAAAGGATAACTAAAGGTTATCAATCAGAAAAGCACACAAAACAATTATGATAACCTTTGTATATCACAATAATAAAAAAAGAGTTTGTTTTAACGACTCTATTTTTTAAATACAAAAGTGTAAATAAAATAATTTGCAGGATGAATATCCAAAAAACGTAGGTAATTTTAATTTCTTAAATTTATTTTGTAAAATGAGAGATATAAAAGCAGTTTTCGACATATGAAATGATTCTATCAAAGCAGTTGTTTTTGCTGACGATGATTGAAAAAATGTAATATTAGCAAAACATATAGAAACAACACAATGAATGCGTAAATGAAAAATTTTGGATTCTGAAAGTTTTACAAAATCTATAAATAAAATTACAGAAAATTTTGTAAAAAAATTATGATGAGACTTTATAGATGAAGTTTTTGTATGAATATCTCATCCAGAAAGTATAGTAAAAAGAATTTCTGAACAAAAAAGAATTATGGAAGACGAAATACAAGAAAATGATGTAGAACACTTATCTAAAGTAATAGCTGATGTTGCAATAAAAAATAATATGGAAACAGTTAAAATTGTTCCTGTGTATCGAATAATAGATGAAGATAAAAAAGAAAAAGATCCAATATGATTAAAATGAAAAAGATTAGAATTAGTAGCCGATGCTTTTATGATACCAAAAAATTTATACAATTGAGTAATAGAAGCCTTTGATAACGTTTGATTATCAATAGCTGATTTCGTTCCAAATATACTATCAGCAAGCGAAATAATATTGGATTATGATCGTAAAGACTTATGAACCGTATTAGTTGATATATGAAAAAATCAAACTACTTACACAATATTTGAAGACTGATATCCATTGGGTTATTGAACTATAGGAATAGGATGAGAAGATGTAACTAAAGACATATCTATCGGAATGCAAATAGACATAAAAGAAGCTGAAGACATTAAAAAAAGCCACTGAACAGCAATAGTAGATAAAGACATATCACAAGACAGTCCATTAGATGTACATTTCCTAACAGAAATAATTAGTTCAAGATACGAAGAAATATTCAACAAAATAAATTCACATTTGAAGTCATTAGATAGAGATGGTAGATTACCATGAGGAATAATACTTATATGATGATGATCAAAAATGCCGAACTTAGATATGTTGTCAAAGGATTCATTTAAACTAGCAACATTTTATGGTAAAGATAATCAACTAAATCTTTGAGATATATCAAACAATATCCAATTTACAAATGTATTATGAACATTTGTTTGGTCAGAAAAATATATGGAATGAAGAAAAAGTTCTTGATTAAAAATAAATTGGAATATCTGAGCAAGTATTTGAAAGTTTTTCAAAGACTTATTCTAATAAATAAAATATTAAAAAAATAAAAAAGAATCAAAATTAAATATTTACTTTACTAAATTAAAGGAAAAAATGATTATTAATGAAATTAAGCCTGAATTTATACCAGGAGCAAAAATTAAAGTTTTATGAATTGGTGGTTGTGGAAATAAAGCTATCAATAGAATGATAAGTGAAGGTTTGGATTGAGTAGAATTCGTGGCGATCAATACTGATGCTCAAGATTTAGCATGAAGTTTAGCTCAAAAAAAACTTAATATTGGATTGAACCTAACAAAAGGTTTATGAGCATGAGCAAATCCAGAAATATGAAGAAAAGCCGCTGAAGAAAGTGAATCAGATATAAAAGATATGTTACAAGACACAGATATGGTTTTTATAACACTTTGAATGTGAGGTTGAACTTGAACATGAGCTGGACCTGTAGTAGCTAATATAGCAAAAGAAATGTGAATATTAACTATAGGTGTTGTAACAAAACCATTTGGTTTTGAAGGTAAAAAAAGATCTATAAATGCTGAAGATGGTTTAACAAAAATCAAAGATTCTGTTGATACATTGATAGTAATACCAAATGATAAAATATTTAATGTGATTGATAAAAAAACAACTTTCAAACAAGCATTTTTGATGATAGATAAAATATTGTATTCTGGAATCAAATGAATTTCGGATCTTATAATAAAACCAGGAGATATTAATATAGATTTTGCTGATATCAAAGTTGTAATGCAAAATTCAGGTAATGCATTATTGGGTATAGGTTATTGAGCATGAGAAAAAAGAGCGGTAGATGCTGCTAGAAAAGCTATAGAAAACCCATTATTAGAAACAAATATCGATAAAGCCAAAAGTATTATATTTGCTGTAGCTGGTGGTAATGATCTAACACCAACCGAAGTACAAGAAGCAGCTAATATTATAGAAGACATCATAGATTCAGATGTAAATATGATTTGGGGTATGAGTTTTGATGAAACTATGGAAGATGAAGTACAAGTAACGATAATTGCAACATGATTTGAGGAACAAAGTACAGATCCTGTAATAAAAACTCCAGATAGAGACTTGTTATGAAGACCAACAACACCTAGAAAAATTAATGAAAGTTTTATAGACAGAGCAGTAAGAACTAGTACAGAAGAAAATAATAACGAAGAAAAAGAAGAAGAAAAACCAAAAGAAGACTTAGAAACACCAGCATTCATAAGAAAAAGATTAAATAATCAATAATACAATATAAGATATGTCAAACATTAAGATAAAATAATTGACTAGAAATTTGTATAAAAAAATATATATATTATACTTATATTGTATTTAATTTTGAAAATGATTATGAAATTAAAAATATCAAGTCCAGCTAAAACAATATTTGAGTGAGAAATAAAACAAATTACGCTACCTACCGAAATAGGAGATGTAACTGTTTTACCTTGACATGCTCCTATGGTAACAGCACTAAAACCTTGATTAATAAAAATAATGCCAAAAAATCAAGTATCAACTAGTGAATTCATTTTTTCCAAAAACATTATATCTTTGAGTGTTTCAAAGTGAATGGCTTTTGTAGATGGTAAAATAGTAAGAATAGTTACAGCTGCTGCTACAACATCCTTATCAGAATCAGAAAAAGATTTAGAGACAAAAAAAATAAAATTAGAAGAAGATATAAAAAAACTAAAGAAAAAATGAAGCCTCGAAGAAATAGAAAAATCACTGATACAGTTAGAAAAAATAAACGCAGATATCAAATTAAAAAAACTTAAAGCTTAACTTCAAACAAACATATAAAAAAATCGACTATAAAGTCGATTTTTTTGATTAAAAAAACACATATTAACTTCTACCACGATGATAAGAAGAGTAGTTCGAATCATATTGGTAAATATTAATTAACTTTCAACTCTCATCATATATATTCTTATGAACAGAGGAAGATAACCAATTATTAGTCTTATTTATTTCCACAGTATTAGTTACTTTCTTAGGAACAATTCACACTAAATAGCTATTATCTCATTGCTCATAAACTTTAAAATAAATAGACGTATCAAAATTATTTTTAATAATAAATTTTTTAGAATTTTCATACATTGCAGCATCATCTCCAGAAATTTTTTCTCCATAATAAAAAGATCGCCATTTACTATGAGGATATCTCTCTAAAACCTCTATGTCCGGCATAAGAAGAGATAATCTAAATAGTTGAGTACTAGAACCACAGGCACCAGCATAAAACATATATTTTTTCTCTGTAGTTCATTTACAAGAATTCGGATCATAAGAAATCAAGTTATTTAAATCCAACTTCTGTTGTGACTTCAATTCCACTCATTCTAAGTGAGAAATAGCCGCTCTATAATTAGTAAGTGAACAAGAACTTCTATTTGCGAGATAAGTTGGGACAACATAAAACGAATAATTATCAAAAGCCATTTTGGCTAATACAGATTTATCTATTCTTATTTTTGAATCCTTATTTTCTAAGTATGTTATAACTATTTTTTTATACAAACTATCATCATACTCACTGTATTCATCCAACACAGAATAAGAAAAATATGGTTGAGTTGGTCTATAAGAAAAACCATCATCCTGTCTATAATAAGAACCAAATCCTCACAAATCATCTAACAAATAATCTAAAGATTCGTATATAGATAATTTCGGTAAGTTTGATTGATCTAATAAACAAATCGGAGAAACACTTACATAATCTTTGAAATAATCAATACTACAACTATTATTCTTTATCTTATTAAAGTCACTGAAGAACTTAACAACTAAGATTTCTCTTTTTGCGCTTTCTACTAATTTTATATCTTTAACAAAACCATC
The DNA here is from genome assembly GCA_964501605.1 of uncultured Candidatus Peribacteria bacterium. Lineage (GTDB taxonomy): Bacteria > Patescibacteriota > Gracilibacteria > Absconditabacterales > Absconditicoccaceae > JALOAF01. The sequence goes on from CAZCTB010000007.1 coordinate 4,412, forward strand.
AAGACTTATTGTATTAGAAGCTTGTGTAAATCAAAAAAATAATAAATATAATAATAATAAATATATATATTTTCTATTAAACATATAAACACCTGATTGTTTATAAAAGATTACATAATAAATTATACATAAATAGACAATGTTTGTCAAAAAAGATCGCTTGAATAAAATAAGGTTTTAATTATGATATTATAAAATAAACATATACATCTTTAATCTAATATAAATAATAAATGTATTTTGCAATTATATGAAAAAACAAAAAAATCAGTTTAAAAGAACTTGAATTAATAAAACCTAAAAACTTAACAGAAATAACAGATGTTTTAATAACATTTGATACTAATGATACAGAATTACTACAAACATTGTGATGAATAATAAAACGATGAGAAGTAATAAATAAAGAGGATATTCCAAAAGAAATTGAATGAAAAAAAATATTATGAACAAAAGAAAAAGAATTATGACTAAAACTAAAAAGAGAGTTTTGAATAAAAAGATTCAAAACTGTAGATTGGCTAAAAACAGATATCGAAGTTAAAAAAAAATGAATAGAACTAGTTAGATTCCATAAAAACCTATGAATAGTTAGAGGATATCAAAACATAAAATTCTACGAAAAAATAGATTTTGCAAAACCATCTCGTAGCATGAAAATGTGAATGATGCCAGCAAAATTAACTCATATTATGATCAACATATGATTATCAATTTCCAATTCTAAATTATCAACGATTTATGACCCATTTGCTGGTTCGTGAACTACATGATTTGTTGCAAATTATTTATGACACAATTTTCTTTGATCAGATATAAATATAGAACATCTAGAAAAAAATCAAAAACGATGGAAATTACAAAAAGAACTAAACAATAAATCATACGAAATATTTCAACATGATATAAATAATCCTATACCTAAAGAAAAATTGAAATGAGACATACTTATTGTATCAGAGTGACGACTTTGACCAATGGTAACACAAACGACTAGAAGATCTGAAGTACAAAAATATCAACAAGAAGTGCGAGATCTATATAGAGAATTCATATATAAAATATCAAACGCAAAAAAAACAAATGATATAAAGGCAGTATTCACCATACCTTATTATATTAAATTTGAAAATTTTTTAGAAAAAGAAATTGTAGAACTTTGTAAATACCTAAAAATAAACTTTTCTTCAATAGATGAAGTTTATAGCAGAGAAAAACAAAAAATAGGTAGAAAAATAATTATACTAGAATAAAAAAAGGTCATCTTAGGGCGCGTACTTCCGAAAAGATTTACTTTTTTATATTAAATAAATTCCATATGTTTTTTTGAATATTAATTAATGGAGTAATCAAAAATTTCTTCAAAATTCTATAAATTGGTTTTTGAAATAAGATAATTGGCACCAATACTCATACTATAAATCAGGCAATAACATCAGTAGGCCAATGAACTCAAACCATAACTCTAGAAAATCACATTATCAAACCAAATATAAGAAAAACAATTCATATCCATAAAAATTTTTTATCTTTATGATTTATTCACCAAAGAACTGATCACATAGCAATACCAAAAGAAATAGCAGCATGATCAGAAGGAAAAGAACTTTGAGGCAAAAATTTATGTAAAACAGTCTCTACTTTTTCATAATCTAATCAAAGAACAATATTTGGTCTTAATTTATCAAAAAAGAATTGTAAAAACATATTAAATAACATAGAAAAAATACCAGATCGAAATATCCATAAAGCTGATTCTTTATAATAATCTCATTTTTTAAATATTCAAACGATATATAATATTATCAAATATATTGGATACAAAAATACAAAAACATCTGCAGTCAAAGGTATTGACCACAATAAAAAATCATTATATTTCATATATTCATTCAAAAATAATAACAGATTATATCACCAAGTAGGTTCTTGCATAGCAAACATATTTTTTATTACAAATTTAAAAAACACAATTTACAGTTTACAGTGTACAGTTTACAATGTAAAGTTAACAAACAAACATTCCTAAATTCTAAGTTCTCAATTCTCAATTCTAACTTCTCATTTCTCAATTCCTAACAAATTTACAAAAACTACTGAAAGGACAATCATCACATTTGGGTTTTCTAGCTGTACAATGATAACGTCCAAATAGTATCAAACCATGATGTGCCACACCTTTGTACTTATCTGGTACTTTTTTTTCAAGTAATTCTGATGTTTTTTCTGGCATTTTTGTATTAACTAATCATAATCTATTTGACACTCTATGCACATGTGTGTCTGCGGCTATTACTTTTGATCAAAATAAAACATAAGAAACAACTTTAGCTGTTTTTACTCATACACCAGGTAGCTTTTGTAAAACATCAATATCAGGAGATATTATCGTAGGATCTTGATTCAACATCTTAGATGTCTCAAATATGTTTTTTGCCTTAGTCTTATAATAGTTAATAGAAGATATAAGATTAGTAAGTCTATCTAAACCCATATCTAAAATATCTTTTGGTCATTCTACCATTTTATATAAAATATTTGTAATTTTATTTACTTGTTTATCCGTAGATTGAGCAGATAACATAACAGAAATTAATAACTGAAAAGCATTTCAATATTTTAATTCTGTGTTCGCATCAGGATACATTTCTTGAAGTTTTATAAACAAAAAATCTATATTTTCTTTTTTCATTCCATAAAACAAAATAAAATACGTTTCATTTCACCGCGCCCCGCTAAATAGCGTAAGACTAAGAGAATAAAATGAACGCATGGAGAAATATCTTCTTTCAATTAAAATATACTATATATTAAAGATTATTTTACAATAAAAAAATATTTTAAAAAAACCTAGAATTACCTAGTTTAAATCAAAAAAATAATAAGAAATAATTTTACTTGAAATTAACAGATAATTCACTACAAACAATCTGTCTAAACAAGGTATTAATCCGATAAAATCGGGTAGGAAAGTCCTGACATTAAAAACAGATTAGCATCTAACAGATGCTGGACCGCCCCAATTTATGGGGGCAAACGAAAGTGCCACAGAAACGTAAACTAGTCCCGTAACTACGAGATAAAAGATGCAACGTGAAGGTGGCCCGTAATTTCTACGAGGCCTACTTCTACTTAACTTAGAAGATTCTAAGTAAGGGGTAAACCGTAATCAATGCAAGCTTATTAGTCCTTTGTTGACTAAAGTGCACAATCCTCGATAAAATCGAGGTCAGACACATTATACCATAATAACATAATCAGGCTTATAGTTTAGACAATTATAGTAAAAAGTTATCAAGTTTATAAAGTTATAAGTATAACACTTTACAAACTTTTAACTAAATAATATAGGGCTATAGCTCAGTTGGTAGAGCAGCGGTCTCCAAAGCCGCGTGTCGCAGGTTCAAATCCTGCTAGTCCTGTATTTTTTTATAATAAAAAATTGAAATGAAATATAATTTAGTTATATTCTTCAAGAAAGGGTTGTAGCTCATTGGTAGAGCAATAGTCTCCGAAACTATTTGCAATAGGTTCAATTCCTATCAACCCTGATTCAAAAAAATAATTCAGAATAAATGATTTCACCAAAAATTGAAAAAAGTCGAAAAAAACAGCTAAAAAAGGAGTTTGAAAAACCATATTTTTCTAAAATAAAAAAAATATTAAAAAATGAAAAAAATGAATGAAAAATAATATATCCAGCATGAAAAGATATTTTTAGTGCTTATAATTACACACCATTCAATAAAGTTAAAGTAGTAATCATCTGACAAGATCCATATCACTGACCATGACAAGCACACTGATTATGCTTTTCAATATTGCCATGAGTCAAGCAACCACCATCTTTAAAAAACATTTTCAAAGAACTAAAAAATGATTTAAATATAAGTTCACCCAAAGAGTGATATTTACAAAAACGAGCAGCGCAGTGAGTTTTTATGATAAATGCATCACTTACAGTTAGAAAATGAGAACCAATGTCTCATAGTAAAATTTGACGAGAAGAATTCACAAATGCTACTATAAAAAGACTTTCAGACAAAAAAGAATGATTAATTTTTGTGCTACGAGGAGCTTTTGCAAAGGCAAAAAAAACACTTATAGACACAAATAGACACACAATATTAGAAGCACCTCATCCATCTCCATTTAGTGCAAACAAATGATTTTTCTGATCTAAACCTTTTTCCAAAATAAATAAAATATTAAAAAATCAATGAGAAAAAGAAATAGACCGAAATTTATAAAAAAATTTGATTTATAAAAAAATTTCACTAAAAGAATAAACAAAGTTTAACAGTATTAAAATCAATGAAAAAAAATTCTCAAATAACAGTAATATTAACTTGATTAATACTATTTGTACGAATAATATTTGTTTTTGTTGAACAAAACAAAACTTTTTCAAAAAATACAGAAAAAAACATTCAAGAAAAAGTTAAAATAACACAAAATAATTCAAAAGAAACAATAAAAAACAAAAAAATAATAGAGGATAGAACTGAAGAAGAAATATTAAAAGTAGAAACAAAAAAACCAGAAAAAAGCAATAAAGAAATATTAAAACCAGAAATTATTCCAAGTGAATATAACATACAAAATATGGACTTTTTCTCTCAAGCACCATATTGAAACTGGAATCAACCATACCAGGATGCTTGTGAAGAAGCTAGTTTACTAATAGGACAATATTATATTAAATGATTAACAAAAACAAAAGAACAATACAATAAGGACCTTCTAAATATGGTAGAACTAGAAATGGAAATGCTCTGATATTTTGAAAGTACAACAATAATGGAAATGAAGCAGATTATAAATAGACGAGACCCAAGCATTTCTGCAAGAATAATTGAACACCCAACTATACAAGATATAGAAAGAGAAATAAGTAAAAATAATGTTGTAGTAACTCCGCTTTATTGAAAATGATTAGGAAATCCTCATTACGCACTATGAGGTCCAGAATACCATTTTCTAGTAATCAAGTGATATACTAAAGATAGTTTTATAACACATGATGTTTGAACAATGCATTGAGCAAACCGAAATTACAATAAAAATCTAATAATGGAAAATATTCATGATCAAAACAGAATAGACGTAAAAAAATGAGCAGCTAGAATACTGATTTTAGAGAAATAAATGGGTCTATTGTTAAATTCCGGAAATTTACTGATTCAAAAATCTAACTGATAATTTTTTCTTGTAATTACATTTATATCTAAATCAATGAGATACT
>CAZCTB010000008.1:0-9862 GCA_964501605.1 uncultured Candidatus Peribacteria bacterium
TTCAACTGTTGATTGAGTAATGAAAATATGTATACTAAATTTAAGAAAATTTTAATGGAATATGTTAGAAATTTTTAGCTATTCCGTTCTAGACCCAAATTTAATAAAAAAAAGAGTTATTGGATAAACAAATAACTCTATTCTATTTTTTTTTTGGATTTAATCATAACTACCATCTTTTTCTATTAACTTTATAGTTATGATGACATATAAAAAAACTAATAAAAAGATACTTATTAGTCCAATTATTGTTATCAAAATTAAAATACAAGCTAGACTTTTCATATCATTTTTTTTATGGTTTATATTTTTTATGTGTAAAAAATATTAAAATGCAAGCTTTTTTTGTAATGATAATTTACGTTTTTTTGCTTTTTTTTTACTTTTTGTGTATAATTAGATAATATTTTAAATTATAAAAATAAAATTAAATGAATGAATTATTAGACACATTAAATCCACACCAAAAAGCTTATGTAAATTTGGATTTAAAAGATCCAAAAAATGGTCAGTACTTGCTTACTGTATTTAGATGTAAAGCTAAAGATGGGTTAAATCTTTTGCAGGTAGCTGCTGAAGTCGCTGCTGAGTCTAGTACTGGTACAAATTTTTTGGTAAGTACAGAAACTGCATTTAGTAAAACTATGAATGCTTTGGTATACAAAATAGATGAAGAAAAAGAATTAATATGGATTGCTTATCCTTGGAGGTTGTTTGATAGAGGATGAAATATTCAAAATATTCTTACATATATTGTAGGAAATGTATTGGGTATGAAACAAATTACCACATTGAAACTTTTGGATATGTGGATGCCAAATTCAATGTTGGAGCAATATGATGGCCCAAGCTATAATATTGATGATATGAGAGAATATTTGTGAGCATATGATAGACCAATTCTTGGTACTATTGTAAAACCGAAAATGTGACTTACTTCTGCAGAATATGCTGAGGTTTGTTATGATTTTCGAGTATGAGGAGGAGATTTTGTAAAAAATGATGAACCACAAGCAGATCAAGATTTTTGTCCTTATGAAAAAATGGTAGCTCATGTAAAAGAAGCTATGGACAAAGCTGTAAAAGAGACATGAAAAAAGAAAGTTCATTCTTTCAATGTATCTGCTGCAGATTATGATACTATGATAAAAAGATGTGAAATGATAGAAAATGCTTGATTTGAGCCTGGTAGTTATGCTTTCTTAATTGACTGATTAACTGCAGGATGGATGGCAGTACAAACACTTAGGAGAAAATATCCAAATGTGTTTATTCACTTTCATAGGGCTATGCATGGTGCATTTACTAGACCAGAAAATCCAATAGGTTTTTCTGTGCCTATATTATCTATGTTTGCTAGATTGGCTTGAGCATCTGGAATACATACAGGTACTGCTTGAGTGTGAAAAATGGCAGGTAATGTAAGTGAAGATATTACAGCAGCAAATCAAGATCTTTATATGCAAGCACAATGACATTTTTTTGAGCAAAATTGGACAAAAATAAATGATACAGATGAAGATATTCAAAATATAATAGATGATTCATTATGACATCATAGAGTTTTGATTGATGATAGTTGGAGGTGAATTAAAAAATGTACTCCAATTATTTCTGGATGACTTAATCCTACCAAATTGAAACCGTTCATTGATGCTATGTGACATACAGATTTTATTACAACTATGGGAGCATGAGTACATGCACATCCAAAATGAACAAAAGCTGGCGCTACTGCATTGGTACAAGCTTGTGATGCTTTTCAGAAATGAGTAGATATCTATGAATATGCCAAAGATCATATAGAATTGGCAGAAGCTATTGAGTTTTTTGAAAACGCTAAGCCAAAAAGGGTTAGAATAGCTGAAAGTGAAGAGAAGACTGTTTAGATTATACTGTCATTTAAAGTTAGATCTTATATATTTAGAATGACAATAATGAGATAATTAAATTTGAGGTGGCAAAAAAATCTTTTTTAAAATATAATTTATTATAAAAAAATGAAAAATAATATTGTTAAAGTTGAATTTGATGAAATGACTTCTGATGATATTTCTAATGTTGATACAGATTGAAATGTGTCAGATGGATTAGAATATGTAGATTTTTTGATTGAAAATTTTAAAGAAAATCCAGAATCTATTGAAATCCCTACAGAATATATAGATCAAGTTGTTTTGGATGAAGATTATATGGAATTTGATAATTATTTGTCAAATATTCCTCAAACAATGATTGATAAAGTGATGGAACATGTAGAATTTAATTATCCTGATTTTTTTGAGGATGTGAAAATAGCTAGTAATGAGAGATTTGTAAAACAAAATACAAAAATTGGTCAAAATTTTAAAAAAAATTTAAATCATAAAAATTTAGTAGGAAATAAAGGAGTTGATCAAAGGAAATTAAATCAAACTAATACAGAAATTAAAGATGTTCTTATTTGGTAGTTTTAAATTTGTTATATTGTAAAAATGGAAAATAAAAAACATATATTACATGCAAAAGTAAAAAAACTTTGAATAAGAGATGGAGAAGAGCTTATTGTAGTTTTAAATGAAATTGATGCTATAAATTATGGTTTGAATGCTTTTGATAAAGTAGAAATATTGAAGTGAAAAGAAAGTTTGGTTGTAAATCTAGATATTACAAAAAAAATTGTAAAAAACTGAGAGATATGAGTTTTTGATGATGTATTGGATAGGATTTCGTTGAAAGAAAAAGATTTGGTAAATATAAAATTTACTAAAAGATCAAATATAGCGGTAAATGCTATAAGAAAAAAAATGCAGTGAAAAATTATAAATGAAGATGAAATTAATGCAATTATAAAGGACATATCTCAAAACAAAATGATTGATTCTTTGATGACATATTATGTGGCTAGTAGTTTTTTTTACAAAACATCAAATAAAGAGATGTATTTGACAGCAAAAGCTATGGCAGAAAATGGAGTTATGTTTAAATATCCTAAATGAGAAATAGTAGCAGACAAACATTGTATTGGTGGAGTACCAGGTAATGAAACTACAATGATATTGATACCAATAATTGCATCATTGGGGATTAAAATACCGAAGAATTTTTCAAAAGCTATCACATCTCCTGCAGCAACTTGAGAATGTGTAAGTGTTTTGATGGATATATGATTTGATAAAAAATGAATAGAAAAATTGGTTAAGAAAAACAACTGTTGTTTGGTACGATGATGAGGTTTAGATTTGGCTCCAGCTGATGATAAGTTGATTCAAATACAATATCCTTTGAGTATGCAAAATATTGCAAAGGTTGTTAGTTCTATTATGGCCAAAAAATATGCTATGTGAATTACACATTCATTGATAGATATACCTATGTGACCTACAGCTAAAGTAAAAAATATGAAAGAAGCAAAGGATTGGAAAAAGAAATTTGAGATAGTTGGTAAGGGGTTGTGAATGAAGATGTCTGTACAAATTACAGAAGCTAAACAACCTATTTGAGCATGAATTGGAGCCGTATTACAAGTAAGAGAAGTACTTAGAGTTTTGCAACAATATCAAAAAAGGCCAGATGATCTTGAAAAAAAAGCAGTATTTCTTGCTGCAAAAATTATTGAGAATGTTGGTATGGCAAAATGAAAACAGGCAGAAAAATTAGCTTATTGACAGTTGATTTCTGGTGAGGCTTGGAAATATATGCAAAAAATAATTAAAGCTCAAAACGGTAAAAATCCAAATATTGATTCTGAAAAACTTAATTTAGCTAAACATAAAAAGGAAATAATTGTATCAAAGTCAGGTATTATTAAAGATATAGATATGAAAAGATTAAATTATGTTTGTAGAACTTTGTGAGCACCTTTGGATTTAAAAGCAGGTATATATTTAGACAATAAAGTTTGAGATAAAGTTAAAAAATGAGATATACTTTGTACCTTTTATACTGATGATGAATTGAAAATGAAATTAGCATTGGAAATGATAAAAAAAGAAAATTTTTATAAAATAAAATAATTTATGGCTGGTATTATAGCAACGTTGTGACCATCAACATCTACAAAAGAAAAAATAGAAGAACTGTACAAACTTTGAGTTAGAGTTTTGAGGTTTAATTTTCCTCATGCAAAGTATGATTGGATTTTACAAATGAAGGAAAATATTTCTCATGTAGAAAAAAAAATTGGTGGTAAATTTATGTTGCTTGCTGATACAGAGTGACCTGGTATAAGGATTTGAGATCTTAAAAAGCCTCAAGATTATAAAAAATGAGATGTTTTTAAAATGTGTGTAGACAAAAAATATATAGATGAAAATAAAACACTTTTTTGTAATTATCCTTACTTGATAAAGGATTCAAAAGTTGGAGATATTATAAAAATAGATTCGTGATTGTTTGATGTAAGAGTAACTAGAAAAACAAAAAATTATCTTTATGTAAAAGCACTTAATAATGCTAATATAACATCTCAAAGGCATGTTAATTTGCCAAGAAAAAAACTTAGAATAGAGACTTTATCACAAAAAGACAAAGAAGATATATTGTTTTGTATAAAAGAAAATTTTGTGTATGTAGCTATGAGTTTTGTGAGAAATGCACAAGATATAAGAGATTTGAGAAATTTTTTGTATGATCATGGCGCTTCTCATTTAAAGATTATAGCAAAGATAGAGACTCAAGAAGCAATAGACAATGTCTCGGAGATTATAAGAGTTAGTGATGCAATTATGGTTGCTAGATGAGATTTGGGTACTGAAATGCCTATTGAGACTATTCCGTGAATACAACAACATATTATTGGTAAGGTAAAAAGAAAATGAAAAAAAGTGATAGTAGCAACTCAGATGTTGGAGTCTATGATAAATAATTCTATACCAACCAGAGCAGAAGTGAGTGATATATTTTTGGCAGCTCAGCAATGATCTGATTTTGTTATGCTTTCTGGAGAAACTGCTATTTGAAAATTTCCAATAGAGTGTGTAAAAGTGATGAATAATGTGATAGATGAAGCACAGAAATATATTTAATTTTTTTAATGTTTTTTTGTAATGTTAAATTATGATATAAAAATAATACAAGATGATAAAGATATAAAAAAATGTTTTCCTATTATGCAATCTTTGGTTAATAATTTACAAAAAAATACTTTTTTAGAAAAAGTAAAAAGAAAAAAATCGCTTTGATATAATATTGTTTGATTATATAAAAATGATGAAATTATTTCTTTGATTTGATTTAGATTTTATGAGTATTTTTCTTGTGGAAAATTTTTGATTATTGATGATTTTGTAACTCATGAAGAATATAGAAATATGTGATTTGGTACTATAATTTTTAATTGGATAATAGAATATGCTAAAACAAATAATTGTTCAGAGATACAGTTAGATTCTAATATAACTAGATATAAAGCGCATAAATTTTATATGAATATGGGTATGAAAATAACTAATCATCATTTTTCCTTGAACATAAATTAATTTATGAATATCTATTTTAAATAACGTTTGCCTCAAGACCGATGTCGCAAACAACCGCTGAATAGAAAGGTTGCGATGTCGTGTCTGAGGCTGTTAGATGACCGAGCCAATGCGAGGGTATGTATCCCCAATTTGGATTGGCTCAACCGCTTAATCGCAGGAGCCCTCTTAAATTAAATTAAAAAAAGATAAATTAATTTGTTGTCGTCAAATTAGAAATTTTTATGATTTGTTATGTTAAAAATTATTTTTTCTAATTCTAAATAATCTTTAATGTAGTTTATATAACGTATCTTTTTATTTTCTTTATTTCAATGAAAATTTACACTAATTATATTGTCTGTGTTTCATAGCTCATCATAATTTACTTCAACTATAGAATACTTTGAATAATTTGTTTTATTAACTAGTTTTTCACTAATTTCAATTCAATGTTCAAATATTTTGTTTCTAGTTTCCCTAAACTTATTTATAAATTTCTTATTTTCTTCTGATATTGAGGTATTAAGATCTAGTTTACATAAAATATCGATAATTTCTTTTCAAGTTGTATATATTCAAAGTAAACAACATTTAGCATATTCTTTATACACCATTCGAATATCTTTTTTTTCACTTTCCAATAAATATTGATTTTTTCGATACTTCAACATATCAAATTGAGCTTGAAACATTTTTATTTTTTCAAATAATATTCTATATCTTTGTCTTTCTTTAGATCGTTTACTTCCGAAAGATTTAAATTTTCTATTAAAAATATCTTCAATTACTCTTAAATCTTTTCTTTGTATGTTTTTAGGATTATTTTTTCTTTTTGTAAGTGTTGTGTCTTGGAATAATGATTTCTTTGTACCCATTAAGATAAAATTTAATAAAATATTGTTGTTTTCCCATCTACTACTCAATTACTAATTCGAACACAAGTCTCAGAAGAATAGTTTTCTTGACAATAATACTCTCATAAATAACTATCTCTAATGGAAATTTTATAATAAGGTTTTCATTCTTCTTTTAATGAGTTATTGATTGAATTAAATATTGCTTCCGATATTCAGTCTATAATCAATCAATGTTTTATAGCTAAACAATCTGTTGATGAAAAACTATTAAGACATTCTTTATCTATTTCAGCAATTTTTTCTTCTTTTGATTTTAATAAAGTCTGCTTCAATACAACTCTTTTAGCTCAAAAGTCATCTCAATTAGATAATCAATATCTAATTCTTGTTATATTATTTGGTACTTCTGAGAGCATCCGTCAAGAAACACTTGCTCATGGGTTAACTACTGTATTCTGATCAAAAATAGGTGATTTAATATTGCCATCTGTAAAGAAACTAGAAGGCTGATATCCCTCTTCATTTTCTTGTCCATTGTTGTTTGTGTAAAATGTATTTGAACTTTGTAGAGATAAATCGTGAATCCAATATCATAAAATAGGCGTTATTTTATTCTTTGATATATTTTTACAATTCACATTTATTCCTATAATTTGTTTATTTGCATCCATCCATCAACCTCATATCATACTGTCTATATTTATTATTGTACATTTTAATCAATCCACATAAATTGTTGTTGTTTTTTCTTCTAAATTTTCAATTATATTTGAAGTAATTAATTTATCTTTATCTCATTGTTGTTTTCTTATATCATATAATGAATTTATATAATCTTGTCTTTCTTTAGAGTCTAATTTAAATTTCTTATTTGTTGTTTCAATTTGATTATCTATGTATGCATAATCTTTATTGTTTAGTTTTATACCTGCTAAATTAGAACCATTAAATAATAATTTTGCAACCTCTCCTCTTGTAGTTAATTTATCAAAATTAGCTGTAGAATTTAAATTTAATCAATTCATAATTTCATATTCTTTTGCTGTATCAAAATATACTTGAGCAAAATGTCATTGTGTTTCATCTTTTTTTCCATCAATCATTCTCATCAATACAGTTATTGCTTGAGCATTTGTCAAAAGTTCTGTAGGCATAAATTTTCAAGCATGTCATTGAAATAATCATAATTGGCATGATTCTTGAATTGTCTCTTTTAAATCTGGTCGTGCTTTATTTAAATCAGTAAAGTTACAAGATCTTTCGGTTGTATCAGAAACAAATCACATTACTTCTTTTGCATATTGAACGAAAAATTTAGAAGCCTCATCTCTTCTTAGTCATTTTGTTGTCATGAAATCTGTTGGATTATCAAATTTTGTTAATCATTTGCTATACATCCAAGAAACAGCTTCTTCTAAACTAGAACTTGCTGAACTAAATCATAAAAACAAGAATGTTAGTAGAAATAGAGAAATGATTGTTTTTTTCATTATGTTATTTTAAAAAATAAATCAATAATTTAATACTTATTTTTATCAAAAATACTAATGTTTATTTCTAAAAAAATCTAAATTAAAATAAAAAGAGGGCTCCTTCTATTTTCTTTATTATTTGTTTCTTTAGTAATCCAAATGGGGATATATCATCTAACTAGCTTTTGTGCGTATGTTCTATTTGCTACAATATTTGTATACAAATGCGAACTTGTCTTGCACAAAAGTCTAGTTGATTACTGTATGTTTATTTATTAAATATTTTCATCTTAAATGCAACTATTGATTATAGTATCTACTATATAACTTAATTTTGATTAAAAGTATATTTATAAACTTTTATGAAATTATTGAATTGAAAATCAAAGTTAAATGAATAAAAAATATTTAGTGTTATTTTTTTATCAATTTATTTTATATTATGTGAAAATTGAATTTGGATTATATTTTGGATAAATATGGAGATATTATAAAAGAGGAGATTAATGTAAAAGATACAAAATGATTTGGTGATGATGTAAAAATTACAAAAATATTCAAACCTGTGTGATCACAGATTTCTTCCAAGTTTGGTAAAGATACATGAAATATTATTAAATTTGGTAAAATGTGAAATATAAAAGAACTTTGAGAAGATAAAGTGAAAGTTTTTGATTGAGAATGAAATGAATGGGTTTTGGAAAAGGAGGATTATGAAATAGCTTATCAATGACTTGAATGAGATGATGTATCTATAGATGGAGATGTAATAGCTAAGTTGGATTTGGAGCTTACACCAGAACTTGAGATGGAATGAATGGCTAGAGAAGTTTCTAGATTTTTGAATCAGATGAGAAAAGATGCTGATTATAAGGTAGACACCAAAGTAGATATGTATTATGATACAAAAGATCAATATATGAAAGATGTGATAAACAAATTTAATGATTTTTTGATATCAGAAGCTTTGTTAAAATCAGTTGAAGCCAAAAAAGAGGAGTGAGATATTGTTTCTGTATTCAATTTGGATGAAAGAACAGTAACATTTAGTTTAAAAAAATAATAATTTTTGTTATTCTTGCCAAGAATTTTTATTTGTCATTTCGACCGAATATGCAGTATTGCGGTAGTAGTGGAGAAATCTCTCTGAATATTTAAGGGATTCCTCTGCTTCCTGCCTCTGTTCGGCAGGTCGATCGGAATGACAGGAAGTTTGAAATGATAGATAAATTGTTTTAATTTGATAAAAGAAACATGGTAAATCAAGATGAAAAAACATTATATTCAGATTGTTGTCAGTATGCCATCAAATATATTTCTCGTTATCCAAAAACAGAGAAAGAACTTAAGATAAAGTTGCAACAAAAATGATATAATGAAGATGAAATTAATTATACGATGGATTATTTAAAAAAGAAATGATTTGCTGATGATAAGATATTTATTGAGAGTTATGTTAGGAGTGAACTTGTAAATAAATGAAAACCAATTATAAATGTTCGTAGCAAATTATATCACAAATGAGCTGATAAAGATTTGGTTAATGAAGTTTTGAAAGAATATGAATCTGAAATAGAGGAGTGAATTCATCAAAAAATTAGAAAAGAAATAGACTCTTACAAAAGAAAATGAGTGGATTGATTTGATATTATCCAAAAAATAATGAGAAAATGATATAGATTAGATGATATAAAAGAAGTTATAAAAACTGGATAATTTTATTTGTATTTTTTATTATGGTAAGACCTAAGATCTTTGTTAGTAAATGTTTGGGATTTGAAGCTTGTAGATATAATGGTCAAGTTTTAAGAGATTCTTTTGTAGAAAAATTAAAAGATTTTTGTGATGTTGTTACTTCTTGTCCTGAAGTGGAAATAGGTCTTGGTGTGCCTAGGTCACCTGTGCGTTTGGTTTACAAAAAAGATTGAGTACGTATGATTCAGTCAGAATTTGACAAGGATGTGACTGATGATATGAATAAATTTTCTGACAAATCCTACATTAAAGGGTGAAAACCGACACTGGGAAAGTTTTATGAGTATGTAAGTGGAAAATCTCGTTTGGTGTTTTAAATTTCAGTACTTTCATTGGC
>CAZCTB010000009.1:0-5342 GCA_964501605.1 uncultured Candidatus Peribacteria bacterium
TTCTTCTATGGTCAAGTGTCACATATTTCATTATTGAGTATATAAAGTCCTTACCTTATAATACTCTCTTACTGTCGGTTTTCAAATTTAAATTTAGGAGAGAAACAAAAAAAGCTGGTAAAAAATTACCAAAATCATGAATTGTGTTTGAAGATATTATAGAGAAAAAATATAAATGAAATTATCAAGATTTCTTAGAATGAGAGAATATAAAGTTTTGTGGTTGGCGTGTTCCTGGTCCCGAGTATCATGGCAGCGGGTATTTCGACGGTATTGATAGAGAATTCTTTATGTGGTTTGAGGACGGTTCTGTCTTCGCAGGAAGACGCGATCGTAAACACGGTATCCTTGAGGCTGATAGTGACTCGTTTAGTTATGGGCGTCCTGTTCGTTGTATTCAGGACTAGATTAGTATTTATTTTTTATAAAAAGCTGAGAGTATAATTCTCAGCTTTTTGTCTTTTTAACTAAAAGTAATATTTCCTGTTCATTCAAAATATTCAATATCTTCTTCATTGTTTTTCTCTTTTATTTTTTGGCATTTGGGACATTTTTTGGTGAAAGGTTCTTGTAGTTTGATAGCCTGTATTACCATATCTTTGATATCTATATTTTCGTTTCCGTCTATTAAAAATATTTCATTATCTCACTCTTCTTCTGGATTTACTTCGTTTTGAAATTTGGCTGAATATTCTTTTATATTTACTTTTCTATCATACTCTTCTGCACATTTGTCGCATGGTTCGTGTAGTGTACATTTTAAGTCTTCTAAAGTAACCAGCAACGAATCTTGATCAAAAGATTGAATAAGTACATTTCAGCTAATTCATTTTTTTGTTAAATTTTGTAGTTCTTCTACAAGTACATTTTCAAAATCAATTTGATCTTGTTTACCTGCTGAGAGTAATAAATCTCAGACATTGATTTTAAAATCTGTTTTTTTCATTGTAATTTTAAGATGAAATCAATATAAAATAATGAATATTTGATAATGGTTAATTGATAATTATTAACTATTAATCAATAAATTATTTATATTGAATGATTGTTATTTTTCAATGAAAATTGTTGATGAAATTTTAAAGCAAGATTTTAGTAGGTTTGATGATTTATTTGATAGGTTGTTAGAGTATTTTCTTGAAAATAAAAAAATATTAGTAGCAGTAAGTGGTGGTCCAGATAGTATGTTTCTTAGTATGTTGATTTTAAAATATTTTGATTTGAATAATTTAGATTTAAATAATTTATATTTTGTTCATTGTAATCATAAGACGAGAAATGAAGCAGATAATGAAGAAAAATTCGTTAAAGAATTTTTTGATTGATTGAATTTAAATATTTGTAATAGGTTGGATTCTTCGCAGGCTCAGAATGACAGTCTAGCAAAGGAGACAGAGAATAATTTAAGACAATGGAGATATGGAGAATTTCAAAAAATTATTGAAAAAGAAGATATTGATTTTGTTTTGATTGGACATAATTTGACAGACCGTATTGAGTCAAGTTTTATGAATATGTTACGTGGTTCTGGGCTCAATGGTTTTGTTTCAATGAGGTTTGTAGATCAAAATAATTTGTTGAATTGAGTAAAAATAGTAAGACCATTGTTGGATTTTACCAAAAAAGAAATAGAAAAATATTGTGAAGATTTTGGTATTCCATTTGTAGTAGATCCAACTAATTTAGATGAAGAAACAAGTTTGAGAAATAAGATTAGATTGTCATTATTTCCTCAGTTGGCTGATATGTCGAATAGGAATGACGAAGAGACAAATAGTTTTTTTGATAGTATGAAGAAAATTTATAGAGAATTAGATAAAAATAATATTGATGTTTGAAACTTAATTGAAATAAATAAATCTGATTATTGGAATTGTGATTTTGCTTTTTGTTGGGATGTACCGCTTTTTTTTGTATCTGAGGATTCTTTGTTACAAATCTTGAAAAAATTTGGAATGTCTTCTGAAGTTACTTCTAGTACATTAAAAGAATTTGCTAATTTTTTCAAGGCATGAGAACAGGGATATAAATATATTAATTGAGTTTATTTTTTCTTGTCTCATGGAAAGATTTATATTATAAAAGCTAAAGAAAACTTTTGGCAAAAGTATATTGAAAAATCTAAGATTATTGATAAATTATGAGAGATGAATGTTTGAAAAACGGCAGTAAACATTAATGACGAAAGTTTGATATGACTAACAATAAGATATCCAAAAAAATGAGATAAATTTGGTTCTAAATCTTGGGGTAAATATTGTATCAACAAAAAAATTCCTATATTTTGGAGAAATTTTATTCCCGTAGTAGTTGAGTGAAAGAACATTGTGAAACATTTTTATTAAATCCCTCTAGTTTCACAGAGCAGCTCCCTTTAAAAAGGGAGACAAAATGAAAAAATTTTATTGATAATAAATTCTTATGACTGAAACATTGTTAAATATGTGGACTATAATGGTTGATTTTGTTAGTTTTTTGTTTGGAGTTTGATTGGAAACTGCATCATGGGTTTTGATATCATTTTTTTTGCTTATAATAATACTTTTGATTTTAGTTTTTTTGTTTAAAAAATTTAACAAAAAAATTTTAAGTTTTAAAAAAAAGCTGATATTTGAATATGATAATATTTTTTATTTATTGGCTTCGGCTCAATATAAAAAAGAACTTGATAAGGCTTCTATATGATGAGATCCATGTATAGCAGCTATAAAACCTATAATTAATATGGAAAATCCAAGTTATTTGGTAAATAGATATTTGATAAAAGAAAATGTAAGAAAAGTAGAAACTTTACTTTGACAACAAGTAATAGATCAAGCTATATGGAAAAAAATAAATAATTTTTATTCAAAACTAAAATCAATATCCTTGTTGTACAAGATATTGAAGTTTTTATTTGTGTTAATTGTGTTATTGGTCGTGGGTGCTCTGATATACGTATTTGCTTTTTAAGCGTCTGGTTTTCTTTTGTGTGCTATTTTATTTTCCCATTTGTCCAATCATGTAGAAATTTGATTTGGAGCAATTTTATTTTGTCCTTCTTTTGATATTGTTTTTTCTATCTCTTTTTGTCATGGTTTCATGTTTTTGGTGATTGGGTTGTCTATTGTTTTTTCTATTTCTTTTTGTTGTGTATTTTCCATTATTGTTTTTTTAAAGTTAAATATATTGTTTTTATAGTAAGATAATTATTTAAGTCAAGTTTTTGTTGATTTTTAGAAGTTATTTTTTATACTTATTTGGTTGTTGTTTACAACAATATAATAAAAATAAAAAATGTATAAACTAAAAAAAATTATTTTATGTGTAGAATTGAAGAAGTAAGTAACTTGTCTTTAGACTCATTATGTGAAATTGTAACTAGTCAAAGAGGATTTACATTGAGATTAGGAGAAAAAAGAATTCCTTTTACAACTAGGAGTGATATCAGATATCTTGCTAAGGATAAAATAGTTATAGCAAGCGCTGACACTAAAAACGATTTTAATGATAAGATGATTCCTCATAAGGAAATGAGGAGAATTCTTAGAGAAGAAGGAGTTAATGAGTTTTTTATTGATGAATTAAAAAAGAAAATTGACGGACCATTGGTTTTTATTGCAAAAGAGCCAATATAATTGAGCTGTTTTTCTTTTAAAGCAGTTGCATATTTTGCAGCTGTTTTTCTTTTTCTCTTGATAATTATTTGGTAAATCATAAATAGAAAATAAGTGTTTTATCATTTTAAAAAAATAAAATATGATAAATAAAAGATTAATATTAACTTTGTTGTTTTGATTTCTTTTTGTTGGATTTTGATTTGCACAAGTTAATTTAAATCCAATTTATGGTTCAGAAAGATTTCAGCCATCGGATAAGTTTCATGCTGGTTGTGATAATCAAGTGGATGTTGTGTTTGATTTGGAAAATGGAAATATTGAACTTATAAATGCAATTTTGCAATATGATAATAAAAATATTGAAATTTTGAGAATAATTCCAGAATGAGAACAAGAAAATAAATTAACATATTCACTTGAAGAAAATAAAATTGTTTTTAATAAATTAAAATCTGAAAATATTGGTTTGGATACGGTTTTATTTAAAGTATTTTTTAAAACAAAATCTGATATAGAAAAAACTAATTTTAATTTTATGGAATGAAGTTATTTGGTAGATGATAGTGGAAATTCAATAGATATAAACAAAGATTTTTCTTTTGAGTTTTCTAAAGTGCCTGAATGTGAACCAGACATTATTTCTCCAATTATTGAACTTGTTTTTCCTGTTTTAAACACATGAGAATATGTGGCATTGGATTCTTATTTTACTTTTGAAATGAGTGATCAAGGTAAATGATTGAACAAAAATAGTATAGCAATAATTATTGATGATATAAAATATGATATTTCTAATATTGAGCATGAATGGAGTGGTGATTTTCTTACTATTTATCCAGATATATGGTTGCCTTTGTGAGAAGAAATAAAATTGGAAATACAAGTATCTGATAAACAAGTCTATGGTAAAGCGAATGTGACTAACAAGAATTATAATTTTGAAACTTCTACATGATTGTATTTGTTGAATGAAATAGATCCTGTGCAATTTAGAAAGCTTGTGAATAAAGAGAAATATTATAAATGATCAGTAGAAGAATGTGAATTAATAAATAAATACTATAATTTGGAAGATGATGCGTGAAAAGAAATTCTTATGTCGATAAACAAGAGATTGTCTTGTCCTGAGTTAATTGATAATGGTGAATTGATAGTGGATAATGAAATTGAAGAAGACGAAGAGTGATGATATTCTGTGTTTGCTGTGCTAGGTTGGGTGATGTTTGGATTGCTGTTTGCTCTTAGATTTTTTTCATGGTTGAGTAAGCCACATAAGCATGAAGAAGAAATTGATAATGGTTAATTGATAACTCTAATATAAATTTGTCTTATAAAGTCCTGCTTTGAGAAGTGGGATTTTTTATCTTTAATTGAAGAATATATAGTTATTAAAACAACAATCTTTTACTACGTTTCTAGATTGTTGATTTAATAATCTACGTTTTATTACTTTTTGGATAGAAGAATGGATAAATTTTTGGAAAAAATAGGGTGTGTTTTATTGCATGCTAAGTATGATTTCAGATAAAGTACAAAAAAAGTCCTCAAAAATTTGACACTGAATATTTCAAAATAACAATTTAGTTATTTTGATTATATGATGGGTCAAATTTTTGGAAAAAATAAGGTAGTTTTTGTTGCATGCTAACTATGGTTTTAGATAAAGTACAAAAAAAGTCCACAAAAATTTGACAAATCAGGGGGGGATTATAATTAGGTATATTTATATTATTACCTACATTA
>CAZCTB010000010.1:0-23912 GCA_964501605.1 uncultured Candidatus Peribacteria bacterium
AAGGGGGCCTGCCTGCGGTAGGCAGGTGGGGGGATTTAAAAACAGTGGGGGATTTTCCCCAACAAAAAAACCCTCCCCGCAGGACTGCGGGAAGAGTCTTTTGCTCCACATTGGATGTGGAGGGTCGACTGGACTACGAGTGATAGTCTGGTCTATTTTTTAGTATCGAGTGATACTAATTATTAGTGCTATCAGAAAGATCTGTAGGTATACCATATGGTAATAAGTAATTAACATCTGTTCAACCTGTTTGAGACAAGAATGTAACATCTTCTGTAACATTATCAATTCTAATTTCAACAGAAGTATCACTTCGTGTATTACCAGTATCTACAGTAGCAGAACTAGTATCAGCATAGATATAAAATGTTGCATTTCCATCAACTTCTCGATCTCCAACAAGAGCGGCTCCAGTAACAGAACCTGTATCACCAGCAAAAGTTTCAATTCGGTATGTACCTCCTGTAAAACTAGACTCTGTGATAACCAAGTCTATTGAATTCAAGAATGCTTTATATACATCTTGTTCAGAATCTAAATTCCATGATTGATTTGTAGTCTCTACTTTCAACTCTCAAACTTTTTTCTTAGAACTAGAAGACATTACTGCTGTAATATCGTTCAAATCAACTTGAGCTATAGTATTAGCTACTACAGTTACATCTTTAGCTGATGTATCTGGTAAATTGTCATCCAATTCATCTTCAAATTTTTCTGAAGATAAACCTTTAAACTCTATAGAACTAACTAATAAATTAGACAACTTTGCTCAATCTGTTGCACCAACATATACAGCATTCTCATCATCATTAACAGCTTTAAATGTCGCTAATAAATATCAATAAACAGAACTATTAGCATCAATAACTATATCTAAATCTTCTACATCTATAGATATTGTATCAGCATTTTCAGAATGATCTAAACTTCATAATTCTGTTTCCATATCATCTTCCAATACAAAAGACAACGTGTCTATAGAATCACTAAAGTTGTTTGTGTCTGTTCATGTTAAATACATATTTTCAACGCTAATGTCTTCTTTATCTGCTTTTAATTTAACTTTAGCTAATACTACCTTTTCTTCAGCTCAAGCTAAAGCAAATTTGTTTTGTTCTGTAAACATACTCATTACTGTAGATGAATCATCATCCATATCAAAAGATACAGTCAATTCTCATGCATTAACAAATGTTAACTCAGGACCAGCTGCTGAAGGCACATCATCAACAGTTACTTCATCACTATCTGCAGCGTCTTCAGCATCAACTTCAGCAAGAGTGAAAGATCCTGTTCCTGAAATAGTATCAGAAGACTTTAGTTTAATATCCAATGTCATTTTTGCGTTTGTAGTTCAAGCATCAATCAAAGCATCGATATTAGTAAAATCTATACTATCATGATTAATTCTAGTTTTTTCATATTCAACACCATCAATAGTCAATATAGCATTGTCTACAATATCTTGAATATCATAACCAGAATCAGTTAGTGTACTGCTCAAATCAGAATTAAATCTTACTGTTTTAACCTCTATATCAGCAGCATCACCAGCGTCTACTCTAGCTCTATATGCTAATTCATAACCTTCTCAACCTAGAACAACTTCTCTATCGTTCAAAGTTTCTCTAGATACATCCAATGAAGCATCTTCGATTGTAATTGTTTTTGCTGTAACATCTGTTGTAGACAAAACATCTGTAACATTATCTACATCATTGTCTAAGTCTTCTATTACAACGACGTTAAGATCAAAATCAACTGTGATCTCATCCCCTTCTTCTGCATCGTCAGATATATCAACTCGTACTTTTAATTTTATTGTTGCACCAGCTTGTAAATCAATATCTTCGAACAAATAACCACCAGTTGTTGTTTCATCATAAGAAACATTATTTAATCTTATATCATCAACAAAACCAGTATTTGTTACCTCAACTTTCAATTGATTTATTAAATAATTAGTATCTTTAGATTTTAATGTAAGAGTACCAAAATGAACATCGTCAGTACCTGGTTTTACTTCATCCATATCGGCTCTATCAAAAAAAACTGTAATTTCAGAACCAGAAACTGTAAATTCATCTCATAGCTTACAACCATCCTCTAAACCTGATATTTCAACGTTGAAGTTATATCTTGTGCCATAAGCATAAATATCTTCTATTTCTTCAACTAAAAATTGAAAATCATCATCTATTTTAGTTACTGAACCTCTTATCTCAAAATCAACATCTGTTTCTTCTTCAATAAGATAAGATATATTCGCAACTATAGAATCATTTCTTAAATCAAGATCGTCTGAAACTAACTCATCATTAGCATATAATTCTAAGTTAGAAAACATGTCATCGTCTGCTTCTACTTGAAAAACAATAGTTTCAAGCATAACATCTTCATAATCTCAAGTATTATTTAAAGCAAAAGATGCAAGAACTTCTTCTTCTCCAACAACAATATCTGCAGTAGAATAAGAACCAGTTCCTAATTCTAATTTTCCAACATTAGTAACACTAACACCTTTTCTTGTTTCACCTTGTATTGGCAAACCATCTACATCTTCAGCAGAAGAACCAAGCTCTATCAAAGATACTCAGTATGTAGAATTAAGTTCATTTCAAGTTCAATTTAACATAGCAACAACTGTGAATGTTTCTTTTCATCCAGCTTTTACTACAATATTAGGATTAAATCCTAATGTTAATTCGCTAGAATTATTAAAATCTCTTTCTCTAGATACTCTTAAGTTGTTTTCGTTGTAAATAGATAAATCTTCTAAGTTTTCATAATCACCAAAACCTATAAATTTAAGTTCTGCGTCAAACAAAGAAACATCAGCATCTTCAGCTTCTACATCAAATGTCAACATAGCAACTCTTTTAATTTTAGCAGGAATTTCATCAGAAAGATTTGTACTAGCGTATTCAACAGTTAGTTCACCATCTCTTTCTACAACAACTTCTTCATCGTCTTCCTCTTCCTCATCACTACAAGCAGCTATACAATCATCATAATCATCAGCTGTTATACAAGCCAATAATTCTTCAGCTGTACATCCACCAACAGAAGCATCTTCGTCAGCTCTTTGCATCATCAACATTACATATCCTCTAACTTCCAACATATTTGGATTAGAGATGTTGTTCATAATACCAGCGTCATTCAAAGCTTCTAAGTGATCTGCGTAGTAAGGATCAGCACCATTGTAAGTGTTTCCATACATAGCTCTAGATAAAACTGTTCCAAATTGTGCTCTGTTTACTAGTCCATACGGGTCAAAGTTATCAACTCCAACTCCCATAAGTCCTAATTGACAAGCGTTTGTTACACCGTTGTCATATTGAGCGTCTAAATCGTCTGATACATCAGGGAAAGAACATTCCATGTCTGTATCTCTTTCTAGTCCTAAAACATCCATAGCGTAGTTAGACATCATTTTTGCCATAGCTACTCTTGTCAAAGAACCGTACATGTCAGCATTATCAATGCTATCCATAGTTGTTATACCATTGTCGTAAGCGTAATCGTATGCTTGATTTAACTCAGAAGAGTAAGAAGCACCGAACGCATACATAGGCATAATTGTTCCTATTAATGCTACAATAGCAGTAATAGAAAATAATTTTTTAAATGTGTTCATGTGTACAATAAAAAAGAATATAAAATAGTACCACAATCTTTTTTAGATTAAATCGTGTATTGTCGATCTCATATCATGTTTTAAATGTCTTTCTTTTTGTGCCTCCCTTTGTAAGGGAGGTGGTCGAATAAAATGAGACCGGTGGGTTTTAAAACCCCCTTGTTCGTTTTACTCACTTCCCCCTTCAAAAGGGGGACAACTAAACAAAGAACATTTTGTATGATATGTGTCACTTATATTCCTATAAATGACTACGAAACATGCAAAATACATGTCCATATATTAATTGAATGCTAAGGATCTACACGGTGTAAATAAACTAATTTGTAGGATGTCCTAATCACATGTCCATACATAGCGATACAACTCAAGCTTGGTTTCCCCGTAGGTATAGGAAAGTTAAGTTAAGTATATATCTAAGTATCTACATATATCGATAATGACCAAGATATAACCGACCTACTTATCGTATCTCCATACGACAAGATCGTGAGGGATATTGTATACTTTCTATACAAGATTTCAAGACGAATAGACATTTGTCGTCAATATAACAAAAAAGACTACAAAAGTAGGCTCTTAACATCGACTAGATGCACAAAACGTCTTAAAACCTACGTATTGAAGGCACAATACCCTTCTATATGGTAATACGAATGAGATGTCTATTTGTGACAAGAAAGTCTTGTTTTTTTTGTAATAAAAATGGTTTTTGATTTATATTGTAGTTTTTGACTGTGTTTGGAGAAATTAATTTACTTTCGAAAGAGCTTGCGTTTTTGTGTTTTTGTGATACGGTTAATTGTCATATTGAGTGTAACGAAATATCCAGTGTTTTGATGTTCCTATTGTCTCTATATATGGATTCTTCACCGAAGCCTCGAGTGTCCTCGACTCTTGATTTTCAAGAGAGCGGGACGCGTTGCTCAGAATGACAAGCCGCCGTTTACATCCACTACTGTCATATTGAGCCTGCCTGACCGGTAGGCAGGTAAAGCGAAACCTGTCTGCCGATAGGCAGGTATCCAGTGTTTTGATATTCTATCTTTCTGTGTATATGGATTCTTCCACACGCAGTACTGCGGTGTCAGAATGACAAGCCGCCGTTTACATCCACTACTGTCATATTGAGCGTAGATACATATCTAAGGTCCCTGTCATATTGAGCGTAGCGAAATATCCAGTCTTAATACTCTAACAATAAATCATTTCGCATTAAATTTTCTTGTTCTATTAACTCTATCTTTCTAGATCTCTTTAGTCATTTTAGATATTTTTCTCTATTTATAGCATCATTGATATTGTCGTATTCTTCGAAATAGACCAATGTATCTAATCAATATTTTTTAGAAAATCCTTCAAAAAGTCTATTCTTATGTTCATAAACCCTCCTTTTTATATCACTTGTAACACCTATATATAATGTACCATTCTTTTTGTTTGTAATAATATACACATATCACATCTTCATTAAAATATAGTTAATTATAAAATGGATTCTTCATCGAAGCCTCGAGTGTCCTCGACTCTTGATTTTCAAGAGAGCGGGACGCGTTGCTCAGAATGACAATTTAGGATAAAAAATACTACTTAACTATCTTTTCTATCTCTTTTTCAATATCTGATCACGACATCTGATTGTCCAGAGAAAAATGTCATATATATTTTTCTGTATCTTTGTCACAAACCAATACAGAATATTTCCAATCAGTAATGCTACCACAACCAAAACTTATCTTATATCATTTGTATAAAAAATCATTGGATATATAATATTGGTCAGTCTTGTGTTCTCAGTTTTTATTTAAAACATCTTTTTTGTTGTTTTTAGATATAAAACTTAAGTAAATTTCTTTTGCTTCATATTCATCTATGATAAAATTTATATCTTTTTCTCAAATCATTTTTCATTTTTTGTCCAACACCGAAACAGAAAATTCTGATATTTTTTTGTTTCTATTGTATCTGTCCAAAAGATAAAACT
The DNA here is from genome assembly GCA_964501605.1 of uncultured Candidatus Peribacteria bacterium. GTDB lineage: Bacteria > Patescibacteriota > Gracilibacteria > Absconditabacterales > Absconditicoccaceae > JALOAF01. The sequence goes on from CAZCTB010000010.1 coordinate 5,625, forward strand.
TTGTATTTCATTCTTTTTTTATTTTGTATCTTTCATTATCTTTTAACATACCATTGTGTTCAAAATATTTGTCAAAAAATTCTGCAAACAATTCTTCTTGTCATTTTTCATATTCCAAAGTTCAATCGACAGCATCTTTTGCGTCTTTCAGCCATTTTTCAAAATCCCTATCATTTTTGTATGACAATATTGGATCAGAAAAATCTGACTCTCAACTTCATTTTTTTAACTTACAGGTCATGTTTTGATTATTCCAAACAAAATCATATCACATGTTTTTAAAATTTTCCATATCTTTCATGATTTTAGATATTTTTTCTTTCTTTTTTTCATATTTATCATTTATCATTTTTTTGGATGACTTTGTTGGATCTATATTAAAAACTCAAAACTCATTTTTAAATCATGTATCTCGATATAAAAATGCTCTTCATTCGTGGTCTCCATTTTCGTCTGTAGATGACAAATTACCATTGTAATGTATTACAAACCATCATTTCAATATTTGGTGATCAAGTGTTCTAACAACAAAATCTTTTCAAACCTTGTCCACTACTATTGATTTTCCGTCAGCCTTCCATGTAGTATATTCAGGACTCGTTGTTGTATTGTTGATAGAAAAAATAACTTCTCATCAAAGGGTAAAATTTACCAACTTTAACCCTCCCCAATCAGAAGTAATTACATCAAAAGATCATCAATATCCAAATATTTTTTTTAAGTTTTCTAAAAATTTTTGTCCTTTTTTTGTGTCTAAATATCTTGGTGCTATATTGGCTAGATACCACAGCTCTTCTTTATCCAAAACCAAATCATCAAAATCTTCTTTAGAATTTAATTTAATCATTTTTTTGTACAATTTTTTCATTTTCTTTGGCAATTTTTCTCATACTTGTCTAAATGTTTCAAAATCTGCAGCATCTTTATTTTCTATTTTGTCATATACATTTTCTATATCATCTTTTTTTTGATCTTTAGAAAAATTTTGTTCTGCATTCGCCTTCGGAGAACTCATTGTTAAAACTCAAAACAAAGAAGAAGCCAACAAAAAGTTTCTAAATCTGTTAGATGAGTTGTTTTGTGATATTTTGTTTATATTTTCACCCATTTGTAAGCGGATAATAAATACACTACAATTATAACTATAAGGACAAAAAAAAGCAAAAAATGTGGTGTAATTATAAACCCCTCCTTTTATTCTTCCCCTATTAGGGGAGGTTAGGTGGGGTTATTTTCACCCCCTTTATGAAAGAGGCTTGTGTTACCCTCCTTTGTAAGGAGGGAGAGGGAGGTTGAGTTTCGCCCACTTGATAAAGGGGGATAGGGGGATTTGTCAAACACAGCTCGGGGAATTTGTGAATATAGATAGAAAATTTTCTATTCTGTTTTTTTAACCCCCTTCGTCCCCCTTTGTAAGGGGGATGATTTTTTAGTCACTTGAAAATAAACAAGACAAATATATAACATATAATGTTTTATCCAAGAAAAAACAAAAAAATGAAAAACATTTTCAAAAAAAAACGCGACAAAGTTTTGATTTTGTCTGGTGGATGATTTAGATGATTTTATACTATTTGAATATTAAAAGGACTTGAAGAACTTTGACTAGACAAACAAATCAAAGCCATATTTTGAGTAAGTGTATGAGCTATAGTTTGATCTTTGTGGGCTAATGGGATGAAAGCAGAAGAAATATACAAACTATGACTTAGCTTATCTTTTTCAAAATTTTATGGCAAAGATATTTTTTGAAAAACATGATGAATATTATCAAATAAAAAAATTAAAAAAATAATAGATGAAAATTTGCCAAAAAAATTTTCTAGCCTCAAAAAAAAACTATATGTATGAACAATAGATACAAATACAGCCAAATATATGTTGTTTGACAAATGAAGTTTGCCAGATATAGTTTTGGGAAGTATGTCTATTCCCTGAGTTTTCCCACCAATAAAACACAAAGATTATTTGTTTGTTGATGGATGACTTTTGGACAATTTCCCAGTAGATAAAGCTAAAAAAAAATACCCAAAATCCAAAATAATATGAGTAGTTTTGAATAAGTTTGAAAAAAATCAAAAAATCAAAACCGTAGTAGACAATTTAATGGTAAATTTTGAAATAATGCTTAGAGCAAATTTGTTGGAAGATACTAAAAAAGTTGACTATCTTTTCTATAAAAAAATACCAATTCCAATACTTTCTTTGGACAAAAAAAAGATGAAAGAGGTTTATGAAATGGGATACAAGGATTGTATGAAGAAATTTAAATAAGATATCCTTCTACTCTTCCCCTGTAAGGGGAAGCTGTTATGTCACGCAATACTGCGTGACTAGATGGGGTTTTAATTTACTCTTGTTTTTCAAACCCCCTCCTTTTATTCCTCCCCTATCAGGGGAGGTGTAGGTGGGGTTTTTTTTATTTTAGCCCCCCTTTATTCCCCCCTAATAGGGTGATGAACTTAAACAAACTTACTCCCCCTTTTTAAGGGGGACAGTAAAAAAAAGTATGACAAAAATGACAGCGGATTTGACATCGCTGTTTTTTATTTTTATGTTAGTTCTAGATTGGGTTTTTGGTTTTGTTGTTTGACTGAAATTTTTGGGGTATGTCTAGTAAAATGGTGTGTCTAAATCTTTTATATCTTCTGTGTAAAGGCGGTTAGTAACCTACAAAAACACCATATTAAACTTTTTGTAAGGTACGGTTTCAAACCGTATCCTACACAAAACCACTATTTCCTAAACCTTTCTGAAATAAACCAAACCACAAATAACATCAACAAAGCATATTTTATCCAAGCTCATTCTGCTTGCAAATAAAGTCACCAATCTCAAGCTCGATCTGAAACTAAATAAATATATTTTGTAAGAACTTTTTCTGGTCGCAAGATAAAATCTCGAGGTAAAACTTTATAAATTATGGTGCTAACAAATCAGTAAATCATTACTATAGCTACTATTGGAACGACTAAGAAATTGGCAAGTATTCAAGTTAAATTGGTCTTTCCCATAAAAAACAACATAATTGGAAGAACTCAAAGTGTTGCTCAGACGGTTGGCGTGATATATTCTTTAGAAATTTTTTGAAATATCCTCTTAACCCCGGGGTCTCTTTTAGTATCCCCCTTTGTAAGGGGGAGTGATGGGGTTGAGTTTTTGTTGTATTTGAATCCCCTAAATCCCCTTTCATAAAGGGGACTAATCGCTTTTCCAAAATAGACTATCCCAATAATAGCAGAAAAACTAAGCAAAAACCCAACATCATAAGCAAGAAAATATGGATTGACAATTAACATTGTAATAAATGCTATCGACATTGCTCTTCGTATATTGACCTCTCTTCATCGAAATAGAGCCAACATACCAAGTCATCACATTATTGTCGCTCTGAATACTGAGCTATCCATACCACAAATCATTGCATAAAGAATTATTGTGCAGAGGATAACTGCATTTCTGACATAAAAAGGTAGAAAAAACAACACGGCTCACAAAAAAACTACTATCATAATTATGTTTCATCCACTCACTGCAATGATATGGACAAGTCATGAATCAATAAATCAATCATATTCATCTGGTGGAATTTGTGATTTATCTCCTACCAACATTCAAAGAATTAATCACGCTTGTGGATTTTCTCCGTATGCTTGGATAATATTTTTTTGAAGATTTTTTCTGATTTTCTGGAGGAAAGAAAGGTTTGTGTTGCCCCCTTTACGAAAGGGGGTAGGGGGATTCTCTTTCTTATCAATAAAACCCCCTTCTTCCCCCTTCATAAGGGGGACTAAATTTGTCAAATTAACTGAATTTTGCTCATAAATCGTCCCATAAAATCCCTTCATCATCAACCATTTTGGATAATCAAATTCATAATTAAACAAACCCGATAGTGAAAAGACCCCAGGGTCATCTTCTTGTGAATTTTGACCCCGGGGTCGAATATCACTCAATTGTTGTCTTAAATTAAAGATATTTTTGGATCAAGTATAACCCAATGAAACATATCAATTAAGCCATATCACATCTCAAATCTTATAATCTTTTTCTGAATACAAAAAATATTCACGCTCTGAATTGTCTTCAAAAATAAATCTCTGGTAAGAATAAATATCAGATACAATTCATGTACCTACAAAATAAAATCATTGTGGACCATCCATGTTTTGAGAAATTAATCATGTAGATGTTGAAATTGCGTCTACTTTTTGTGTGTAGGTGTAATTTTTAAAAAATATTGATAATAAAGACAAAACGAATGCTAGAATAATAAACAGCCAACCACCCGGGTGTTGTTTTCTTTTTTTATTTGCACCCGGGTGGAACTTTTTAAAAACAAAATAAGCCCCCAAACTTAAAACTAAAACTAAAAATGCTACAAAAATATTTTCAAAAACCGTTAGTATCAGTGTAAATATAGATAGTGAAATCAGGAACATGAAATATTACTATTATAAATGTATTATTGTGCTCCTTTCTTAAAGGAGCTGTCGCAAAGCGACTGAGGATTTAAATCCCTCTTCACTTCGTGAACCCTGTCTGCCGATTTATCTGCCTTTGGCATGACAGGCAGGCTCTTCCCTTCAAAAAGGGAGACATCTTTATATCATCTTTTTTACCTTATCCGAATCAGAAATAGACACAAAATTCTTTTTAAAAACCTTCAAAGGATACAAAAAATGTAATCTAGATCCTATTCAACCTTCACAATTTTTGAACAAATCCAAAGTTTCTGACAAAGAATGTTTTGTTCGATCATATATTTGCAAATCTGGAATTGACTTTCTTAATCCATAATAAAATTGTTTGTCAAAATTGATATCTGCTGAGAAGAATATTTTTTTATATTTATCATACTTTTTAATATATTTTTTAATTTTTTTTATATTTTCTTTTGTGAAATATTTTGGTCATACATTTATAAGTATAGTTTTTCTTTCATTTGTCATCTCGACCGTCCCGCTCTCTTGAGAATCAAGAGTCGAGGACACTCGATCAATCGGTGAAGTGGAGAGATCCCTTTCTGTTTTTAAAGAGATTTCTCCACTTCACTGCGTTTCGGTCGAAATGACAGTTTGTAATGAACTCTCTGAAAAATCTTCATGTAAAACAACATTATTTTTACAATAATTCTTGGCAATTTTTACAGATCATTCTTCTCTACATATTATTTTTTTTGCTCTTGGTAATAGGTATTTGTACAATTTTTTAGTATATTTCTTTTTGTCTGTACCTATTCAACCAACAAGTATAAAATTTTTCTTTTTAATAGAGTAGTGATGAAGTAGAAACAAATTCCATCCATTGTGGGGAAACTTTCTAGATTCATCTAAAACTTCTCATCCACCAAACACTTTAAAATACTTTTTATATTTATCTAATCATAAGAAACTTTGCAATTGTCTAAATCTTTTACTTACTACAGCATTCTCTACAAACTCTAATTTGTCTATTATACCTTTGTTTAAAAAAGATTTGTTAGTTTGTATTCGCTCTCGAATTCGTGACTTATCTCATACTTCTACTGTAAACAATTCTGGATTATATTCTTTTTGTAAATAATTCAATAATCAGAAAAATAACATTTCATCTCCAAAATTTTTGTATCCATAGAATCATTTTAGGTAAAGTTTCATTATTTATAATAAGCTAAAAACGTATTTTATAAGGCAAACTGTTAGGATTTCTATGTCATTTCGACCGAGTGGATACGAGTGGAGAAATCTCTTATAAATTGCTTAAATAGATTCTTCCACATTAGTTTCACTCAGTGTCAGAATGACAATACTCTGTTGTATTAAATCACTACTGTTTCATCAAATAATCAATATACTCATCTTTCAGTTGTTGATATTTTTGCACAATTGAACTTGGAATAACTTCAAATAATTTTTCTTTTAAAACAATAGAAGCCAATTGTGGATATCTAGTATTGTACATCTCTTTAAATTCTGAAGTTTGGAATGTTTTTCCATCCAATTCAAATGTAGATTTTCAATCACTTATAGCTTTTTCAATTTCATTTAGCAAGTTGAAGTAATTTTTTATATCTGTATCATAGTACATAATTTTTCGCTGATCTTTGAGATAATTTTCAAAACTATCAAAGAATTCTTTGTACAATTTATTTTGATTTACTCTTTTTGTAGACAATTTTGAATACGGCATATTTTTGCAATAAAATTTTTGTGATCAATATGTAAGACAGACTTGATTTCAAATATTTTCTAATTTTGATTTATTTAAAATTCCAAAATCTATAGTGCTAACTGATTCCAATACTCAATTTGATATTTTAAATTTTTCTCATTCTTCTGGCTCAGAATAACAAAATTTGTCAAAAATATGGTTTTCATATCCTATCTCGACACAGCCAGCCTTGTTTGGTATTCCAAAATTTCATGTGATCAAAGCCTCTTGATTGGATTCTAATTCTCAATCTAGATATTTCTTTTTATCTCAAATTTTTAGATAATAGCCACTAGAGAGATTTAAAACTTGATGTGTCATCTCGACCGCAGCGGAGAAATCACTTTCAATATTTAAAGAGATTTCTCCACTTCACTGCGTTTCGGTCGAAATGACAGTTTGTTTATATTCTTCAACAGCATTTTTATCAAAAGAATAGAGTAGTCACACCTCCTCTCAAAGAGTATCTTTTCACAAAGGGTTTGGTAATATCGACACGATAGAAATATTAATTCATAACTGTGAAATCTCTGTTTCCTTAGATTCGCCTGTCAACATGTCTTCTTCTTCCAAAAGTTTGTCTAGTTTTGGATCGTAAACATAAGTATCAAAAGATATTTCTCCATTGGACAAAGATACAGAAGTTTTTTTGCTATTTGGAAAAGAAAAAGTTCATTTTAATGTTTTTGTTTGACCGGGTGAAATAGTTCAATGATCTTTGAGATATCTTTTTCTATCATTTATCATAAGATAAAATCAATCAGCAAAATCTACAGTAAATCATTTTTTCATATTAATTGTAATTTCTTCTCTTCATGAATCATTTCATTCTGGATCATATACTATGTTTTCTATATTAAACAAATAATCTTTGTTTATTTGTGTTTCATCTACAGGACACAATCTTTGTCCATTACAAGAATTTCATCGTAAACCCAAATTATTGTTTTGTGCATAATTTTGTGCCGACTTAAAATCAGAGCTATATTTATAATCTTTTTCTTTGTAAGAATATTCTCGTGCATATCACTCATGTATCATTTTTTTGTTTATATTTTCTCAGCTTAAAAAAATATATCATACAAATCTATCAAAACTGTCTGTCGATTCTTGTTCGAAAGTAATCGTTTGTCACTCTAACAATGATTGTAAATAATTCTTAGCTTCTGGTCAGTAACACTCAACTTTTCCACATCTCAAAGTAGAGGATTCTGGAGCATCTATTCATGCCAATCTGATGTTAAACTCCTTTTGTAAATAAGAAATCTTAACCGTATCTCCATCAATTACTGACACAACTTCATAATCTCAATCAGGTATTTCTTTAATTTTGTTTGGATTATAAATATATGTATCTACTATGTAATTATTTTCATCAATCAAATTGACTACTACTGGTTTTTTGTCTTTTGTAGAATTGGGTAAAGTGTAGTTTCATTTAAAAACTTGTTCGTTTCAAGCAGAAAGTATTCACTGAATAATTTTATTGGTAGATTTTCAATCTTTAATATATTGTATTTTGTATTTAGACAAATCTACTTGTGTTCATGAAAGCAATAGTAATGTGATAGTTTCATTATCTTTGTCTAGTCAATCTGGATTATAATCTATATCTGTAATTTTTATTGTATTGGTTTGCATAGGATTTGATGGTAAAACTGGCTCCTCTGGCACAATGGTTTCTTCTTCATCTATTCGAAAAGACAGTTGATCAGCAATATTTTGTTCATCTAGATCAGAAGCTTTTGACATAGAATTCCTACAATATCTATCTATTACATCTCAAGTCTCATCGTTTATTAAATTGACACAATAATCCTGACTAGTTGAAAATCAATAATTTCAAACAAAAGACATAGTTTTACCAGCAAAAAGAGTGTTTCATTTTATGGTTTGAGTAGATCAATCTAAACTTTGCAATGAATAATCTCTCAAATCTATGTCAGAATTTGTTTTATTTTTTAATTTTAATATCTGTAAATTTCCGAAATGTTTAATCACAGATATTTGAATATCTTGTGTTAAATTATTGTCTGAATTAAATTTTGGAGAAGTATCTGAAGAACAACCTCATCATCCTCAAACTGAAATATATTGGATAATTGGATCTGGAGTAATATCTATAAATTGACTTTGACCAATGCTTAATCCTGGCGAAAACTTGTCTTGATAGTCAAATATATCTGCACAGTCATTTGTCTGACCTCAAGCATAAAGTGACATTTCTTCTTCTCAATTATTTACATAAACTATGTCCAAAATTATCCATTCCATAGACCAATCGTCTCGTCAATACAATGTAATTCGTCCAGAACTATTGAGATAAAAGTTGGAATCATAAAGAGAATCTCGTCATTCATTATATCGTTGATCATTGGATGAAATTAAAAATCTTTTGTTGATAGACATATCACTTGCATCAAAAGCAACACTTCATGACAAAGCTGATCATTCCAACATAATATATGGATAATAATCGTAAACATTGTCTTGTGTAATTATTTCTATATATGGTTCATACAAACTATTTCAGTAATAAACTTCTGTTATATTAGCCGTACTAGTTTCTCGAAAATCATCACAATCTATTGGCAAAGTTTGGTTGTATGTTTCTTCTTCTTTTTCTTGTGTTACATCGATTAAATTTTCTCATGTAGTAAAATATGTAGTTGGATTTGCCGCAATTCATCGATTTATATTGAAATACCTATCTCGATTCAATCAAACTACAGTAGTGGTTCGCGAAGAATCTGATCCTATTTTTTCAAAAGAAGTTTCTGCTTGATCATAGTAATTTACTTGTGTTTCATGAGCAAAAAAATTGTCCAAAACTTGTCCAGATCGAACTAAATCCAAATCGATTGCTCATGTATCAAAGTTAATCAATCAAGAAATAACTTGGATGTTTTCTCATGTTTGAAACATAGAATATAGATCATTTGCAAAAACCTTTGAGATTCAGGCAGGAATAGTTGATGAAAGATTTAAATTAATATTTCAGTTGATAGAAAAATCTCATGAAAATTCTTGAGACGCTATGTTGGTTATCTCAAATCGCTCTTCATCTCCATCAAAATATACTTCTGTAATAATCAACTCTGGATCGCTTGGCGGTAATATCTCATCGTAAACTATTCATGGATTGGCTAAAATTCATGTAGTTGTGTTAAAATTATGTGTAGAATCTGATGCTATAATAGTGTCTGTGTCTTGATATTTATGAAATGAAATTCAATTTGCTAGGCTAGATACTGTAGATGAATCAAGAACAAAACTATCTAAAATTTGTCATGAATATATAAGTTGAATATTCATGTCCTGTGAATCAGAAATACTAAATCACATATCTGTTTGAAAAACATATGATGTATCCAAAATTGAATCGACATTTGTATCTGTAAATATTTTAACTTCTTGTGAATCAATAATTAGATTATTTATTGTTTTGTTGTTTGAACTTGCTCCAGAAAAAATAATATCTCATGAAAAATTATCTCATTTGTTGTATATTTCTATTCGTTCATTAAATCAATCAAAAAAAACCTCTGAAATTATTAATTCAGGGTCTGGTTCTCATGATCTTGTTTCTATTGTTTCATCTTCTGATAAAATATTAATAACTTCATCTTCTTTTGGTACAATATTTGAATCTTCTAAAACTTGTCAGGATTGTCAATCTTCTAACAAATTTCAGCTATTTAAATGCTCATTTTCTCAGTTGCTGTCTAAAACAAAAACCTCGTCCAAAACTTGTCAACTCTGTCAACTATTGGTTATCACACTCTCTAAATCATCCTCTTCATCTAGTATTTCTTCTTCTCAATCTCATATGTTTTCTTCAAGACTTTCATTTAACCCCTCAATGGCTTCTGCTGGATTAATATCACCAGCTTCTTCTAAAACTCAATTCTCTCATTCGTTTGTTTCGACAAGATCTTCTAATACGCTACCTGTAGATGTTTCGTCTGCAAAAACAGAAACGGGAAAAGATGACAACAAAATAAAAAAAGACAAGATAATAGACAAAAATTTTTCCATTTTATCAGTTGTAAACTATAAAATTATAAAACTTATAGTTTTTTGTCTACTTTTGTCAAGTTTTTGTAATAAATTAAATTCTTTCTAAACTAAACAAATATTGCTCTAATAGAAACTTATAGTATTTTTTTTTGTTTCAATCTATAGCCGAAGAAAATACATTAAAATATCTTTCTCTATTTTGCTCTCGTATAATCATAGGTAAAAATCAATTAGCCTTTAATATTTTGTTCATTAAAAACCTACCAACCCTTCAATTACCATTTTGAAAAGGATGTATTCTTTCAAAAGTAAAATGAAAATCAAAAGCTAGCTGTAAGGGAAATTTGATTTTTTTATTAGATTTATATCTTTTCAAAAGATTAGTGATATCCTTTTTAACTTCATCAGGAGAACTAGTACTAGTATTTCAAACTACATTTGCAATCTTTTTATATCATCTTGGATATTTGTCTCAAGTTTCTTGAAATAATTTGTCTGTTAATATGTGGTATGTTCTCTTAATAGATCTTTCATTAAACAGAAATTCTTTTTCCATATACAACAAAACTTTTTGAGAATTTATAACCTCTCTAACTTCATTTTTATTAGAATAATTAAATAACCTTTTTTGTATTATTTTTCTTATTTGATCTTGAGGTATTTTACTTCATTCTATTTTGTTAGAATTATATACAAAATCAAACACAAATTCCTGACCATAATAAATACTATATTTTTCATATAATTTCAATAAATCTTTATCTAACAAAATTTTTCAATCTTTTTTTTTAAATGACAATATGCATGTTATAAGTAAATTCTTTTTTACAATCTTTTTTAATAAATGATTATTATATAATTCCTTTTCAAAATTTAAATATTTTTTATTTTTAACAATAAATTTCATTTGTTTATCTATTAAATATTCTATGTTTGACAAATTAATTTTTGTTTCTTTTCCAATATAAACTTTTTCTCTATTTCAAAGAAAAACACACACAAGATAATAATATTCTAATCTTTTTTCAATAGTTATCATTATATTATTTAATATAAAATTACGTGTAAAATACTAACACTTTTTTTAAAAAAATCAAGTCTTTTTTTTATATTATATATAAAACCCCTATTAAAGACTAATCTTATTAAAACAAAAATTGGGGGAAAAAAACTAACACTTTTATTCTAATATAGATTTAATTATCTCATCTTTTGCAACTCTAATTTCTGAAAGTATGTCTTTTTTTGTATCTTTCTTTTTAAATTTCTTATATTTTTTAAATATATCTAACATATTCTTTTTGTACTTCTCATCTTTAGAATCTAATAGTATGTCATCATACTTTTTAACATAAAACTTAGCATTGGCATATTGATCATGAGTTCGCGGTATAGGTACCATTACAATTTTTAAATTGTAAAGTTTTTGTTCTGCAAGTGATGTTGTACCAGCACGAGTCAAAGAAATATCACAGTTTTTTAATAATAATCACATGTCTTGCTGAGTTATAAAATCAAAAACATGTATGTTTTGATATTGATCAAAACTATTTTTCATGTCCTGATTTTCTTTTCATAATATTATAAATATTTCATAATTTTTATATGTTTCTGTATTTTCTTGAATTGACTCTAACAAATTGTTATACAATCTTTTTGATCATTGAGATCATCATATTACTAGCAAATGAGTTTTTTCTGGGTCTGTATAATAAAGTTGTTCTGATACAGACAATATCCTTCATTTTATGTCCATATCTCTTGCAGAAGGTAAGTTTTTAATACTTTCTGTAGAAAATATTTCATCTGACAATATTTGTCAAATAGTAGTCGATTTTGGCAACACCTTATCAAATCAAGTGAATACTTTATCTGCATATTTGGATGCTATTTTGTTGACTAATCATGAACGCACATCAGACTCATGTAAAATTATTTTTCTTCTAAGTAGTCTTCCTGCTAAAACAATCGGTAAAGCTACATATCATCATTTGCAAAAGATTACATCTATATTATTTTTTTTTATATAATATATTGATTGCACAATTCAATATCAAAATTTGAATGCGTCACGTATATTTTTTAATCTAGATTTTAATCGAGTTTCCCTACGATATTTTCAAGAAACAATAGCTTGAAAATGAATATCTTTGTGTTTTTCTTTTAATTGCAAAAAAACTTCCTTCTCTAAAGATTTTTTTTCTCAAAATCGGACAATATCATTTATTTTAGAATAATATTCTATATTTTTGTATATATGTTCTATCAAACTTTTTATAGGAAAAACATGTCATCCTGTTCATCATCATGCCATAACAATATTGATAGTTTTCATATAGATAATTAGCAAATAAATCTATTTTGATAATATGAAATGTGTCTAGTCTTTCAAGTTGAAATAAGATAGGAAAAAAAACTTATTTACAAAATCCAGAAAAGGATCAACTCAGATTTTTCACTAGGAACCCTTATAAAGAAGGGTGACGATTTTTGAAAAACTTCTGAGTGATCCGAGACGTTTTTGCTTACTGGCGCCTGTCCCGCTAACCTGCGGGAGTGCTAGAAGCCAAAAGTAAGCCTGCCTGCCGGCATAGGCAGGTCCCCGAAGGGTTTTTTTAAAAAACATTTCATATCTCAAAATTACTTAGACATGCAAAATGTAATAAAAATAAAGAAGATTGAAAAAAAACAACAAATCTTTATATTAAGGTTAGTTTTATAACTATCATAAAAAAAATGAAAATAGTTATGACATTTTGAGCTTTTGATATAGTTCATCCATGACACAAATATTATTTATCTGAGGCAAAAAAATATTGAGATAAATTAATTACAATAGTAGGTAGAGACAAAACTATAGAAAAAATAAAATGAAAAAAACCAATAAATGATGAAAAAAAAAGAATTTTAGATATAAAAAATCTAAATTTGTCTGATATTGTCGAATTATGACATCAAAAAGATTTTTTATTTGCGGTAAAAAAATACAAGCCTGAGGTGATTGCTATATGATATGATCAAACAAGTTTTATTCACCAACTTAGTGAATTTTTACATAAAAATAATTTAAAAACATCTGTTGTAACAATAGATTCTTATAAAGAAAAGATATATAAATCAAGTAAATTTAAAAATTAAAAGCTATTGAAAATGTCTTCATTTTTTTTGTTTTTTTCTTTTATAATATTTCTTGATTCTATTTTTTTTAGATTTAACTCTTGTTTTTTTATTTTTGAAGTATCAAACGTTTTTTTTGCAATAGAGTAATCATAATCAATTTGTTTGTTCATCCAATATTTTTCAGGCAATCACAAAACACTAGACAATATCAGATCTCGCTGTATTGTTATATTTCTTTTTCATTTAATCAGCTCATTTACCTCACTAACTTTTTTTCATGCTAATAGTGAAAATTGTTTTTGAGTCCAGTTTCTGTCTCTGATTTCTTGAATTAAATATTCTCATGGATGTTTAACTTCTTTCATTTTAATAAATTTCATAAATTCTATGAATTAGTGAAATTATAAGAAAACAATACCTAAATGTCAAATTTTTCTTTAGATTTTATAAAATTATACTATTCTATGAATTAGTGAAAAAAAGCAAAACAAAAAATCAGCAAAAAATCAGCAAAACAAATATACGAATTTTTTCACTATTTCTACGAAATAGTGAAAAAATTATACAAAATAGTGAATATCAGTAAAATGACAAGCTTTTAACTGGTTCTTTATAAGAAAGAAGTAATTTTACTAAAAAAACAAACGAACAATAAAAAAGACCGGTCAAAAATTAGAATGTTTTTTCAAAAAAATTATAATAGTTTTAACATTTTTGATTCATTTCATATTTTAAGTGTCAAATTTTTTTTACTAGTTTAATATTAACCAAAACATAGACCGGTCTAAAAAAATAAGGCCAAAAAAACTTGTTGTTTTGTTATAAAAATAACATTAAATATTTACTTTTTGTTTAAAAAAGGTTTAATATTGTCGTAATAATCATATAGAAAATAGTTGTAATTTTTCAAAGCTCTTATTTTTGATATAAATATGTTCTCAAACTATTGGATATCATATACTTGAAAGATGTGCACGAATTTGGTGTCTAATTCATTTTGATATATTTATTAAAAATACTGTAGTATTTTTTTGTTTATCATAATATAATTTTTCTAAATAAGTATCAACTTGATGTAATTTACCCTTAATTTTGTTAGTCTGTCATTGATCCAAAACAACAACCATGCGATCACTAGAAAATTTATGATGTCATATGGGATTGGATATTTTTTGATTCTCTGGTGAATATTTTCAATAGACCTCTGCTATATAATATTTTTTTATTTTTCATTCTTTTTGAGATTGTTTATACTTTTGTTTGAAAAGTGGTGTTTTTGCAAAATAAAGCAGTCAGCTTGTATCATTATCTAGTCTGTTTACTAAGCCATATTCTTCTTTTTGATCAAACATATCTTGTAAATATAACATGATTTCTTTGACTCTAGGATCTTTTGATTCTAATAAAACATCTATAAAGCATTTTTGTTTACCAAAAGTACTCGGAATACCTCAAGGTTTCCAAAAGTAAAAAAATCTACTATCTTGATAAAAGTTTATTTTCATTTTAAGTGATGATATTTAATTATCATTTAATTTAAGATTATAATGTTTTTTTTCAAACAAAAAAACCCAATATTTTAACTGGGTTTTATTTAAAAACTTTTTCTATTTTTAGTGGTTTTTGTTGTTTTTTCTCCACTTACCTGATATAATATAAGCCAATGGAGCGGCTATAAATATAGACGAGTAAGATCACGCTATAACTCAAACTCATATTGCAAAAGCAAAAGCCTTTATAACTCATGATCCAAAAATAAACATTGCTGATACAACAAGCAAGGTAGATACAGACGTACCAATAGACCTTCTCATTGTTTGCCACAAGCTATCTTCAAAAACCTTACGATGAGAAACATCTTTTCATGTTCACTTGTTTTGCAAATTTTCTCTTATCCTATCAAATATAACAATCGTATCATTAATACTATATCACATTGTAGTAAGTATTGCAATAATAAATATTGTATCTATTTGTATTGTAGAATTGATAGACATCCATATTCAATAAGCTCATGCTGGTATAGATATATCAAATATCATGGTAGCTATTGTTACAAAAGCCAGTATGAGTGGTGAGATATAATTTCTAATAGCTGAAAAAGAAAACATCATATATATTATAATGAATATTAATCCAACAATTAAAGCCCTAAGTGCTGCCTTTTGCATATAAGATCAAACACTGGGTCATGTAATAGTTTGTTGTATTATGTCATCACTAGATGATATTATTTCATTTTCAGTTAAATATATTTGTATTTTTTTTGACAAATCAGAAACCATTTCATCATTTGATACCTTAGTATGAATCTTTAATATTGTACTATTTGATTCAGCCTCTACAGAAACTTTTATATCTTCATAATTTTCTTGAGTCAAAAATAATTCTATGTTTGATTTGGTTTCTTCTTCTTGAAGTTGTCATTCTATTCACAAACTTACTCATCATGTAAATTCTTCTGAAAATCTTGCACTTGATAAAAATATTATCCAAGAAACAACCATCAATCAAAGTCAAATTATAACCCACATTCGTGGTTTTCTCATTATTGAAAATCTTTGCTCCATTTTTTTTAAACAAAAAAAATTAAAATTTGTTTGTGATTTTTGTAAAGATTTTTTGTGAAAATTCAATAGAATAAAGTTTTTTAAATAATAGTTTTATAATTTTTTTCATTCTAAGATATTGTGAAAATTTTTTGCAGCATCTTCTTGTGCTTTCTTTTTGTTTGTACCAAATCACTCTGATTGTTTTTTTCACAAAACAAATATCTCTGATTTGTACAACAAAACATTTCATTTTTCATCAATCTTGTTTTCACTGTCTATATATTGTGGTATTTCTTTGTGAAGTTTTTGTATAATTTCTTGTATCATAGTTTTATAGCTTTTTACAGGATTTTTGTCAATTTTGTCATACATAGTATATATGTATTTTTTTACAAAATTTTCAGATTCTTGATATCAAAAATCTAAAAAAATATATCAAATAAATGCCTCTAGTGCGTCTGAAAGTATAGAGTCTTTTTTTCTTCAATTCATTTTTTCTTCTCATCTACTTATCAAAATTTGTTGATCTAGTTTTATGTTCCTTGCTACATCTGCCAAGGTTTCTTCTCTGACTAAGGCTATTTTATACAAGGTCATGTCTGATTCTTCCATCTCAGGATGGTCTAAAAAAAGAAGTTTGCATATAATAGCTCACAAAACTCAATCTCATAAAAATTCTAACCTTTCATTGTGTTTTCATATGTTTTTAAAATCCGCAGCAAAAGATTTATGTACAAAAGCCTGCAGCAAAAGATATTCGTTTTTGACATTTTTTGTATCTATTCACAATCATTTTACATAATCAAACAAATTGTCTTTTTGTTCTAAAACTGATTTTGGAAGCATAGTTTTTATTGAAAATTAAAAATTAATTTAATTATAAACTTTTTGTATGTTATTGGTTAAAATGATTTAAGCAACTATTTTTCATAACTAAATGGTGTTTGTTTTATATAATCTATAAAATCATTTCAAAGTACAATTTCCATATCATATTTTATATCTTGTCATGTCATAATTTGTCATCTTTTTACAACATTGATTGGGAAAAAATACTGTAAAGTATTTATTGTGTTATTATACTTTTCTCAATAGCTTATAACTGTAGTTTGTTCAAATTTTTGCTCAGAGTTTTCTATATCTTCTATTGTAAAACCATACTTTTTCATTTTTACTGCTATTTTGTTTGCCCATCAAGTAGGAGATTTTCAATTATTATAGGCATAATTTTTGTCTATCCCATTTTTTACCAAAATTTTTGGGTTTTCTATAAGATATTCTTGATTGTGGCTTACAAAAAACACAAAATTATTTATATACTCATAAAAAGATACATTGCTTGGTGTAGATCAATTTGGTACCATAATAGCCATACCTCAATAAGCATCTCTATTACCGTTGTAAAGAAAACATCAAACATCTGTCATAGCATAAGATTTATAAGAACAATGTGTATTTAAACCAAAAGAAAATATATTTTTAAAATCGTATGCATACTTAAACATTCAAATCATTTCTTTTAGTTCTATATTGGTAGTAAGCATTTTTGTATATGTGTTATACATTTCTTTTAATTTACCAACATTTGTAATATTTTTCTTTTTTAATGTAGTATCTATTACTGCTTTTATAATATCTTGTTGTCTCTCTGACCTAGAAAAATCTGATGTTGTGTGTCTTGATCTAGCATACATAAGTGCTGTTTCACCATCTAGTATTTGTTGTCCAGCTGATATATGAAATGTAATATATCACAAGTTTCAATCAGGGTATGTAGTATCATGTATGCTGTTTGGTATATACATATCTATACCACCTAAACTATCTACAAAGTCTTTAAATCATTGAAAATCTACCACAGCATAATAGGGTATTTTTAAACCAACAACTTCTTCAACCTTTGTAAGTAAATTTTGAGCTCAAGATCAAATATTCCCTTCTTTGTTGTATCCACGAGCAAAAAGTCAATTTATTCTTCAATTATAACCTGTAGAAGTTATATAAAGATCTCTAGGTATAGAAACCATAGTAACGGATCAAAGTTTTGGATTCCAAGATGCTACTATCATTGTATCTGCTAAATATCAACCATGATGATTTTCTCATCATATACCCACCAACATAACATTTACATTTCAAAAATCATCTGTAATCATTTCTTCTCATAAATTGTTGCTTACGGTTTTTACTGTAGATTGTCACAAGAATCATAAAGCTACTTGAGCTCATCTAACCAAATACTTACCGAAAACTATAACTAATATTATACACGCAATTAATATAAAATATTTTATTAAATTGGAAAAAGACCAAAAAACTTTAGATTTTCAATTATAATTTTCAATTTCTCAAATTTTTATATGTTTAAATCTTTTTTTCATTTTTATGTTTTTTATTAAAATAA
>CAZCTB010000011.1:0-21351 GCA_964501605.1 uncultured Candidatus Peribacteria bacterium
AGTTAAGCTGGAAATAATAAAAGTAACAAAAAAATAAATACTACTGTCAATTTAACTTTTGGAATTTCACTGACAGTTTAACTTTGGAATAACAAGAAAGTTTATAGCCAGTTTTTAGTGATTATTATAATTGTTTTAAAGAAATTAATATTTTTTGTTGTTTCTTGATTTGTTTGTTCTACTTCTTCAGTTACTGTTTCTAGAACTTCTTTTATAATTTCATCTATTTTTTTTATATCATCATTGGTTTGGTCTTCTGTTAGATCATCTATATGGTTTTGCATCTGATATTTCTCTGTATTTTGTATGACACAATTCGTTTTCATATTTTAATTCTAGCAAAGCAGCAACCGTCTCATATGGATTGTTGTTTTCAAGTATTTCTTTTGCTAAATCTAATTGTTTTTGATAAGAATTGTTTTCTATTGCTCAATTTATCTCTGATATTATTTGTGATCTTTTTGACAATAAAACATTTTCTATATTTGGTATTTTTTCTAATTTTATATCTGTATTTGTAGCTCTTTTGAAAAATGGTAGTCTTTTTGATTCACTTGGTGTCACAAATGTAATTGCTGTACCAGTTTTACCAGCCCTACCTGTTCTTCATACTCTATGTATATATGCATCTGGATTTTGAGGCAAAGAATAATTTATGACATGAGTAATATCATTTACATCTATACCTCTAGCAGCCACATCTGTAGCTATCAATACATTTGTTTTTTTTGACTTAAATTTATTGATTATTCTTTCTCTTTGGTTTTGAGAGATATCTCAATGTAATCCTTCTGCTCAATATCATTTGTGAACTAATTGTGCAGTAATATCATCTACATCAGATTTTGTTTTACAAAAAACTATACCAAAAAAATCTTTTTCGATATCCATTACTCTACATAAGGCTTCCAATTTATCTCTATAATTGATGTTGAAATATAGTTGATCTGTTTGTGTACAACTAAGTTGTTCTTTTTTGACTGATACTATTTCATAATTTCACATATACTTTTGAGCTACTTTTAATATCTCTTTTGGCATAGTAGCTGAAAATAGCATAGTGCTTTTTTTGTCGTTTGTGTGACTTAATATTTCTTTTATTTCATCTATAAATCACATATTTAGCATTTCGTCTGCCTCATCTAGTATCATATATTTGATTTTATCTAGTTTGATTCTTTTTCTTTTTAGATGATCTATCAATCTTCATGGTGTTCATACTATTATATCTGCTCATTTTTTTAGTGCTTTAAGTTGTATTTCATAAGATTGTCATCCATAAATAGTTACTACGTTAATTTTTTTGTTGTGCAAAAAAGATCTAATTTCATCTGCTACTTGTATTGCTAATTCTCTTGTGGGAGTCATAACTATTGTTTGTGTGTGATCTTCGTGTTTTAATATTTTTTCAGCAAGTGGTATACCAAATGCTGCAGTTTTACCTGTACCAGTTTGGGCTTGTCAGATAATGTTTTTATCTCAAGACAATAAAAGTGGTATTGTTTTTTCTTGTATTGGAGAAGGGATTTCAAATCATTTTTTTTCCAGCATTTTAAGGGTTTCTTCTCATATTCCTAATGCTCTAAATTTTTCTACGTTTGTCAAAATTTTGTTTATATGTAATAAAAGACTTAGATTATAATTATTGTCTTTGGTTTTACAATCTCAAATTTTAATTTTTTAAAAAACTGGATTATTATATCCAGTTTTTTAAATGATTTTTTGTTATATAGTATTTTATTTTTTATTTTGTTTTTCTTTTTTCTCTTGTTCTTCTCAAACTTTTTTTGGAGGTACTCATGGTTTGATTGGTTTTTGTTTTTGCATATTTTTAAGTTCAATTTCTTTTCATTCTGCTTGTTTTTTATCTACTTCATCCAGATCTAATCACAATCTTGCTGTGATTTCTGCATCTACAAATTTTCTTTTTCTACCATATTTTTTAGAAGAATATTCTTTGAGTATGTTTGGTATTTTTTTATTTTGGTAATCCATTGTATATATACTATTCATACTAAATGGACGTGTAGTTGAGTTGTCTATATTTAATTTTATATAAGCCTTATAGTTTGCTATACCACTAATATCTCAAGCTCATAAAACAGGTTGGTATTCTTTTTCTAAAAATTCAGCATCTGGAGCACCGACTTTGAAAGATTGCATAGTTCATACATTACCAAACACAGCTGCTTTTACATCTCACTTTCATCATTCAGACTTATTTAATCATTGTCATGCTTCCAATTGTGCGATATATTGGTGAGCCATTATCAAACAAAGTTTGTATTTTCTAGCTTCAGATAATATGTCTGCAAAAGTACCAGACACAAAGTTTTGAAACTCATCGACGTATAGATAAAAATCTTTTCTTTCTTCTTCAGGTATTTTAGCACGAGACATTGCTGCATTGTATATTTTAGACACCAATATCATACCTAAAAGTTGAGCATTAAGATCTCATATTTTACCTTTAGATAAACTAATTAATAATATTTTGTTGCTGTTCATTACATCTTCTAGGTGGAATGCAGATTTTGTTTGTCATATTATATTTCTAATAAGTCTATTTGTGTTGAAAGATACAAATTTTGAACTAAAATATGGTATTATTTCTGCTTTTTCTCTATCTCACATTGCATTATATGTTTTTTCCCAAAAATTCTTAACTGTAGGATTCTTTACTTTTGATACTTTATATTCTCTATATGCTTCATCTGTATATAATCTTACTACATCTAGGATTGTAGGCTTGTCATCAAAATCTTCTAGTATTGTTAGGCTACCATATTTAAAATATTCTTGTATACGTGGACCAAATATTTCTGGACCAAACATTTTTATAAAGATTTCTGTGGCATCATTTACAGTTCTATCTGCTTCATCTAAATTGTTGATTTCATATAGGTTTAGTCACATAGGCCTTTCATCATTACCAGCATCAAAGAAAATTACATCTTTGGCTCTTTCTTTTGGAATATATTGTAGCAGATCTTCCACTAGATCTCAGTGAGGATCAATCACACACAAACCATCTCAGTTCCACATATCTTGTCTAGCAAGAGTTTGTAAATATACAGATTTTCATGTACCTGATTTACCGATACAATAATGATGTCTTGTTCTGTCATTTTTTTTCATATATACAGGAGAATATCTGTTTCTATATATGTTTGCTCATAACAATACTCAAGAATTAAATATTTTGTATCCATATACTTCTTTTTGTTTTTTTGTTTTTATAAATTCTTTTCATTCTTTTTTTACAATTTCTTTTCATTTTAATTCTGACTTTTTAAATTTTTCTATTGGTTCCAATTTTTCTTCTTCAACTATTTTTTTTCATACAGCTCGATGATTTTTATATTCTTTTAATATTTCAGACATTTTACCTCATTTGTATTTTTCTGCTACTATACCACTCATAATGTAACCACTTTCATTTTCTGATAAGAATGTTGGTAAGTTTGAAGGAGCAGGTAAAACTTTGTATTGCATCCACTCAATAGTGCCTGAATGATTGTATGTTTTGTCTGGAAAGTGAAATAAACCAGATAATTCATTTGCTGTAAAGATATTTGAATGATAAAAAAGATTTGTTAATCAATACTTTGCAGCAGTAGTCCATAGTGGTTTAGAAATAAAATTTAACAAAGCAGCTTTGTTTTCCAATTGTTCTAATTCGTTTCAATACTCATCTGTGTATACATTGTATGCATTTATTAGTCCATTTAAGTTGTCTTTTGTTTTATGTTTTTCGTCTGATGTTGTTATTAATAATAGACCACATTCAAAAGCACCTGTACCTGCTTCTTTTGCCATATCATTTAGTGTGTCTTCTTTTGCTTTTACCATACGTACCATACCAACATTATCTCATTCTTCATTTTTTGGTATTTTTCATGTAAATATTAG
Source organism: uncultured Candidatus Peribacteria bacterium (assembly GCA_964501605.1). Classification (GTDB taxonomy): domain Bacteria; phylum Patescibacteriota; class Gracilibacteria; order Absconditabacterales; family Absconditicoccaceae; genus JALOAF01. The sequence goes on from CAZCTB010000011.1 coordinate 3,913, forward strand.
TTTGAATAAATTTCATATTCAGTGAAATATTTTTGGTAGAACTCCACTTGGTTTTATATCCAAATTTTTATACAATCTATCAATTTTTTTTGATGCCATTTTGTTCCAACTATCTCATATTGGCTTTATTGTCATTATTATTGTGGCAGTATCATATTTTGATATATTACTTAATCAGTCAACTAAGTTGTTTATGGGGTCATCTCACATTTTGTCAAAAAGTTTTAGTGTGTATATTGAGTCCTTTTCTGACTGAAGAGGCATAATTTTGTAATATTTTTTCTTAAATATTTCAGGTTTTTTGATAACTTCAATAGAACTACTAGAATATTGTGATCATATAGATCATTCTACAATTTTTTTGTATTCGGGGAAACATCATATTATAAAATTTATTATTCCATTTTCATAGTGATACATCAATTGTATTCTTGGTTTTCTGAAAATTATATACATTAATTTGTCTTTTAAACTTATTTTTCACAATTTGTGCAAATTTAGATATACTTGAGTCATTCTTCATATTTTTTCTTTCATATCTTTTGCAATTTCTTTTGCTTGTTCGCGGTCTATTTTACTGTCTCATCTTGTTAATAAAACTTTCATATAGACCATTCTATCGTGATTTAGGAAAGCGTATCATCGTCTTAATGCATACTTTATCGCTTTAGTCAAAAGAACAATAATTAAAATAGCTATTAACGAATATAGAATATACATTCATATTGATTTTAATCATCCAGAAAATCATTCTAAAAATCAGTTTGTTGTTTCTTGTCAGGCAGATGAATGTGTTTCTTTTTCTGTTGTTTTTATTAAGTCATTATCACTTTCAAAAGAAGTTACTTCATTTGAAACAACGGCGTTATTGTTTTTTATGTTGGTTAAATATGTGTTTATATTTGAAATACTTCAAAAATGTGAAAAACATTCACTTTTATTTTCTCATCGAGATTTTGTCATTAATTGAGAAATATTTTCTTTTTGAGAAAAATCTGTTTGAAACTGTGTTTTTAATAGACTACTACATTCTTGTGCTGTTATCATTATTTAGCTTTTTATTTTAAATTATTTACTATTTAATTATAGCTAAAAATTGATTTTTTTACTAAAAATAGTGCTATTTCTTTCTTATATGGTTTGACTTTTTTGTTAAAACATAACTAGATGCAGTCACAAATTTTTTTGTTTTGAAATTTAATTATATCTAATTTATTTATGATTCATTTTTTTTCTAATAATTTTAGTAGGTTTTTGAAAATTTCGACTGTAACTGCAGTATCTCACATCGCTCTATGTGCTTGATTATTGGTCAATTTAAAGTGTTCACATATACTTTGTAGGTTTTTTCTTGGTAGTTCTGGTATTAGTCTACTACTAAGTTTCCTAGTGCAAATTACAGGATTTTCTAACCAAAACTTATGATGTTTGTATATGTTTTCTGACAAAAATCAGTAGTCAAAGCTAGAATTGTGAGCTACAAGTATATCGTCTTTTATAAAATTTAAAAAGTCAGGAAGAATTTCTGAAATGGTTTGTTCTGTGGCTACCATTTCGTTTGTTATACCTGTTAATCTAGTTATTCAACTAGGTATGTTTCTTTGTGGGTTTATTAAAACCTCATATTTATCTATTATTTTTTCTCCATCAAATTTGATAGCAGCAATTTCTGTAATTTGGTGTTTGTATCTAGAAAGTCATGTGGTCTCGATATCTAGTACTATGTAGTGTTTGTTGTTCATTTCTTTGTGTTATTTTTTATAAAATATTGTTTATAGAATTATGATTTATTCTATTGCAAGCGCGAAAGCGCTTTCATGTTTACATAAATGAAATCTTGTATTGTTTTGTAAGTTAAGATTATAATTTGTGATTAGATTTTTATTCATATTTTTTTTCTTTTTCATCTCAATATTCATATTATCATAGATAGATTGGCCATACACAAATATATTGGAAATGCGATTTCCAAAAATCAAAGGCTTTTTATAGCAAAAAAACTAGTAGAAGCATTAAAGAATCATGTCATATACGCTATTACAGATTCTGATTTTGGATGTTTTCGTGATTTTATTATTGTAGGTAATGCGGCAGCTCAATCGCTAGCTATAGCAAAAATTATTGCAATCATTGGGTTTTTTGTGATGTATCGTAGTATCAATGCCAATAAAGAAAAAGCTCAGCAAATATAATCAAATTTTCATAATTTTCGATATGATTTTTTGTTGAAAAAAGAACTAACAAAAACTAATAGTGGAGTAAATCAAGACATAAAAACTGGTAGTGCTGCTCGACGAATTCATTCAGAAAATGCTGCAGAAGATGCTATTAATGGTGCTATAGATCGCATAAGCCAAGTTACTCTATTTGGTTTTGTTTCTCATTTTAAAGTATTTTTTATATAAAAAAACACTCATGTTAAGTTGGCTATTGCTCCTAATATTACTATGTATTGTAGCATTATATTTGATTTATTTTAGATTCTTTAAAAGTTCTTCTTTGTCGTTTCGTTTTCTTGTCCCAAAATTTGTCCATTGAATTGGTTCATGACCCTTTCCAGCTAGCATTACAATATCTCAAGGTTTGGCTATTTCAGTAGCAAATTTGATTGCTAATTTTCTTTCTGGTATAATGAAGATATCTTCTCATATAGGTATGTCGGTTTTTTGGATATCTTTGGTTAATTGATTTATTATTGCCAATCTATTTTCTGTATCTGGATCATCGTCTGTAGCTATGGTTATGTTTGCATATTTCCATGCTATTTTTCACATTTCTGGTCTTTTAGCTTTATCCCTATTTCAAGGTGCTCAAAAAACAAGAATTAATTTTTTATCTCATTTTAAACGACGCAAAAATTGTAGTGTTTTGTCCAGTGCGTCTGGAGAATGAGCAAAATCTACAAAATATTTAACTCAATTATGTTCTATCTTTTCCATTCTACCACTTACTCATTCAAAATCTGACAAAACATTTATGCATTTGTTTATATCCAATCATATTTGTATTCATACACTTAGGGCTGATAAATAATTGTATATGTTATATGTTCATAGTGATTTACTAGTAGTAGGGTATGTTTGTCATAGATATTTTATATCAAAAATTGTTTCGTTAACTGATTCTTTTATATTTTCGGCTTTTAGCATAGATGAATTTTGAATAGAAAAGTTGATTTTTTTGTCGAAAGCCATTTCATTAAACCATTCTCTTCAAGTTTTATCATCAGCGGGTAATGTAGCATATTTAACCTCTTTTTTGTTTTTCATTACATATTCAAAAAGTTTCTTTTTTGCTTTGATATATTGATGCATATTTTTGTGATAATCTAAGTGTTCTTTTGTGATATTTGTGAGTATAGCATAATCGAACGTGATTCATTCAAATCTATATTGTTCTAATCAATGTGAGCTAACTTCTATTATTGCAATTTTACATCATTTATTTTTTGCATCGACAAGTAATGATTGGAGATCATATACATCTAAAGATGTCATTTTTTTGTCGTTAACTATTGTTTCATTTCATATTTTTATACAAGCTGTACTTATCATTACTGTGGGAGCAACTAGTTTGTTAAACATTTGATGAAGCATATTAGCGGTTGTTGTTTTTCCATTTGTTCATGTAACTCATATTACAAAAAAATCTTTAGATGGATTTCAATTTATAGCATTTGCTATTTGTCCATTTATTTTTTTGTATCCTTGATACAAAAAACTTGATTTTAGGGTATTGTATATTTTGTCGTATGCTATTATTTTTTTGATTAATTTTTTCATGGTTTAGATTATATTTTAAATATAATTATGTCTGAATTCTTTTATAAAAATTTAAATATTTTTTACAATGAAAAAACCACTTGAATATAAAACAAGTGGCGATAGTCTTTACATAATTGGTAAAAACAAAGTTGGATTGTTGGAAATGAACTTAATTAGAATAATTAATTCTTTTTTGTTTCTTGCGTGATATACATTGTCGTAAAGTTTAAATGTATAAGAACCATCTTTGTTTTCTTTTAAATCAAATTTCATTTTAAATTGATTATTTTTTGTCTCATATATAATATGAGTATTGCATTTCTGCAATATTTATTATAGACTTTATATACTATTTATCAATAGATTTTATAATCCGACCTGCTATGATGCTTGCGGTCTCAGTTCTTAGTACGGTGTCTCATAATGATTGGACTTCATAGTTGTCTCAAAATTTTTGATAATCGTTTTTTGTTAGTCATCATTCTGGTCCGATGATTCATAAAATATTTTGTTTCTCTATATCCTTCGTTACACTCGAGGATGACAGAGAAGAAAAATCGTTAGTATTCTCAGGTTTATCGAAGATGATGATTTTTTTGTCTTTAATAATTTTTGAGATATCTTTTGTAAATTCAATTTTTGGTAACTCTCGTCATCGTGATTGTTCTACGGCTTCTTTGGAAATTTTATTTAATCTTTCCATTTTTTTTTCATTAGCATCTTTTATTATTGATCTTTCGCTTGGTCGAATATAAATATTTTTTATTCATATTTCTGATAATTTTTGGATGATTAACTCCATCTTTGATCGTTTATTACTCATAGCTACTATAATTCAGAGTTCAGAGTTCATGGTTCAGAGTGGATTATTTTTTGTTTTGATTATATTTCAATTGATAGTGGTTTTGTCTCGGTTTAAAATTTCTACTTCGACCCTTTCATTATTGTTTTGTATGAAAAATCTATCTCAAACTTTCATTCTGAGAACTTTTCTCATTTGATCTAAAATCTCTTTGTTATTTATGTTTACTTGATTTCATTTTTTTGTAAATTCAGTAATGAATAGTTGCATAATACAATTTAAAGTTAAAAGTTACAAGTTTGTTTTTAGTTAAAAGATTTTGTCTTGCAATAATATTTTTATAATTTGCAAAAAATACTTGAATATTTATATTTTCAATGTTTATACTATTATTATAAAAAATGAATCACATATTGATGGTTATAGCAAACAATGGTTTTCAAGATTATGAATTTTGAGTCCCTTTTGATATGTTGAATGATTTTTGAATAAAAGTTACTATTGCTGCTGGTAAAAAATGAGAATGTGTTTGAGTTTTTGGATCTAAAACCATAGCAGACAAAGAGTTAAATAAGGTAAGTTGATTTGATTATGATATGGTTTTATTTATTGGTGGAGGATGAGCTTATTCACAATATTTTCATGATAAAGAATATCTTAGAATAGCAAAAGAAGCAAAAAAAATATGAGCTATATGTATTACTCCTATGATTTTGAGTGAGAGTGGTATTTTTAATGGTAAGACTATTTCAGCACGAGATCAAAATGGAGTACAAAAAAAGTTTATTCAAGAAAATTGAGGTTTTTGGGTAGACAGAGATGTGGTGGTTTCTGGGAATATTGTAACAGCAAACGGTCCCAAAGCTGCCGATGAGTTTGCAAAAAAATGTATAGAGTTAATTAATAATTAAGAATAAAATTATATATTTTAAATATTTTGATTACAGATATAAAAATAAAATTTTTTGTCTTTTTGTTTGATAATTTTTTTTGGTTTTTTATAAGTGAGTTAAATTAATTTAATTATTTTTTTGATATGTTAAACAAAAACTTTAGATATGTTTCATTGGATTTTGAGACTACATGATTGGATACAAGAAAAGATGAAGTAATACAAGTTGGTCTTTTGGAAATTGATATAAATTGAAATCCTATAAAGGGATTTAAATCTTTTGTCAAACCACAAAAAGATCTATCAGAAATTAGAGATCTTGTCGCTTATATTACGTGAATTGTTTTGGAAGATTTAAATGATGCTCCAAGTATTTTTGATTTAAAAAAAGATATTGAAAGTTTTTTTGGTGACAATGTAATACTTATATGACACAATATCCAGTTTGATATTGATTTTATAAAAAGATATTTCCCTGATATAAAATATTATGATAGTATAGATACTTTCAATATGTCGCAAAATTTAGTACATTTTGCTCCTAGTTATGCTTTGGATGTTTTGGTGGAGTATATGATGTCTAGGAAAGAATTTAAAAAAATATTTTTTATCATTCATGAAAAACAAAAGTTTGATGTTTCAAAATCTCATGATGCTTTGTATGATGTAAAAAATTCTTTATCTTTATTTTATTATTTTGTATTTTATATTGATGATTTAGTCAAAAAATATCCTATTTTGATAAACTTTATTAAAAACAATACTTGATTATATCATAAAATATTAAATTTGCAAGTAGACCGGGCTGGAAAAAAAAACTGAAATTTGGAGCTTCCAAGTCTTGAAAAGCAGTTACCAAAAAACATTTCTATCAATAGCGATCTGAAAATAGATATACATAAGTTTGAAAATAAAAAAAGGTATTTTGTAGGTAATGTCGACATTAATCACTTGATACAAAGCTTGGTATCTGGTAACAAAAATATAATAATGTCTTTTTCTAGTATAGCAAAATTAAATATTGTAAAAAATATGCTAAATAGTCTTGGTATGAAAAATATTTGATTTGTTAGATGACAATTGCTTATTGATAAAAATAATTTTAAAAGATTTTTAAATAAACAAAATTATTGAGACAATGAGTTGATGTTTATATTTAAATATATGTCTCATGTCAAAAACGATATTTCTATATTGGACATAAATACAAAGTTTGATTATAAAATTAATTATTATATCAAGGATGAAAATAAATTGAAAAATTATCCTGTAATTTTGTCTACTCATGGAGGACTGTTTAGTATTTTACAGAATAAAGAACATTTGTATAAAAATTATGATGTTTGTTTTTTTGATAGTGAGATGTGGTATAGATGATATAATTTTTATTTATCAAGTCCCTGTGATCTGTATTCTATATTATCTTTTTTGGAAAATCTTTATTATAAATATACTTTAGATGAAAACGAAAACGCAAAAAATATATTAGACAATTTTGCTAGGTTTTTTGAGGTTTTTATGTGAGTATTTTTTTCAGAGACTAAAAAACAATTTATAAATATTAGTAATAATTTTATAACAATAAATCCGATATTAGATAGTATGGATTTTTTTGAGACTAACTCATTAATAAAAAGATTTGATTCTCACAAATGACTTTTGGAGTCTACTTTGGATTTTTTAGATTTTGATAGATTGTGGTCAAAGATAGATCATATGTTTACTATACTTTCTTGATTAGTTCAAGTTAATAGAAAAATGTATAATCAATCGGAATTTTATTTTGTATATTCTGAAGCTACAAAATTTACAAATTGGGATGAATTTATAGAAATATTCCCATCTCATACATTATTTTTGTCAAATCATGAAAAACAATATCCTAAGTTGTTGAATGATAGACAAGATGTTGAATGATTAAAGTTTAAAAAGATATCTGATATGGATGATATTGTTGATTATATAGAACCATATTTTGATGCTAATGAGGAAAAAATTATATTTGTAATATCGACAATAAAAAATGAATCTAAAAAATTGTTTGAAAAAATGTTTTCTAAGTGATTAGATCAAAAAGCAGATTTGTTGGTAGAAAATATTACATGATCTCTTTGAAAAAATATATTCAAAGCAAAATCAAATGGATCAAAGATAATTATAGGTGGATACAATTTTATGATACGACTTTTGTCGAATAAAATTTCTATTGACATTTGTGTTGATTTTAATATAAAATGAAAGATGTCAAGTTATCTTTTAAATGATATAAGGCGATATGCAAAAAATCAAAAAAAATAGAGTAATAATCTTTGATATATTGAAGTTGGTATGAGCTACTTTAATATTATATTTTTGACTTACTCTCAATGTTTTTGATACTTGAGAAAAAATAAATATTGTTGAAGATCAAAATTATACTTTGCAGTCTTGAGGTCTACAAAATATGGACGAGGATGTTTTGCAGCTGATTGAAAAACATGATGCTTCACAAGTAGAAGCAGAGGTAGATTGACAAACAGAAGATTTTGGTTGAGAAAAGAATGAATATAAGATAAAATTTCAAAGAATTTGTATTTCAAATATGTCTATGTGTTCAAAAATTAAATTTGAATGAGATTTTGATTATAAAGATAAATATATGTATCTTGCTACTTCAATATATATTCTGAACAATATAGAAAATAATATACAATTTGGTAAAACGATAAAAAGTCAGTTGGACTCTATCAAAATTAATAATGAGTTTTGAAATAGAAGAGGTTATGCTACATGGGATGATGTGGTGATAAATTTGTGATTTGTAAAATCATACACAGAGTTTTTTGAATTATTGACCCATGAGATGTGACATATAGTGGATTTGTGAATGGTTAGATGATTTAAAAATCAAAAGAGTAGTATATATACAGAATTTGGTAAAAGTGTTTTTGAGTTGGATGATCCATCTATAGTATATTACAAAATATCTTGGCAAAGTGAAAAGGTAAGAAAAGCTGATGCTGTTAGAGAAGATTTTTGTAGTGGATATGGTATGACAGATCCATTTGAAGATTTTGCAGAATGTCATAACTGGTATTTAAATCACAATGCTATATTTAAAGAATTGGCGAAAAATAATGAACAATTGAAGAAAAAATATAATTTCTTTGCAAATTTGTATAATTGAAATTATTGGTTTAATGCAACTTTAGATTTAAAAAAGATTGAATATAACAAATCTTGGAGACCATGGGATACTACGACGATGTAATAGTAGTAAAATATTGTGAAGTTCTAAAATTTTGTTTTGTCAAGTTTAAAGCCAGCTTTAGCTGGTTTTTTTTGGTATTAAATTGGTTTTTTGTGTATAATTGTAATAGTTGCAAGTTGTAAGTAAAAATTTACACACATTCAAAAAGTATGAGTTAGAAGATAAATGTTTGTTTTTGATACTTGTGAACTAATTACTTTTCATTTGATGATGTATATGTCTATATGAAAAAAACAATAAAAAGATCTATATATATATTTTTGTGAGTTTTGTTTGTACAAAATAGTTTTTTTTCTGTTGTTTTTGCTCAGACACAAGATGATTCACAGGAGACTAATTGTGTGACATGTAATCAACCATCTTTGGAGTTTCAAACTTATGTAAATTTTCAAGTAGAGATGATGCAGGTTTTGAGAAAGGCTGCTAGAGAAAAAGATGATAAAGAAATGAATACTAGAGTATGATTATTTTCTTCTAAAATTTTAGTATTATCACAAAGACTTTTGGATACTTGGAAATCTATTTTTAAAAAAGAATCTGAAGAATTGGTAGAAGCTTGGAAATCAGCCAAGATATGAGCAATCATGCTTTGATCTATTACATCTGAAATAGCAACAAAAGATGGTTTATGATGACTGACTATATTATTTAGAAATGAACCCTTTGTAAGAGAGTGGTCTACTTTGCAAGATTTGGATATGAGTTTGCATGATACTATGTGGGATCTTGGTACAAAATGATTGCGGGAACAAGAGGTATCTAGTGAAATAATGAAAGATATTTATAAACTTCAAACAAAATATAAGTTGGATGATTCCAATCAATATGCATTGTTTGAAAAATTTGATATAAAATGAAGTTTGAAATATAAAGATATGGTAAATATGATGCTTAGAATAAATTCTATAATGAAAAATTTTGTGGCTATAGATGTAGAACGTGTAGAAAAAAGAACAATCGAAAAAAATTGAATAACTATAAAGTTTAATAAAATATTGATGGATATGATGTATTCCAATTATGATTGTGCACAATGAATTAGTGCTTGTAATCCTGCTTGGAAAGACTTTGCTAAAAATACAAAAGTTCGAAGTACTATCAAAAAATGATTTGAGGATTCTAATGAAATGATCAAAAAAGCTAATGAAGAATTGTCACAAGCTATGTTTTCTTTTGGTAGTAGTACAAAAGATACTTTTAGTAACAAAGATGAAAACAATGAGTCATGATTGACTAGTAGACAATTGACTCTTTTGAGAACTGCTTATGGTATAGATACAACTAAACTATCTAAAGAGCAATGAATATGATTGGAATCTTTGTTGAATGGTAATGCTGGTAAAAATATAGTAAATAGCCTTTGAATAAAACCAATGGATTATTTTTCTGCAGAAAATAAAGCTCTAAGGGAACAGGCAAGAAAGGAGAAAGAAAGAAATAAACAAGATGCAAAATATTTAGCAGAACTTGCTCAAAAGGAGACAATAGAAGCGGAGAATAAATATACAGACTTTTTAAATATAGATAATATTTTGAGAAATTGATTAGTTGATGATACAATCTTATCTTCAGATACTTTTTTTAGTGATTTTGTAAAAGGTGAGTATAATAACATGAAGAAAGATGATAAATCGAAACAAGAAATAATGGAGTCTTTGTATAATAGTATAAAAGTAGAATTATGATTAAATACGTCTGTTATTTGATTAAAAGATTCTTTGAATAATGCACTAAATTCTGTTTTAGCTCAAAAACAAGAGGATAAATGAGTGTTTATGATATATAGTAATTTGGAAATTACTAGATATTTTGTAGAGATATGATCTTTTATACATGATATTTTGGAAGAAGATATTGGAGATAAAGATTCCAGATCATTGATAAAATATTTGTGAAATGCTTGTGAGTTGCAATGTTCAAACAAGTGAAATACAAATTGTTATGCACAGTAGTCAAATATTTAAAGTTTATAAAATTTAAATTAAATGAAAAAATTGATAAAGATAGTATTATGAATGTGATTGATTAGTTTGATGGCTGGATCAGTTTTTGTTTCAGCTCAAAGTTGTGAAACTATGGTAGATTGATTGATGTTGTCAAACCAACAGTTGAGTGTAGAAAAATTAACAAATAATTTTTGTGAGAAGATATCTGAAAAATCTTGTATTCATGATTGAGACTTATTTGATGCAAGTCAGTCTGTGTTTTTGACAATACTTTGTGATAATATTTGAGCTTGAGATTGATTTTTAGTAAATAGAGATATTCTCTTGAAAACTTGATTTACACAATTTTGAGTATATGATTATGGTTTTGGTGAAGATGAGGAAGGTTCTAGTATTGATTTTTGTGATTATAACCAAACAGACTTAAATGGTTGTGATTTTTCCAAACATTTGCCAAAGATATTTGATGAAATAATGAATGATTATTTCAATATAAAACAAGCTGATTTGTATGGTGTGGATAATATTGAAGATTCTGTTACAAACGAAGAATTGGTAAATAAATTTTCTAAAAAAAACTTTGTATGAATGGAATTGTGTGATCCAGATAGTGATTATTATGGGGATGCTTGTAAATATACAAAAAATTATATGAAATCAGCAAAAAATCTTTTGAAAAAGACTAAAGTAATTAATTTTGAGAAATTAAGAGAACAAAATATTGATTGTGACAAGAACTGGTCAGAGAATATACTTTATTGTGCTTTGGTTTGAGATGATATTCGTCCGGAGAACTCTTTTATTAGTGCTATATATAATGAATATTTGTGGTATCGTTTGTTTATATCGTATTATACTTACGAATTGGCAAATGATCATAGATATTCAGATTTGGATACTAGTGATACTAGAAAAAAAATAGATGCAAATATGGACAAAGTTTATAGTTTTCAAGAGCAAATATTTAGGAGTAGGCAAGCGGTTAGTTTAGCTTTGAGATCTTTGTCAGAAATATCAAGTTCGTTTCCTTTGCATATATGATTTGTAATGTATCAAGAAGATGCTCAAATGTTTATGAAACAAATAGCAAAAATATATCCTCCTATTATGACTTTATATGATAAACTGAGAAATGTGCAAAAAGCAGAATAAAAATATATTCTGATATAAAAATATAATCAAACTACTGTTTGTATGATTTTTTGGTATATGATTTTTGATTGCTATTGTTTTTGCTTATACTGTACCATTGTGAGATGCATTGGATAGGTTTTATGATAATTATAAAAAAAATTCTGAAATAAATGATTTGCAGTGAAAAGCAATAGTAGAAGACATATATGGCAAAACTTTGGATGTAGTAAAAAATGATCAAATGATACCAATATTTGATGCTTTTGAAAAAACAGCAGAAAGTTTGAATATCAAATATGAATGTGAATTAGATACTCAAGATATGATAGATATTTTGTATTTTTCCAATAATAATTTAAAAAGAGATTTACAAAATAATTTGATGTGATTTGAAAAACCTAAAAGAGAAGATATGTGAGCTAGTTGCAATAAGTTTAATGTATGTGTTTTTGATCCTAAATGATGAGTTATGAATAATACAGTTACATTGAATCAAAACTGTCAAAGTGAAGTAAAAAAAGAGTTTATTCAATATTATTTAAATTCTTATCATGTACATACTATTGGTGGATGAAATAAATGAGCAAATTTGTTTTATAATTTTTCTACAGAAGATAGTAGTTATGATATAATGAATGATATATATATATTGGCAAAAATATTGTTTGAAGATGTAAGTGAACCTCAAGAAACTCGTTTTTATAAGATGCCAAGTGTTGATTACAACTCTTCTTTTGTTGACCCTCCTATTTCTATGGATATAGATTGGTTTTCTCCTTACAATAATTTTTCTTCAAACACTGGTGTAAATAATACTTCTTGAGATATTAATCTTTGATGAAGCGGTATAATACAGACTTGATATACAGGTTTTGAAGATTTGGTAGATTCTGAAATTTCTGATTTTGTGGCTTCTGTAAATATGGATATTGCTTGAAATGCAGACACTATAGTTTGATGAAATCAGTGTATATCTGGATTTACTTTTGAGTGATCTCAATGATATAATACAGGTACTGATGGATCTCAAGTCTTAAATCCAGAACAATATTTGAGTGGAGTTATAGAAGATATAACCCAGATGTCTTGTAATTTAGATGGACAATGTCAAAATCGAGAATCTACTGATTGTGAAGATTGTATAAATGAGTGATGATGAAATACTGATTTTGAAGAAATAGAAGAGCTTTTGAATGCAGCACAACAGTCTTCGTGAGATTTAGATGATTTGGCTAATGAGTTATGATGTTTTCAAACTTGTCAAACATTGCCATGTAATGCTACAAGCTGTGATAAATTGGTTTGTTATGCAAAATGTTCTTGTCAGGTGTATGAGAGTCCAACTTTTGATCCTCTTGAAAATCCTTGATTGAGTAGTGTCTTTAAAATAAAATTTTGTATAGTACCCGTTATGGAAAATAAGATGAATGAATGAAGAACTGTATATAATTTAGCATCAGTATTGACTGAAATATACAATGTTTTACAAAATCTTAGAAATAGTTGAGAATTGGCTATAAATGTAAAAACGAAAGAGTTTTTGGATAGTAGTTTGAAAGAAAATAGTTTTTGAGAACAATTATCGTTTAGTATAAATAGTACTACTAAACCTCCATTTTCTGAAGAATCAGAACTTACTCAGACTCAAGAGCAAATAGATTATAATACTACTTTGATGGAATGAATATTATGATTTTCTAAAGATTCAAATTTGGAACAAGAAAAAAATAAATATGTGGTAATGGATGATCCTTGTGTATATATTGCTAAAAAACAAATATCTGATGGTGCTGATCAATATCAACAAAATTTGGAAAATTGTCGTGAAGAAAAAGAAGAAATGCTTGTGACTTTACCACCTATGGAAGATATATTGAAAGATCAAAAAACAGTATTATTGGATGCTGAATTTGAAAGTTTTTTGAGACTCAACAGAAATTTTTGGTTTGAGACAAAAGAAATGTTTGGTGCGTTCAAAGAAAGTGCTAGGGTTCTGAGTGAAAAATAATTTTAGAGTGGAGTATTTTTATAAAATTAATTTTAATATTTTCAAAAATCTTTATTTAATTAGTTTGGTAAAGTTTGTCCAAAGGGTATAATATTTGTTTGTTTTAAAATTTACATGAATGATATAATCATTATCTTTTTTTCTAAAAATCAACAAAGAAGCCATTCTTTGATCTTCTAGATATTCGTATCATTTATTTTCTATATAATCAATAAGTACATTTAAAGAACTGTTGTCTTTGGGGTTGGGATTTGCTATATAAATTTTAGGATTGTCTTGTAATTTTACAAAATTTTTATCAAAAAACGTTATTTGTGTATATCAATATATACTCATAAAAGGATTATATACTCAAAGTTTTATATATGATATAAATCACATAAAAATTATAATTCAAATTATAGTAATTATAGTAAAAAGTCTTTTTTTCATAAAAACAAATTATCAATAAATTATTGATCTATTGACCAGTGATAAATAATTTCTCAAACATCGAGAGCTTTATCTGTTCAAAATTGTTTCCATCATACTTTTTGATTGGGTTTTTGTACGAAATTATAATATCATACAGGTGTATATACTCCATTTTCTTTTTGTAATTTTACTAGATATGAATAATGTCCATCTTCAAAAATAACTAAAGCATCAGTATATGTTTGGATTGTTCAAGATTCTGATTTAGCTACGACATTGTCGGGGTTTGTAAGTCTAATATCTACGACATACCACTTTTCATTTGTAGCTTTTTCCCAGAAGTTTGATACTATATCATTGATATTATTTTTGATATAATCAATTTCTTGGTCAAAAGATAATGTTTGTTTTTGGGGATCTATATCTCATTTGGTACTATCTAGACGATTTATTGTCAAAATACTTTCATTTACTATGTTTCAGTTTTTATCTTTTATATTCGAAACTATTTTATATTCTCTATTTTCTTTTCTTTTTATATTTAATACAATAGGCTGTTTTTCTTTGGGATAATCAACTATTCAATTTTTGATACGATTATCATTTTCAAAAATTTGATAACTAACAACAACTGGCCAATTAATGCTTTCTTTATTTATTGGTTCATAAGTAATTTGTATCTTATCACTATTTGCTACAGAAGATATATGAAATTGATTTTCAATGTTTCATGAAATTTCATTTGATATTTCATTATTTTGTTTGTTTTTGTTTGTAAATCAAGAATTTTTATAATAGTAAAATCAAACGAAAAACGCCCCTATTAGAAATATAAAAATCATAATTTTGAGTAAGTTTTTTTTCATGATTTATTAGTAAATATTTAAAAGTATAATTAAAAATCTTGAGTGATTTTTTTCGTGATTTAATTTATATAATCAGATATGGTTAATATTTGTATATAAATGTATTTTTTATATATACACAACAAAATTTTATTTAATTAATCATATAAAACAATAAAAAACACTCCAAATTAGAGTGTCTTTTATTTTAAAAATATATGTTTTTAATTATATTTTATATCAGCATTTGTTCTTAATTCTTGTATGTGTTCCTGTAAAGCTTCCTGTTGTTTTTCTTGTTGTAAAGTCATTATAATTTCTTGTTCTATTTCTTCGTATGGAGGAAGTTCTTCAGGCGATTGTTGTTTGTATGCATCATAAAACGCACGAGCTTCTGTATCAGTTATGTCAAAATCGTTTCCGATAGTAGATTCAATATAGTTTTGTATAGAAAAACTTTCTTTTGTATTTTCTAATTGTGTATCATATGACATTCCTTCTGCTTCAATTTGTTTTTTATAATCATCAATACTAAGTCATTGTAACGCAAGTTGTTCTTCTATCATATTTTCTGTTTCTTCATTAGAAAGAGGAGTTACTTGTTGTATCAAAAGGTATTGATCAATAGCTTGTTCCAAAGCGTCTTGTGTTGATAATTGTTGTCCTTGTTGTGCAAAAAGTTGTTGCATATTAGATACTTCAGTAGATGTAATAGCTTGTCAATCAACAGTAGCTAATGTTTTGTTTGTTCATTGATCAAGTCATGCGTTTGTGTCATTTTCAATTTTATTATCTAAATTATCATTGTCATTAGGTGTTGGATTTTGGTTTGTGTTTAATGAACATCAAGCAATAACAAATAAAATAGATAAAAAACTAAACATAATAATGTGTTTTTTAGTAATTTTCATAGTTCTATATAATTAAAAGTATAAAAAAAATATTACTGTATATAGTAATATGATTTATGTTATATATATACAAACAAAAATACAAGACATTTTATAAAAAAGTTATTGTTATTTGATTGAATATAATTGTGAAGTCAAAATATATCAAGCGAAGCGAAGAACGAAGTGTGCTCGGAGCGGAGCGATTTTGTTCAACGTACACTTCTAGTCTGATGTCGTTAGATATACAGACAGAAGTTGTTGTCGGATTGTCTATCTTTTTGTTGTTTATATTTAAGAGAGTGGAGATTTGACTTAATTTACTATAGGAAAAATATTAACCTTTGCAATTAAAAAAAGGGAGTAAAACTCCCTATGTACAAAATATTAAATCTCCTTGTCTTTGAACTTTTTCTTCAGGCGGTTGATTACAGAACCATTCACCTAGATTAGTAAAATACATTACTCCATTTTGTTTTAGAACCCTTCTGCATTCATCATAATCGATCTGATAGTTTCTTATTCCAACTATGATATCAAAAGAATTATCTTCAAAAGGAAATGTATTTGTACTATCTACTACTTTGTATTCAATTTTTGGTCTTTTGATTCCAAATAATTTAAATACTGATTCGTAAGTTAATTCAATAATGCTACTCATCCATAAGGTTGGAAGATGATTATCAGAAACAACTATTTTACCCGTTGATCCAATATGTCTTTTGTACCGTATATGATGAGGAACAGCTCCTGCTCCAAGGATAAGTATATTAGCTCCCTTTTGAATTTTGGTAAACCTTTTGAGTTTATCATATTCTAAAAAAGCTAATTGAATAGGATTTAATATAAAAGGCCAAATGAAACAATAATAAGGAATTGCGATAATATCAACCCAACTAGATTCATTTTGTTTGGGACCTTTTATTTTTTTTGTAGGATACCAAAGGAATTTTTGAGATATATTGACAAAGAATAAAATCTTTTCAAGCTTACCAAGTTCCTTTTCATGATTTGGTTTTTGTAGTTGAAATTTTTTGGTTGAGAATATCAACTGTTTGTTTTCATAATCATAGATCACCCATTTATAGGATGTGTCTATATATGAATGAAATAATTGATAAATCATTTGGCGATGGGATATTGCTATCATTATTATTGGAAGAATAATAATTGATAACATTGGAATAATATATAAGCCATCCCAAAAACTTCCTCCATCTGTTGATATACCAAAACCACAAATAATAGCGAACAATGGTGATCCAACAAAAAACATTAACATAGCACCTAGACGAAATTGAACTTCTTTTAGAAATTCTATCCGTACTTTTTCGTGAGGTTTGAATTCCTCTAAATTAATTTTTTAGTTTTTTTGCCATTTTTATAAAAAAGTGATTCCTAAATTTAAATTTGAAAACCGACAGTAAGAGAGTATTATAAGGTAAGGACTTTATATACTCAATAATGAAATATGTGACACTTGACCATAGAAGA
>CAZCTB010000012.1:0-1583 GCA_964501605.1 uncultured Candidatus Peribacteria bacterium
AAGTTAAGCTGGAAATAATAAAAGTAACAAAAAAATAAATACTACTGTCAATTTAACTTTTGGAATTTCACTGACAGTTTAACTTTGGAATAACAATTAAAAAACGCTGAATAAAATATTCAGCGTTTTAGTTTATTTTTTAGGTACTGATAATATAATTGTAGTACCTTTACCTTTTTTTGAATAAACTTTTACCTCTCCTCCCATTTCTTTTATAAGATTATAAGCAGAAATCATACCAATACCATTACCATATTCATTATTGGTACCCCTTTTAGAAAATTGATTGAGAGAGAATAAAAGTTTTTTTTCCTCCTCATCCATGCCAATCCCATTATCAACAAAGATAAGATCTACAAAATTATCTTTATTGTGAGAGTTTAAATAAATAACACTATTTGGTTGAGAAAACTTTATTGAATTTGTTATAAAATTAGAAACAATACTCGATAAGCTAATTTTGTTTACAAATACCATCAGATTTCTATCAACACCATTTTTTAAGACAATTTGTTTTTGATCAGCAACCAGTCTCAATATACTAAAAGATTTTTCTACAATATCATGTAAATAAACCTCTGTTTTGTCTAGATTTCTTTTATCAAAAACTTGGGTCTTTCTAAACTCTACCACTTCTTTCATTTGATCAATTGATCTCTCTGTCAAATTTAAGATATCAGAAAGATATTCAGTAGAATTATTTTCAATAGACAATCTTAACAAACCCACCATCGAGGCAAGTGGAGATATTAGATCATGTGCTAAAATACCAAGCAATGATTCATAATTTTTGACCAAATTTCTTGATTCTTCTTCAATTTTAGCATGCTTTGTTTCATCGGATATAAACAAAACATTTAGCATTAAACCATCTATTTCAGATTTTTTGAATTTAAATCTGAGATAATAAGAATTTGATTTGTACCAATTCTCTAAAACCTTTTTTTCTTCGAAAGAATCAAGATTAAAATCTGGATGTAATTGACCAAACTCTGGTATCTGATCAAACAAATTCAAACCTTTAGCAAACTTTTTGCCAAGTTTTTCTAATAGTATCTTTCCTGCTTCATTACAGGCTAATACGTTCATTTCTTCAGACAAAACAATTGTTGAAGAAATTGTTAACTCTGATATTCCTTGATATCGAGAAATAAATTCATCTAAATTTTTCATATATTTTATTATTTTTTTGTTTACATATTTATCTTTTGGAGTTTGATATTAATTATAAACAAAAAAAATACAAGTATATTTTGTATTTTAAATTATTCATAAAGTTTAATAATATTTGACCCGACCAGGGATCGAACCTGGATTCCAGCTTTCGCAAAGCTGTGTCCTATCCATTGAACGACCGGGTCAATTTGGTTCTGAATTTAAAGTGCAGAGTTAATAGTTAAATTCTAAACTATAAACCATAATCCCTGAACTCGTTGTAACATATAATAACAAAATATTGAAAAATCGCAAGTATTAATTTGTTAATTTGTTACACCAAAGTTAAATTGACAGTAATAGCCAAAAGTTAAAATGTCAGTATAATAGAAGAATATTTATATTCTTCTAAAAAGAAAATGACATTT
>CAZCTB010000013.1:0-24451 GCA_964501605.1 uncultured Candidatus Peribacteria bacterium
GCTTTTTATTATTGTATTTGTTTTGATAGATTAGTTATTATTTTCTTTTTATCAAATTGTTTTATAAAATCAAAGGAATCCTTGGAATATTTTTGATAATTTAATATAATATTTTTTATATTTTTATCTATGTTATTTGTTATTAAAATTGTATCATATATATATTCCCAAAGCTCATACTTTAACAAGATTGTAGGCATTCAATATTGCATTGCCTCTAAGACTGTTCATCACCGGGTATCAAGTCTAGTTCAATAAATAAAAATATCATTTTTTTTGTAATATTCTTTTAATTGCTCTTTTTCTATCCAATCTAATCGTTTTATCTTTATGTTTCTAGAAAAGTCTATTTGGTAAAATTCTTTTTGTATTATTTTCATGGTTTTTTTATCTCATCAGGCTATTATTGTCCATTCTATTTTTTTATCATTGATTTTTTTAAGTTCTTTTCATAAATCAACAATACCCATTCATTTTTCTAAAAATTTTGTGCTACTAACTGTAAGCAACTTTATTATATCATTTTTTTTGAATGTTTTTTTTGGTCTTGTGTAATTTACGTCTTCAACAAAATTTGGTATTATTTCAATTTTTTTTATATACTTTTTTCTAAAATTTAGTTTATCAGCTAAAAAATAACTAGTTAAAATTATTTTATCACAAATTTTCAAATTCCACCTAGCTAGATACAAAAGTTTATTTCAAATTCATTTTCTTTTTTTTTCTATATCAAAATTTCAACGTAAATTATAAAAATATTTTTTTGTTCTTATAGGTTTAAATAAAAATGGGACAACCGAAAAAATAATATCATACTTTTGAAAATGTAATTTAAACCAATCTTTTTTTGAATGAAAAAAATGTATATCAAATTTATCTCAATAATCCTCTTTTAATCACTTAACTATTTCTTCATAAATATAATATGGTCATCATTTATTTTCTGGTGCCATAAATGCTATTTTTCTTTTCATATATTATTATTTTAATAAATTATAATATTTTTCTATATTATTTTCCCAATTAATTTTTTCATTTATAATTTTTTGATTTTGTATTTTATACTCCTCTCTTTTACTTTCAAAATTTTCTAAAGCTTTTTTTATTCATTTTTCTATCTCTTCTATAGTATCTGATTTTAACAAAATTCCATTTACTCAATCTTTTATAACTTCTTTTGCTCATTCATAAGGAGTAGCCACTATAAACAATCATAAAGCCATAGCTTGAAGTAGTGTGGTAGCCAGTCATCATCATGGATTAGAACTATGTATATGGATATCAAATTGTTTTTGTAAATTTATTGCTTGATATTTACTAACTCATCAAGTGAAATAAACTGAACCATTATGTTTTATTTTTTTAAGTCTTTCTAAATCTTCTCAATCTCATACGATTATTAATTGTATATTTTTATTTTTTCTGCTTATATTGTTGTATGCATATATTAAAGATTCTACATTTTTTCGTTGATATAATCTACCCACATATCACAAAATTATTTTTCATCAAAACTTTTTGTGTAAATTTTCTACTTGAATTTTTTTCAACTCATCTGATTTTTTTAGAAAATCTAATCATCTATATATTACATTTACTTTTCTATTTATTTTCATAGTTTTTTGAATAAAATCTTTACATGCATTACTCACTCAAACTAATATGTTTGCTTTTTTAAATATTCGTTTGCTCAAAGTTTTGTCGTAAAGATAAGCGACTTTGTTTTTAAATTTAGACGATAATTTTACATAATCTGAACCATGTTCTATATGTACTCGTTTTGCTTTGTTTCTTTTTGCAAATATTCATCATAAAAATGATGATGTAAAAAATCTTGTGCGGGTTACAACAATCCATTTAGATTTCTCGCAAGTTATGTCACTCGAAATGACATTTTTTAGTTCGCTCAATATCTTTCGGAATTCTTTTTTTCGAAACTTGGGAATTGGAAATGTGGGAATTATCTCAACTGCTGGAATCAATATCAAATTATCTGAACCCCCTCTTTCCCCCTTCTTAGGGGGACTAGGAAAA
Organism: uncultured Candidatus Peribacteria bacterium; assembly: GCA_964501605.1. Taxonomy (GTDB): domain Bacteria; phylum Patescibacteriota; class Gracilibacteria; order Absconditabacterales; family Absconditicoccaceae; genus JALOAF01. The sequence continues at coordinate 2,035 of CAZCTB010000013.1, forward strand.
TATCATAGATCAAAAACTACATTTATTACATCTCCATATCATTTTTTTTCTCGCCAAAATCATCGCTCTTGAGCATGAGTCTCAAGACCTCATTTGTGTGGTGGAAAGTATGGTAAGAATTGTATGATATTTATTTTTTCTTTCATTAATTGTTGTTTAGTTAAATATTTTTAATTATTGTCATAATGAATAATCCATTAAACAGAGTCTTTGTCATCCTTGAGTGGAATGAAATGTAACGAAGGATATAAATAGACTAAAACTTTCTATATCCTTCACTTCGTTCTAGCCTGCCTGTTCGGCAGACAGGGATGACAAGAAAGTTTATAAGCATATCTAAACACTGGATACCTGCCTATCGGCAGACAGGTTTCGCTTTACCTGCCTACCGGTCAGGCAGGCTCAATATGACAGAGTCAAATTTCTCGCAAAACTTGATACTCGAAATGACAATACAATTAACTCTTTGCTCTAAATTCGCTACTATTATGCGTTTTTGCTCACAATCAATCTCTAATTTCTATATTTAGGTTTTTACATATTTGTACTTCTGGAATATTTCAACTAAATCTGTCTCATCACTTTCAAAATATTATTTTTGTATCTTCTCCATATTTTTCTTTAATTAATTTGGCTGTGTATTCAATACTTTTACAAACCAATCCATATTGATCTATATATACTATAATATATGTGTCTTTATTTTTTCGATAGTATCTTTAAGTAAAAATTTTTTCACTCGTAATTTTTGCTTGTCATCAAGTATTTCCCCTAACCCTGTCAAAACACTATTTTCTGTAAAATGTTTTGGTAAATCTTTTGTTAGCTGTTGAAGAAATTTTTTGGTATTTAGACCAGTTCTTTCATAAATGATAGCATTACAAATAGGAAAATTTTGCGAAAAAAAGAAATATACATCATATAGGTCTCTACTATAAAACCTTTCTGAAAGTGCTACCAATTTGTTTGCAAAAATACATTCTTTGGTCATACAAAGGATCTGAGTATTTTCGATATTTTTATGATTATATTTATTGTTTTGCCAGATTCTTTTGTTGAGTTCTATCTTTATATTCATACTTCTTTCATCATAGCGAAATATCCGTCTGTGAACTGTTTTACCAAGTGTTTCATTTTTTATTTCGCCATATTTTAACAATATCTCTCTGATTCCTTGTATAATTTGTTCTTCTTTTTTTATATCCAAGATATCTATATCAATATCTGTTGAAAATCTAGTTAATTGATATATTAGATAAGCCAAAGTCCCTCATTTAAAAGCCAAAAAATCTGATATTTTGTGAGTAAATATTGAAAATAATAAATTTTTCATATGTTTTTCATGTATTTCTTTATTTAACATGAAGGAGTTTTTTAATATAAAAAGCAGTTTTTTTGGGATATATATCAATGATTTGATTCAATCTTATTTGATTTATATTTTCTGGAGCATCTATAACTCCATGAGGATTGAGATAAATATAATCACATAATGCTCTTTCTGGAGTAGCAATACGATAATTTGCATATTCTCTGATTCCTATAGGATTATTTAAAATTCCAGATTTTATTTTATAATATATCACTTCTTTATTGTCAATTTTATATTTACGAGATTCGTTGGCTACACAACTAATTGTGTTTCCATAAAATTGAAAAAAAACTCATTCCTTAAAAAGAACTGTTTCTGTCGAAATATAGGAATTACTTTTTATTTTGCACGCCAATTCCCATGGTTCATAATTTGGCAACGCCCAATATCCCTTATAAGGATTATATAGAGATTGATTTGCTTTTGCTCTTTGTAAAAAACTTTTTGTCCCCGCGTCTGTAGGAATTTTTAAATTTTTTTTAATTTCTTGAAAAGAGAACACAGTTTTCTTTGTTTTTAGTAATATAGTTAAATTTTCCATTTTGTAGTGGTTAAGTATTTGAAAACGAATACTTTATAACTATAAATCACATAAAAATCAAGTCTTTTTTAATTCTTTGCTCTAAATTCGCTACTATTGTGTGTTTTGGGTCACAATCAATCTCTAATTTCTATATTTAAATCTTTACATACTTGTACTTCTGGGATATTTCAAGTAAATCTGTCTCATCATTTCCCAAATATTATTTTTGTATCTTTTCCATTTTTTTGTCTAATTAAATTTGCTGTATGTTTTATACTTTCACAGACAGATCCATCTTGATCTACTGACAAAACTACTTCATCTACTGGTTTGATTGATGAGATTACTTTCATTCTAAAGTTTTCATCTTGAAAAACTTCTTGTTTTCCAGTTTTGTCTCTAGCTTGTTTGTCGCTGTTTACTATTACTCGCAATTCATCTCAAAGTTCTTTGCAGAGTTCTAGACATTCAATATGTCATGGATGGATCGGATTGAAGTATCAGGAAGTGATTACTATTGTTTTCATTTTTTTAATGTGATGAAGTAAAGTGAGTATTTTTTGTACTTATCATCTCGACCAACGTTGTCATCTCGAGTGTTAAGTATTGCGAGAGATCTAATAGTAATAAAGGGATTTCTCGCAAGATATGACAGTCGAAATGACAGAGAGAGATTTCTCCACTTCACTTCGTTTCGGTCGAAATGACAGAGAGAGATTCCTCCACTTCTACTGCAATAAATGTGGTATCCGGTCGGAATGACAGACATTTATGATCCTGAACCCGCAATACTGTGTGGTACAACGCAATTACAGAAAACTTGAAATTACAACAACTATATTAACACTACTATTCTATGTTTTAAATTCTTTTTTGTACTAAATCTATAAAAAAATCATTAATTTTTTTGATAGACTTTTTGTCTCTGATATAATTTATTTCATATTGTTCAATATTTTTTATCAAAAGTAGTTGCTTTAAAAACAATTTTTCAGAAAAATCTCATTTGTATTTTTCTTTTGCCAACTTTATTAATTCATCAATAGATATTATATTTTCACTTAATACAAAATATAGATCGATATAATCTTTCAACTCCTCTCTTCTTCATATTGTAAAAGCTTTGGATACTGCAATATCTTTAATATCTCGGATTTTTAGTTTTTTGTAAGTTTTTAATGGAAATTTTTCTTTTCGCCAATAAGAAAAAATTGTCACTTTTACATCATCTACAAACAAGTCTATTTGTTCTTTGCTTTGATATACTATTTCAAATTTTTTAGATATTTCTTTAAATATTTGTATGTCTTTGTTTGTGATTAATCTAGGTATAGCAAAATCTAGATCTATAGACTTTCTATGTCATATTTGCAAGGACAACCCAGTACCTCAAACTAGTGGAAATTCGTATCATTTTGCTGCCAGTTTATCAAACAATATTTTAGTTTTTGACTCCAATATCTCTAATTTAAGCATTTTTGTACAGCAAAGATAAAAGTTTTTGTTCTCATAGATCCAATTCTTTTCATCTTTTTTTCATAAAATCGTTTATATCTTTCTTATTATATACTTGTTTTAGATTTTTAAAATCTTGTATATCTCAGTATCTAATTACTTTAAAAATTACTGCCAATTTATTTGTTGTATAATCGACATTTTTTATATCCCAAAATATTCTTTTGTTGAAAATGGATTTCATATTTGAATATTGTATATAAATGTTGTATGTTAAATTATACTATTAATAGTGATTATTTCAAGTTATATTGAGTTCCAAATGAAATGTAAATTTAAACCCCTCTGTATAATATCCATTCGACATCTCCCCTTCTTAGGAAAGCTTGTTGATATAATAAAGATGTATTGAAAAATCATTCTACTTCAATAAAAAGTTTTAAGATGTATTGGGGTTGGAAAATAATAAAAAATTAAAATCCTCCCTAATCCTCCTTCATAAGGAGGGCTTGTTTTATTGTTTTAAAGTAAATAGATGAAGAATATCACAAAAAAGATTTTTTTAGGAATTATGATTTTTGTTTTGATAGTATTAGGAGCAGAAATTTTTAGTGAATTTATGGCAAATCATACTTATTACAACAAGATGTTTGCTTCTTGGACCAACTGGAAATTAGTAATTTCAGCTGTGATATCAGCTTGATTACCAATTTGGTATTTGTTGAAAAACAAAAAATTTTCTATCAAAAAATTTAGCATACGATTGCTAGTTTGATTGATGATTTTTAGTTTATTGCATATATGGATCAAATGATGACTCTTGTGATCTGGATTTATCATATATATAGTAAATAGTCTAATTTTGTTTGTATTGTGAGCATACTTTATAGTATGAATATTGGCATTATGAACTTGGCTATCCAAAATGATTATCAAATTTAAAGAAAACAGGATACAAGAAATGTTTTTAAAATTTTGATTTGGACTTTGAATATTGTTATTGTTTGTACAATTATTGATGTGATTTGGATTATTTCATCCTATACTTGTTTGGCTTATTTTCTTATGATTTGGATGACTTGTATGGTATATGAGAGAAGATATGAAATCTCATGCAAATATAATTTGAGAAAGTTTATCTACTTTGAGATTAAAAAATATAAAATGAGATTGGTGGAAACGAGTATTGATAATACTGGTATTATTTTCTTTGATGTATTATTTTTATGGTTTCCAACTTTCGTTTATACCTTATTCTACTGCTTGGGATGCAAATCATGCGTATATGTATATTCCAAAAGTAATAGCAAAAAATTTTTGATTGATCCGAGGTAATATAGGTACTGCAAATGCTATGCCATTCTTGCGACATTCATTTATTAGTTTTTGGTTTAGTATTGGATCTGTGTTTGGATGATGATGGTTATCTCCTGATACTGTAGCTGTAAGTATGAATTTTTTGTCTGGACCATTGGTATTGTTGTTTGGTTTGGCACTAATAAATGAAGTTGTACAATATTTTGGAAAAAAATTAAAAATATCAAACATGACCGAATGAATTACTTTGAGTGTGGGATGGACCACTTTGTTGTTGTGGTTGACTAGTGGTATGTGAGCATTTTTAGTTTTTGTAGACAACAAAACAGATCTATGAGTAATGGCTCTAACTTTGTTGGCTATACTTTCTGGGTTTATATTTATACGTTATATTGCAGAACATAAAAGCAAAAAATTATTAGACAAAGAATCTTTGAAATATTTAATTATATCATGATTTTTCTTTGCTTTAGCCAGCATGGCAAAACCAACTGCTTTTATAGATATTGCTGTTTTTGCTGTATTGTTGTTAGCCTTGTGGATTAATTCTCTTTCTGCGCTATGAATATGAACAATTGCACTTTGAATGATGTGAGTTTTACAAGTAAAAAATGCTGTAGATTTTATGCCAGTAAATTTGTGAAAATGGATAGTAATTATATGAGTTATTATCACTGCTTTTGGTATATTACAGTTGCTATTAAAAAATACAAAAAAAGAATTATTCAACAAAAAAAGATTAATATGATATATTTTGATTTGGTGAATAGCTTTAATTTGAAGTTTGTTGGTTTTCAAATGACCATGGTTAGCTTATAAGCAAATAATAAATGATGATTTTGGAGCTTGAAATTTTGGGAAAGGACTATTTTTATCAAAAAACGATGCAGCGTTGAAACGTTGAAACGATGCAACGATAAAATTATATGCTGCTGTTGATACTGAAGATTTAGAAAGACAAAATGAGATAGATAGGGAAACTATATCTTTCGACTCCGCTCAAGATGACATAAGTACTGAACAGTGTTTGTCTAAAACTTATACTGAAGAAGAGTTGGAAGAGTGAATGAGAGATGCTGAAAAATGAAATGAAGATGTGGGTAGATATGTTGGTTATGGATGGAAAGAATTTAATCACAACAAAAGACTTTCTTATAAATTATTAAGATTAATCTATCCTATCAATGATAGATGTTATAGTGCAAACTCCTCTGCTAAGGTTTTGTGTGAATATCAAGATGAGATAAATCAAGGAAATATACAAAAATTAGAAGAAATAGAAGCTTTATGACTTTTGAAAGCATGATCAGAAGCTGATGAAATATTACAAAATACTTTGGACAATTACAAAGAGAACCCTGATACTTTGAGAGATTGACTTGTAGATCTTAGACAATATTATCAAAATCATAGTGTGTATACTGAAAAATGAAAAATACAAGTACCATATAGATATATAATTCCTTTAAATATTACATTCAATCGATCATTACAAAATTTGAGTAGCTACTATACCGATATAGGATTTATATGGATGTTTATGTTTATATTTACCATATTTGCTCTAATATATTCTATTATAAAAAAAGATAAAAAACTATTTGCCTTGACTATATCTTCTACTGTATGACGAGCTGTTTGGCGAGTGATTGGTGGAGCTATACTTTGGTATGGTATTGGTTTAATAATGTGGACTATACTTGTAGTAAGTGTGTTTTTGCAAGATCTTATGGCAAAACAAGAAGATGAAGTACACAAAAATTTGATATTAGTGACTATTGGTCTTTTTGCTTTGTGGATGTTGGCTCAAATGTTTTTCAATTTTATTAGAATATCTAGTCAATGAGCTAGTGGACCATTCTTGTGGTTTAAACAATCTGTATGACAAGTACAAGAAATCACTCCACAATTAAGTCAACAAGCTGTAAACAAAATATGATATTCTCAAAAAGATGTATTTGATTTGCAATTCCCGCATTACAACAAATTTATTGAATACACAAAAGATAGAAAAAACGAAGATGGTGTATTGATAGCTGGTACTTATTTACAATATTTCTTAGATAACCAGTATAATATAAAATCTGATGGTATGTTGTGATGGTTTTGGGAACAAGCATCTGATGCAAACGCATGTAAAGCATATCATAGATTAAAACAAGCTAATTTAAAATATTTGGTTATAGATCCAAATATTGCTACTGTAGTTATGTGAGAATGAAACGAATCTCTTTTCCATAGATTCTTTGCTAAAGTAGATCCTATAAGCTGAAAAGTAATTGATCCTGGTTCTATGATGATGTTAGCTCAATTAGTAGATGAATGATATCTAGATTTATTTTATTCCAACAACTTGTGAGCAAAATATGCATTTAGTATAAGTGATGAAGAATTGCAATCTGTGTTTTGAAACAAATCAAAAGAAGAATTAATATATCTTAGAGCTAAAATGGCTGCTGCTAAATTTGTACCAGATTCAAATGAATTGGTAAATGGTATAGCTCAAATATTCAACAATAGAATATCACAAGGTGAAGGTATTGGAGATATTGCAGATATATATGGTAAAAAAATATCTGAAGGAAAGGTAGTAAATACAATAAATGTATTTTTATCAAATCCTCAATCTGCTCCAGCTATGGTAGAAAGTCTAACACAAGATGAGAGATTTGTACTAACACAATATTTGAATCTATATCAAACTTTACAACAAAACAATATGCAACAATATCAAGAAATTTTAAATAACATAATGATGACTAGTTTAGGTGGAAGTAGTCAATTGATTATATTTAAATTGAGATAGAGACTTAAAATAATAGGCTGGATATTTCGTTTCACCTGCCTTTGTCGGCAGACAGGCTCAATATGACAGACGCATCGTCATTCTGAGCACAGCGAAGAATCCAGCCTTTTTTTATAAAAAAACACTTCCCCTGTAAGGGGAAGCTGTTCTCCCCGACTTGTCGGGGTAGATGGGGTTTAAACCCCCTTCCCACTCCGTGGGTCCTTCCCCCTTACAGGGGGACTTTTTTTTATTTAAAATAAACTACTCTGCTGTGGCATTTGAAATTTATTTTTCAATTCTGTGATTCATTTGTCCATAGATGCAAAATTATGTTCTTGAATCAATACTTTTTTTAAATTTTCAAAATCTACATCTAGTTTGTATTTTTCTATATCCAAAACTTCTTCTTGTGGAATTACTTCTAATTCTATCAATTTTTTTGACTTGAATGCTTCTTGTTTTCATGCTATTAGCTTGTCTTTGATTCATCCAGATATTTCATCTATATGCTCATATATATTTTCAATAGTTTTGTATTTTTGGATTAATTTACTAGCTCATTTTGGTCATATACCTGGTACTCATTTTATATTGTCTGCCGAATCTCATATAAGAGCCAAATAATCAAGTATATATTTTGGTTCAAATAAATATTCTTGTACAAAGTCTATTGTCTTAGTTTTGATTCATTTACCAGGATCTGTAACTACAACATTGTCATCCAATAATTGTTTTAGATCTTTGTCACTAGAAAAAATATTACACAAGATTTCTGAATCACCCTTGTGTTTGTTTGCTATGGATGCAATAATATCATCTGCTTCATATCCAGGCAGAACCAAACTGGGAATATTCAATTTTTTTGCTACTTCCTGTACTATTGGTATCTGTATTTTAAAATCATCTGGAGCTTTTACTCTATTTGCTTTATATTCTGGATATGCTTGATGTCTATGAGTTTTTGTGGGAGCATCTCGAGCAATCACAAAATAATCTGGTTTATCGTGAAATAATTTGATCAACATACGAAAAAATCAATATACTACGTTGATATTGTGTCAGTCTTTGTCTGGCATTTCTGGGAATGCGTAATAAGCTCTATAAAGGTATCCTGATCAATCTATAAGGTAAAGTTTTTTCATATTAAATATTTTCTGATAAATATTTTATAAGGTACAGTTTAAAACTGTACCCTACACAAAGTATTTATATAATTATATTTTATTGACTTAAAATCAAGAATTAATAGAATTCTTATAATGTCATTCTGAACGATTAGTGAAGAATCTAGTGTTTTGTTATATTGGATTCTTCGCAAGCTCAGAATGACAATATTATTATTTAATAGTTAAGTTTTAAAAAAAAATGAAAATAATTATTGAAACACCTCAAGAAATGTTTGAGTTGGGACAAAAATTAGCCAAAGAACACAAAAACATTTTGCTACACTGAGATTTGGGAGCTGGTAAAACCTTGCTTACCAAATGATTTGCTAGTGCTTTGTGAATAAATCAAGATTTGGTACAAAGTCCAACATACGCTTATTTAAATTCTTATGAATGAAAATTGTTGCACATGGATATGTATAGAGTAGAATGAGAAAATGATATCTGGGAAAAATGATTCAATGATCAAATAAACAATCACGAATATATAGCTATTGAATGGCCAAAATTTGAAGATATATTAGATATAGATGAATATATCCAAGTCAACATTCAAAAAGATTGAGACAAAAGAATTGTTGAAATAAAATAAAAAAGACCCCGGGATTAAAAACAAAATCCCGGGGTCTAATGTTTTTTTATTCTGTAGCTAAATTATATTCTATCAAACTTTTTCTAAATTTTGACATATAATAATTCGAAAGATTTTGTCCACATTCATTATCATTATCTCTTACTAATTTTAATATTACCAAGAAGTTATTAAATTCTTTTGTTAAGTCGTTAATTTCTTCTTCACTCAATCACGCATTTTCTATTCTTTCAAACAATACTATTGAAAAAGCACTAACTAGTTTTCTTACATATGTTTTCTCCATCTCTGGCATTTGTAATATAGCTTTATATTTTCTTACTGGTATTTCCATAGTAGAAAAATCTCATATAGTTTCTTTACATTGATTAAATTTATCTATTTCTGTTCTAAATGTATTAGCAGGCTTAGTCTCAACAATTTCCTCTTCCTCTTCTGATTCAGCTTCCTCTTGATTAAATCAAATATTAACAATCATATTTCCACTATTTATAGTTTGATTTGTATAATCAACAGTACCTCATGTAATCATAAAATATCACCCAATATAAGATATATTTTGTGCAAAATCTCATATTGATAAAGTATAACTATAATATTGATTTTCCAACAAACCTGTGATTGTATAATCATGAAATGTAGAATACAAACTATCAAATTCTCATCCAGTAAGACTTCATGATAAGTTGTACACAAAGTTTATATTTCAAGTTTCATTAATATTTATATCAATATCTAATATATTACCACTATTTGTAAAACTTAAATTATCCAATCATGGTGATGTTTTGTCAAAAACTATAGCATCACTTCACTCTAAATATCATGTATGTCATACCAAATCTGAAAATTCTATATTATAAATTATATTTCATTCTGTATTGTCATCTGAAAGATCTAATGTATATTCATACAAATTACCTGTTTGGTTTTGTAAGTTTGCATATTCTCATAATATTGTAACCATAACTCATGACAATTCTTCGCTAGATTCAAAACTTAAATCAATAATTTCTCACAATCATATATATCATGAATTAGTATTACTATAATTTATAGAAATATTTTCTACAATTGGTGACAAGTTGTCTATAGTAAAATAATCTCATTCATACATTATATCGTTGTTTAAATTTAATATAGCAATTTTGTGTCATGTAAAGTGATATGTATTATCTCCACTATATTGTCATGTATAATATACCATATTATTTCAAGATAAATCTACTCAACTATATATGTTATAAAATCAAGAAAACAATAATGTGCTATCAAAATTAATTAAAGTATCATTATAATCTGCAGTTCATATAGTCACATATTGAGTGTTTGCATCTCGCAACTTTATAGTAAATTGATCTCAATCACAATCTGAATTGTTGTAAGATCGTTCAATATCAAAATCTCAACTTAATATATCATTTTCAATTGGACTTATAACACTTATATCTGTTGGATCACAAATTCAATTTGAAGCAGCAGTACTAACAACCCAATCTACATCTACATCTCATACTGTGATTGTAATTATTTCATTGATATCATAATCATTTGCTGAAAATGCTTTCAATTGTAATGTGTCTCCAGAATGAATAATCCCATTAGATCATGTTCGTGATTGTGAATTAATTTTATAAAATCAATTGCTAATAGATATTTGAGTTCAGGTATTTACTCAAGATATTGTTACTGTATTTGAAAAATATTCAGTAGTAAGACTTGCACCTGATATATTATTGAAAACAAATGTATCTGGAGTAATGTCTTCTACAAATCAACTATTTACTGTTCAACTATCTTGTTCTATTCAACCATCCTGTTCTGGTTCAACTTCTGGTAAATAATCAATTGTATCTTGTAAATCTAAAATTTCTGTTTCACCACTAAACTGAGCATAAACTGTTTTTATGCCAGTTCAGTTATCATCCAATATTCGAGATTTTGTTTGAGAAAAAACATCTCGAGCAGCTATGTTTTTGTCAGATTCTGTATTACCAAATCTCATATGAGTAGCTCAAGAAATATTATTATTAAGAGTTACATTCAATCATGTAGTAGAAATATCATCATTATTTACTAAAAATTCTCAAGTTAATTCAACTCAATTATCAACTGTTCAGCTATCTATTGTTCAACTAGCAAAAGATATTCAGATAGGACTTGCCAAAATACTTGCTATAATCACAGAAACAGCTTTGTAAACCAAGGCTCAAGAAACCGCACCAAAAATATATTTTTTGTGATGCTTTCTAATATGTTTATGTACTATTTTTCAGTGTCTTTTGGCGTGATGTATAATTCTTTTCATTTTTCTATAAAATTCTTAATAAAAACTTTCATAGAAATTATAGTTGAAAATGTTATTTTTGTCAAATTTTTGACGGTGAAATTTTGTCTCATAATACAATCAAAATCTTTATGTGATTTGGGAATGTTCACTATTAAATTTTATAAAACAAAATTTATCCATCATTCAATGAAAATTAAAAAGTAATTTTCAAGGATGATGTACAAATTTTTGACCACGAAGTTTTGTCCTATAATACAATCAAAATCTTTATGTGATTTGGGAGTGTTCATTATAAATATTATTGTCCCCCTTAGAAGATGGACGAAAGAGTTTCAAAATGCAAAAAAACAAACCCCAGCACCCTTCGGATCCCCCTCAACTTACAGGGGATGAATTTGAACACAGCGATACTGTCTCCCTGTAAGAGAGAAGGGACCCGAAACGGGTAAAGAGTTAAATAAATATGGGATTAGGAGATTGCTTCATTCTTTGTAATGACAAAGTCTGTTGTTTTATAAAAAAAATGTCATTTCTAAAAAAAATAGAATGACATATATATTTTTTGTAAGGTACAGTTTGCTTGCCCTCGGGACACCGGGGAAACTATACCTACGATTAGATATTTTTAAAAAATTAGACTAGCTAATTTTTTGGTTTCTGTAAATGATTTTACATTATCTATAAATTTTTCAATTTGACTATTGGCCAAAGAACTTCAAGAATTATCAAAATTAAAACTATCTACCAATATTTGAGCTAATTCTCACCTAGTCATAAATTCTTTGTCTGCTTGTGGAATATCATAATTCATTGCTACATTTGCTACTTTTGATACTGTATGATAAACTTCATGCTTAGTCATATTTTGATTTAAATTAATGTAAGTTTTTCATCTAATAGTTTCAAATAAATAATCAATAAGTGCGTTTTCTTGGGCATAAACTATATAAGGAGCATCTGCTGAATTATAATCCAAATCTTCTATATCAAAATTCATATTATCAATAAACATCTCTTGGTCTGTAGCTTTTAGATAAGACTTTACAAGCATCACAACAAAATCTCCACGAACAACTTTTTCAGAAGGATAATAATTTTTATTGTCTGTATTCACTAGTTCCAGTTGTGCTAATTTTTCAATTGCTTGAGAATGTTCACTTGATATAGTATCTACAAAAGTAAGTTGATAATCTTTGTTTAACATTAGAGCATTTACGATGACTCTAGTCACTTCTCACCTTTTTAATGTACGATCAGAATTTTCTATATCTAAATAATCTAAATTAATCAATTCTGGATATTGTACATTAAAATTTGACAAAACTACCATTAAATCTTCATATGATATGTATCTCTCAAAATCTTCTATATTATAAACTCACTCTAATAATCCCATTTCATATGCTGTATTGTAATATTTTGGCAAAGCCTTTTTGAAATAATTATCATTTGTCAATCAAATACTTGTATCTAAATTGTATCACAATTTGAAACGATAAGAATTTACCAATATTTTGCTTAATTCATGCAAACGAATAAAATTATCAGGTTTAAATTTTTCTCTATTTGAGGATACGATATTTTGATTTGCTATAAAATTTATATATTCTTTGTCTGGATGATTTGAAATATCAGAAAATTTGTATTGTACTTTGTTCAATATATTATTTGTATCTTGAGAAATATTAAAATTATGTTTTGTTGTTTTTCAATTATTTTCTTCTATTCACTCTTTTACAAAAACTACAAATTTAGAAAACATTTCTCATAGCGAATCTACAACAGAATTTGAAGAGTTGTTAGATTTTTGGTGTGTATTGGTAATTGTAGGATATACCTCTGTCGCGGAAACTGTGTCACCGAAAACTGTACTTATTCCTACTAGACTCAATATCACTACACCTAATACTGAGTAAAGTTTTTTTGTTTTTTGTTTGTTTCTAAGTACCATTTCATCAATTTAGAATATAAACGGTTGTTTGCATTATACATCTTTTTTTTAATTTGTCAAGTATTTTCTTTTTCTATTAATTATAATAGATTTTGTAAATACCTTATTTTTAAGAGCTATTAATAATCTCTCCTATGTTATGTTTTGGACTTTATTTTTAATGATAATTATCTAAATTGGATATATTTATAATATTAATTAGAAATATGAAACACGAAATTAAAAAAATTTGATGAGCAGAATGTATTTTTGTACCAATGGAAGAAGCAAATTCTACAACAGTACAAATATTGGCAAAAGCATGAAGTATATATGAAACAAGAGAAACAAACGGTATAAGTCATTTTTTGGAGCATTTATTTTTCAAATGATGAAAAAAATATAAAAATCCAAAAGAAGTAGCTGAAGCTGTAGATACATTTTGATGAGAATTTAATGCATTTACTGGTGATGAATATGCTGGTTATTATGTCAAATCTTCACCAGAATTTGTAAATAAATCTATAGATGTACTGTGAGACATGATGATAAATGCATATTTCCCAGAAGAGGAAATGCAAAGAGAAAAATGAGTAGTGATACAAGAAATTATGATGTATCAAGACAATCCTGCAGCATTAGTTATGGATAAATGGAAAGAATTTTACTTTTGAGATAATAGTTATGGTCGATCTACACTTTGACCAAAAGAAAATATACAAAAATTCACTAGAGAAGACCTGATAAAACATAAAGAATGACTTTATAGTAAAGATAATTTGGTAATAATTGTTGCAGGTAAAATTGATAATCAAAGTGTAATTGAGAGGCAATTGGAATGAATATTTAAAGATTTACCTGAAAAGAAAAAAATAAAACAACCAGAATATAAAGATATTTTACCAAAGAAAAAGGGAGATTTTTACAAGAAGTGAACTGAGCAAAATCATATAATAATATCAGCAAGATGATTTGATGGAAATGATGATACAAGATTTGCAGCAAATGTATTTTCTACAATATTAGGTGGTAATATGTCTTCTAGACTGTTTCAAAATATCAGAGAAAAAGAATGACTGTGTTATTATATAATGTCGAAACATTATACCAATCCAGAAAATTGAGTGTTTTTGATAAGGGCTTGACTGGAAAAGTGAAGATTTGATTTTGGTGTAGAAAAGATTTATGAAGAATTAAAAAAAATATCTCAATGAGATATTACTCAAGAAGAATTTAAAAAAGCTATTGGATACAACATAGGACAGTTGCAAATGGGTATAGAATCTAGTGATGAAATGGCAAATTTTGTATGATCTCAATATTTGTTGTACTGAAAAATTAGAACAATAGATGAGGTGTTGGGAATATACAAAAATATGAAAATTGAAGATATTATAGATATTGCCAAAAAATTTGAAGAAGAAAATTTGTATAAGTATTGGATAGAATAAATATTATCATTTTTTTATACTTTCTTCCAATTTTTCTGAAGAAATCGAATCTTTTATTGTAGATATTTCTGAATTTGTATTTAGATCAATATTTTTTAGTTTTTTTTCATTCTCACTTTTATACATATCAAAAAATAAGTTTATTTTATCAATAAATTTTGGAAGTAATTCTTTGTCTTTTTGGTATTTAGTTATCCACTTATTGAAAGTATTAAATGGAGCTATATCTCAATATTTTTTATAGATATCATCATAAGATCTATTGTAGTTTGATATAGCTAATTCTTTATCAGTAAACTTTAATTGACTAAGCAGATAATCTAAAGCATATTCATGATCTCTAAGTATATTTTCCATCAAATTTAAATGCTTTGTGATTATTCAAACACTTATAGTCAAATCATCAAATCTTTTTCTAAATTTGTTTTGAGCTCATTCTAAATGCTTTGAATCTATAGATTTATTTTGAAAATTAATTGTCTGTAAATCATGTAATTTTGCAGCCAAGACCCTAGAATTTTTAAAATTATTCAAATCTTTTATTATACTATCTATTTTTCTTTTTATGGTTTCATCTTTAGTATTTTCTTTAAAATAAGATTTTAGATCCTGTGCCAATCAAATTATCTCATTTTGCAATAATTCATAATCATTTTGTGATTTTTCAATTGACTTGATTGTATGATGCTGACTCCTAATTGCATCATATATATTATTGAACGTATTAAATGTAGTTTCTATTTTTGTACGCCTTTTTTCTCATTGTGTCAATTTCTTATTCTCGTTTATATGAATTAGTTTTTCCTCATTTCTAAAGATAATTATTTTGTCATCAATCATTATTATTCTATGAGAATTTGCATTTTTCAAAAATCTAGCTCTTTTAAAAATTTCTCTTACATCTTGTTCTAGATTGTCAGACTTTAAATCTAAATCAAAAAGTTCTATAAACCTTTTTGGTAACTTATTTTTTTCAATAACAATACAGTCTGTTAGTATATCAAATATTTCTCTATTATATGATTTGTTATTTTTTTTAAGATGACTTTTATTTATAAGAAAAAAGTTATCTGGATCAGATAAGGATCTTTGTAAATTTTCATAAAGTCTTGAAGACAACAACTCCTTGGTCTGTGTTCGTGGGAAAACTCATTTTACTGGATTTATCAGACCTTCTTTCATTTTTTTATCTCTTATATCTAATTTATTCATATATAAAAAAACATATAAAGTCTTTAAACTATATATTTATAAGTATAAATGTCAATACTTATTCTATTTCTAGACTAATTGGACAATGATCGGATCACATTACTTGGTCTTGATGTTCTATTTTTTTTACTCTTGAAATTACTCAATCAGATACCCGGAAATAATCTAGTCTTCGGCCAACATTTCTTGGTCTAGATCAAGCTCTATAAGACCACCAAGTGTAATGATCTCTTAAATCTGGGTTGAAATAACGAAATATATCTGTGTATCAGTTTGCTTGTAATTTATCTAACTCTGCTCTTTCAATTGGGAGAAATCAAATAGATTTTTCATTTTCTTTGGGTCTAGCTATATCTATTTCTCTATGGCAAATATTAAAATCTCCAGTTGTGATAATATTTTCTCAAGAATCTCTAAGTTTATTGATATAATCGATGAATTTATTGTAAAAATCTAATTTGTAACTAAGCATTTCGTCACCATTTGCTTTAGTTCATCAATTTGGGAAATATAGGTTTAGTAGAGTGAAAGTAAAACCCCCAACCCCCTTTCAAATAAAGGGGGCTTTGAATTTAATCTCCACTACTCTACCATGTTCATGAAAGTTTTCTAATCAATCAAAAGTATTTTTAGTTGAAATGATTTCTAAATCTTTTTTGTAAAAAATAGCTGTGCCAGCATATCAAGGTTTTGTACCAGAATGTCGTATATAATCATAATCTCTCATAATATATTTAAATTCTGGTGGTAATTGATTTTCAAATGCTTTTGTTTCTTGTATACACAAAATATCTGGATTGTCTTTTTTAATCCATTCATCAAATCATTTTTTTAGTACTGCTCTAATTCAATTTACATTTCGTGATGTTATTCTCATGTGGCTTTATTAATTAATAAATTGTCATCTCGACTGAATTCGGCAGACTTGCAAAAGTAATGGAGAGATTCTTTTAAATATTAAAAGAGATTTCTCGGTTTTGTTTTACTACACTCGAAATAACAGGCTCTCTATAACAATTTTCTCAATTTATTCAGAATAATTAGTGTTAATGATGATTTAAAATAATTGTTAATCACAATCCAGCCAATATAAACAGTAAATATAATATTTTTATTTTAATTCATCATTTATTTTTAAATTCTGGCAATATATCAGATAAAGCTAAGTAAAGTAAAGCTCCTGATATTATAGATATTATGGCAAATTTATTTACTACTAGAAAATCTGTAAATGGAAATAATATTAAGGCTCAAATTACTCATCACAATGCAGCTAAAATCACATAAAATTCTTTGTTGTGATTCATAATATAATTAGCTGTATTTTGTGGTATACTATGAAGTAATATTGCAATAGTTGTAGCAATACCAAATTCTTTACCTATAGAAAAAGCTGAAAATATTATAACTCCATGAAGCATATTGTGAATCAGTGTTCATACAAACATTAGAGTTTTATTTGAATGTAATGAATGATCGTGACTATCTAAATCTTTACAGTGGTGATGGTGTAAAAACAACTCAAATATATAAAATGCAAACAATCATATCAAAAAGAATATTCATATTTTATGTTCATCTAATCCACTATGAATAATTTCTGGTAAAAATCACAAAAATATCATTCAAAGAAGTATTCCTACTGTCATGGCTATAAAAAAATCTAAGTATTTAACCAATTGTTTTTTGAATAATCTTAGTATAAAAAGCAACAATACTAAAGTAGATCAAATTATTAAATTAGCTATGAGCGATTGTGTAAATGGCATTCTTAATTAAATAATTCTAAAATTTTAGGATCTTTTCATTGAACAATTAAATCACTTCAACCTCATCTTAAACCTAAATCTTGTGCAATTGTTTTGGCTGAACTATCTGATTTTGGAGTTATTATCGCAAATCATCATTCATTATTATAAATAATAACATCAATATTTTGAAACAATCATTTTGCTTGAAAAATAATGTCTTTAAAAGATAGCTCTTTGAGCGAATCTTCTTGAGATACGTTTATTATTTTATCAAATATTTCATTGGATTTTGCGTTTGTAGATTTAAGGTTTTCTATAATCAATTTTGTGTTAATAGATTCGAATTTCGATTCCATTTCTTCTTTTTCTTTTAGCTCTTTATCTAATTTGTCTAAAACTTGATTTTCTGCTTTCACTCAAAGTTTATTTTGAATCTCTTGTAATATATCTCTTTGCTCCAATATTCTTTCAAAAACCTTTGGTCAAGTATAAGCAGATATTCTTTTGATACCACTAGCTACGGCTTCTTGATTTACTATAACAAACGCTCAAATATCTCTAGTATTTTCTACATGGGTTCATCAGCAAAGTTCTGTAGAAACAACCTGTCATTCTCAGTGAAATGAAAGATCTAACTTGTATCCTTCGGTAGGCTCAGAATGACTTGCTATAGATACTACACGAACTTTATCTCCATATTTCTCTTCAAAAAAAGCCTTAGCTCAAAGTTTTTGAGCTTCTTCTGTACTCATTTCTTGATTACTTACAGGTAATGATTGAAAAATTAGTTCATTCACATTTTTTTCTATTGTGGTCAATTCTTGATTTGTAAGCATTCTATCTGCTTGAAAGTCAAATCTCAAAAGATTATCATCTACAAGAGATCAAGCTTGTTTAGTATTTGGAAATATTTTAGAAAGTTCTGCATGCAAAAGGTGTGTAGCAGTATGAGCTCTCATTTTTGCAAATCTTTGTGATGGATCTACTATTAGTTTCATAGTAAGAGTTTAAATATAAAATGATTGTGATATTGTTGTCATTCTGAGCGAAACATAGTGAAGTCGAAGAATCTATTTTTTATATTATCAATTTTATTTCATAGATTCTTCGTTTCACTCAGAATGAAAGGAGACTAATTTACGCAGACTTCGTTTTCTGCATATCGTGTACCTCAAATTTCATTACATTCTTCTTCTGCTGAAACCATATCTTCTGGATTTTCAAAACATTCTTGTACTTCTTCGTCTCGAATTCATCCTGCAGTCTCACATTGAGCAATAATTTCTACTGAATTATCTTCTTTTGGTCATGCCAAATACATCACAGCTGACAATGCTGTAAAAGCTAAAAAGAATATCAATACCGCTATAGTAGCAATTTTTTTTCAACTCATAATAATTTTAATAAAAAAATATAAATAACATTTATCTGTATATAGTTTTGTTTTTCTTATTCAACTTTTTTACCAATAATTTCTATTCTTTCTACAGATTTTAACTTTGAAACTTTTTCTAAATATCGATTTTCAATATCTAAACTTGAATATTTTTCTGAATTTATAATTTTAACAACTACACTTGGTCATGTAATATTTTTTAATACAAAAAAAGAATAATTATTTTTTGATTTTATCAAATCTACCAATTTTTTGTTATCATCAATATTTCTTCACATTATTCCAAATCATCGATCAAATATCTTTAATCTTCAATATTTTATTAATTCTGCGTCTAATGGTAAAATATCTTCTGAAAAAATATCTAATAAAGATTTAAGTTTGTTAGAATATCATCACTCTGTCAGTAGGCATCAACCACCAGGAGCCTCATAATCTTTTAGTCAAAATTCTTCAGCTAATTTTATTTGCGCCTGTCTTCATCTTCATTCAATTTCTAACAATTGAGTTCTATCTACTAATCATTCTTTTTCATATGTAGTTTCTTCTAATAATTTTGCAGACATTGGTCTAAGAATATCTCTTCATGTTAATTTGTTAACATTGACTAAAGCTTGTCTGTTTTGACTCATTGGTCTTTGTCACAAAACTTCTCCACTAGCTATTATATCAAATCATTGTTCATCTACTATTTTTCAGGCATAATTAAACATAAATCCATGACAATCTATACAAGGATTCATGTTTTTCCCGTATCAATATCTGGGATTTTTGACCACTTCAAAATGTTGTTTTGAAATATCTATTGTCATAAATTTTATTCAAAATTTCTTAGCTTGTTTTTCTGCTTTTTCTTTTCAAAAAAATGGTGTAGTGAATGTGAGAGCTGTACAGTCTATTCATTGTTTTTCTAGAATTTTGATAACTAGTAAACTATCTAGTCCTCATGAGAACATAACTAATGCTTTTGTCATTTTTAAAATTATAATTTAATCTAAACTAAGGTAAGGAACGGTTTAAAACCGTTCCCTACAACAATAGGTTTTAAAATTTTAATCTTTTTTTGGCAAATTCAACCTTATATTTAATATATCTAATTCCTTTTGATCTATCTCACTGGGAGCTCACATCATAATATCCTCTGCTCTACCAGATTTAGGGAAAGCATAACATTCACGAATATTTTCTTCATCCAACAATATCATCATCACTCTATCAAATCCTA
Source organism: uncultured Candidatus Peribacteria bacterium (assembly GCA_964501605.1). Classification (GTDB taxonomy): domain Bacteria; phylum Patescibacteriota; class Gracilibacteria; order Absconditabacterales; family Absconditicoccaceae; genus JALOAF01. Next base: position 22,503 of record CAZCTB010000013.1, read on the forward strand.
TTGCAAAACCACCATGTGGAGGTGCTCAATATTTGAATGCCTGATACATTGCTCAAAATTTTTCTTTTATTTCTGCTTCTCACAATCATGCAGCTTGAAATACTTTTAGTAAAATTTCTGGATTATGATTACGTATAGATCATGACAAACACTCAAATCAATTTATTATAAGATCATACTGTGTAGTTTCCAGTTCCATAATATCTTGATTTTCAAAAGCTTCAGTTCATCATTTAATATTTGAAAATGGATTGTGTGCAAAATCTAATTCTCCAGTTTCTTCGTTTTTTTCAAACATTGGGAAATCTTCTATTCGTACAAAACAAAGATCATTGTTGTTTACTAAATTGTATTTATCTCTAATTTTCAACCTTACTTTATTTAAAGTTTTTACTGTTGTCTTATAATTATCAGCAACAAACAAAACACAGTCTCATTCTTTTGCTTCTAATTTGTTTTGAATATTCTTTATTTCCTCTTCTTTGAAAAACTTTACTATACTACTTTGTGGTCATTTTGCTGTAAAATTGATATAAGCTAGTCCTTTTGCTCAAGCTTCTTGAGCTACTTTTGTCAATTCATCTATTTCTTTTCTACTAAAGTTTTGTCATTCTACTTTCATAGCTTTGATAGATCATTTGGAGGTGTTTGCTACAGTTTTAAAAACACCAAATTCTGAATTTTTAAAATCTTGTGTCATATCTACAAATTTCATACCAAATCTAAGATCTGGTTTGTCTGTACCATATTTGTCTATAGCGTCTACATATTTCATTTTCAAAAAATCTGTGGTAATTTTTTTGTGAGGAACTAATTGTTTTGTCATATCTTTCATAAATCATTCTACTACTTTGTATACATCTTCTTGTTCTACAAAAGACATTTCACAATCTATTTGATAGAATTCACAACTATGTCTATCTGCTCTAGGATCTTCATCACGAAAACATGGAGCTATTTGAAAGTATTTGTCCAATCATCCAACCATCAGTAGTTGTTTGTATTGTTGTGGTGCTTGAGGAAGTGCATAAAATTTTCCAGGATTTACTCTAGATGGTATAAGATAATCTCTGGCTCACTCTGGAGATGAAACAGTAAAAATAGGTGTTTGTATTTCCATAAAATCTCTATCTGTAAACCAATCTCTAGTAAATTTTGCCATGTTTGTCCTAAATTCCATATTTTTCAAAACAGATTTTCTTCTAAGATCTATATATCTATGTTTAAATCTATTTTCTTCGCTGGTTTTTGGATCTTCTGTAATTGTAAATGGCAATAAATCACATTTTGACAAAATCTCTACCTTGTTTGGCTCTATTTCCACCTCTCAAGTAATCATGTTTTTGTTTATCATGTCGTCTGGTCTTGATACAACATTTCAAGTAATTTGTAAAACATATTCAGATTTAATTTCTGAGACATCTGTATCTACTTTTGATGGATCTATAGTAACTTGTGTGATTCAATAACGATCTCTAAGATCTATAAATGTCATTCATCATAAATTTCTACTTTTGTTTACCCAACCTGATATTGTAACTTCTTGTCAAATATTTTTGGCTGTAATTTCTCAACAAGTGTGTGTTCTCAACATTTTATATTAAATTTTATATTATAAATTTATTATTTAATTTATTTTACTAATTCATCATATAACATTTGACTTATGTTTTCAGAAAAACTAGTATATTCTCATGCATCTTTACAGTACTCTTCAATCCTTTTGATTTCTGATTTTATATTGTCTGGATTGTTTTCTTGTTTTTCTAATACTTTTTTTATTTGTTCTTCTGTAAAGTCATATTGTTTTTTTAATTTACTTTTTATTCTACCCAAAGAAATTTTCTTTCATTGTTCTGTTCACTCTAAGTGCATTAATCACATCTTAATAAATTTTATGTTATAAAATTTAGCTGATTACTAATAGCCTATAGCTCATAGCAAAGGTG
>CAZCTB010000014.1:0-1563 GCA_964501605.1 uncultured Candidatus Peribacteria bacterium
ATATGGTTCTAAACATATTAAAGAGGGGAGAAGACATGATTAAATACGATATTGAATTAAAAGTTAAAATATTGATAATACTGATATTGTTTTTTTGTATAAATATTACAGGTTGTAATAATGTAGATTTGGAAAATAATAATTTTAAGTATCATATAAGCAAATATAACATTATAGATATATCAGAAGAATTTTCTTTAGAAAAAAAAGAGAATTATATAAAAAAACTAAAAGTTGAAGAAGTAGTACTACCTGTTCCAGAAAAAGGCAAACTTGGAGATCAAGCGTTTTATGAAGATGTATTTTACTATGTAGTAAACTATACTAATAATTATAGTAATTATGCAAATAAGGCTGAAATATATAGTTATAATATTCAAACAAAGAAACTTGATGCATTATATTCTTATAATAATATCTCAGATCAAATATATGTGAATGAATTAAGAGTGAATAGTAAATGCTTGTTTTGGCAAGTAAGTACGCCGGATAGTAATTGGAAATTTAATGAATTTAATTTGAAAGATAAAAATTTGAAAATTATTAGGTCGAAAGAAGATGAAAAATCTAAAATACCGATGATAGTATCATTATCAGATAAATATTTATCTTGGTTTGAGTTAACAGAAGTTGATGAAAAAGAATTTTGTAGTTTGAAAATATATAATATATCTGAAAAAACAATAACTACTTTAAGTAATGAAGTATTCATGACATCACCTTTTGATAGAGCTACTATCAAGAAGGAAGTTGTAACATTTTTGAATAAAGAGAAAGATAATACAAATATTAATGTTTATAACTTGCAAAACAACAAGAATTTACAACTAACATTATCAGATGTGAATATATTGAATCCGATATCTAATCAGAAATATACGGTTTGGCATGATAATTATGGAGATGCAAATGTATATCTACATGATCATTTTGAAAATGAAACATATAAAATTTTATCAAAAGGAGATGGGAAAGTGTTTTCTATTGAATTATTAAATGATTTTGTAATAATTAATGAAAGAAAAAGTAATAACATATTATGTTTAGATATGAATAATAGAAAGAAGATAAATTTAACTGAAAATTTAAATAAAAACAGCAGATATGTTTTAACAATGACCACTTTGGATGATAAAATTATTTCTAGAAATGGAAATAAAAGCTTAGTGATTAGTATTTGTAAATGTCAATGAAAAAGTTGACCACCGGGGGAGCGGACAAAAAACCTGGACCTAGATTTAGTATAATGCTAGGAGGTACATCATGTTTTCCTGTCAGGAAAGAATAAAAGCTGTCAACTTACTGATTCAATACGACAACAGTTACTCTACAGTGATACGTGAGTTGGGCTATCCTTCAAAGGAAGCCCTTTGGAAATGGTACAAAGAGTATTCTCAGAATGGAGATCTTCATCAGGGTTTTAACAAACAATCAAAATTTACTGATGAAGAGAAACAAATAGCCGTTGACTATTATATTGAGCATGGTAAATGCGTATCTCGCACAGTCAAAAAGCTTGGTTATCCCAGTCGTCCAATACTAGATAAATGGATAAAAGAGCTT
>CAZCTB010000015.1:0-2424 GCA_964501605.1 uncultured Candidatus Peribacteria bacterium
TCAACTGTTGATTGAGTAATGAAAATATGTATACTAAATTTAAGAAAATTTTAATGGAATATGTTAGAAATTTTTAGCTATTCCGTTCTAGACCCTATATTAAATATTTTTTTTATTGCAAATATAAAAAACCTCGCTTTTGGCGAGGTTTTTGTATTGTTTGAGATAATATTAATCAGCATCTATCACTTCTTCTTTGTCTTTATCATCTTTTTTTTCTTTTTCTTTACTTTTATCATCAATTTCTGTGTCTGGATCTCATCCAGTGTTTTTTGTTTCAGCTTGATATTTTTGATAAAGTTCTTGGAATTCTTTTTGGATTCTTTCAATTTCCTTATCTATTTCTTCTTTTGTTACGTCTTCTTTTTCTTTCAACTCTTTTGATTCTGCAATTAATTTATTTACTTCATCTTTTGCTTCATCTGGTAGTTTATCTTTATTTTCTTCAAGAAGATTTTCCATTTGATATGTTAGTTGTTCCAATTTGTTTTTAGACTCTACCAATTCTCTTCTTTTTTTGTCTTCTTCTGCAAATTTTTCAGCATCTTCTTTTGCTTTTGTAATTTCATCATCAGAAAGATTTGTAGCTCATTGTATTGTAACATTTTGTTTTTTTCAAGTAGATTTTTCTTCTGCACTTACCTCTAATATACCGTTTGCATCTATATCAAATGTTACCTCTATTTGAGGTTGTCATCTTCTCATATTTGGTATTCATTCTAAATTAAATTGTCACAATGATTTATTGTCTTTTGCAAATTGTCTTTCTCATTGTACTACATGCACAGTCACTGCAGCTTGATTGTCTGCGGCAGTAGTATAGATATTAGATTTTTTTGCTGGTATTGTAGTATTTCTTTCTATTAATTTGTGTGCCAATCATCATTCTACCTCTACAGCTAATGAAAGAGGTGTAACATCCATCAAAAGTATATCTTTTACATCTCATTGTATTATTCATCCTTGAATTGCCGCACCTTGTGCTACAGATTCATCAGGATTTACTGTTGATTTTGGTTCTTTGTCGAAGATATCTTTTACTATTTTTTTGATAGCAGGCATTCTTGTAGATCCTCATACCAATATAATTTCATTAATCTCTCATTTGTCTAATTTACTATCTTTTAGTGCTTGTATTACTGGTTGTTTACATTTTTCCAATAAATCTTTTGCTAAGTTTTCAAATTGAGCTCTAGTTAAACTTTCAGCAAGATTTTTTGGTTGTCATTTGTCATCAGTACATATAAATGGTATACTTATATCTACTCTTTCTACTTGAGAAAGTTGCATTTTTGCTTTTTCTGCTTCGTCTTTAAGTCTTTGCATAGCCATTGCATTTTCTTTTAAGTTTATTCATTCTTTCGTTTTAAAAGAATCTACTAAGTAATTTATAATTTTTTGATCAAAGTCTTTTCATCCAAGTTGTGTATCTCCACTTGTAGATAACACTTGGAATGTTCATTCTCATCCAATTTCTAGTATTGTAACATCAAAAGTTCATCCTCAAAGATCAAATACAACTATTTTTTCATCTTTATTTTTTCATTCTCCGTAAGCTAAAGATGCTGCTGTTGGTTCATTTATAATTCTTTCTACTTTAAGTCATGCAATCTCTCATGCGGCTTTGGTAGCGTTTCTTTGAGCATCATTGAAATATGCAGGTACTGTAATTACAGCTTGAGTTACTTTTTCTCATAAGAATTTTTCTGCATCTTCTTTGATTTTTTTCAAAATAAATCCAGATAATTTTTCTGGTTTATATTCTTTGTTGTCGATAGTAATTAATATACCACCATCTTTTCATTCTTTGATATCATATGGCATATCTTTTACTTCATCTTTTACTTCTTTATACTTTCTACCAATAAATCTTTTGGTTTCAAAGATTACATTTTTTGGTTCTAATATAGCTTTTCTTTTTGCTAAATCTCCTACCAACATCTCATCTTTTTTGATATAAACTATAGATGGAGTAGTTCTAGTTCATTCTGAATTTGCAATTACATTGGATTTGTCTCACATCATGTATGCAACACAAGAGTTTGTTGTTCCTAAATCGATTCAAATTACTTTTCACATGTTTAAAAAATTTTTAAGATTTAAAATTTTTAGCTTGTGGCTGCTAGCTAATTACTAATGGTAAAATATCTAATATTAGATTTTCACAGTTAGTTATTAGCATGAGCTACTTACTAATTTTGTATCACTAAAGTGATGATGGTGCTATGATAATTATTTTCTTTTATATTTCAAGAAAAAGTAGCACTTTTTTTGTTTGCGTGCTATGCTTTTTTTGAAAATGTTATATGATAATAGTTTTTTGTCACACCTACATTAAAGGGTGAAAACCGACACTGGGAAAGTTTTATGAGTATGTAAGTGGAAAATCTCGTTTGGTGTTTTAAATTTCAGTACTTTCATTGG
>CAZCTB010000016.1:0-1680 GCA_964501605.1 uncultured Candidatus Peribacteria bacterium
CCAATGAAAGTACTGAAATTTAAAACACCAAACGAGATTTTCCACTTACATACTCATAAAACTTTCCCAGTGTCGGTTTTCACCCTTTAATGTAGGTGATATAAATTTACATTATTATAATCAGTTTTTTTTCTTTGTCAAAAATTTGTATATAAAAATTTTTTAGTATCAAATTAATAAGTTTTCAAAAGGTATTGATACTATTTTTGCAAATTCAGCTCTGCTTATATATCTATCTCATTCAAATTTATATGTTCCATTATTTTGTCTATATCATTCTATGATTCATAATGATTCAGCTTGTCTGATATAATTGTAATATGGGTCTCATGGGTTTATATCTACAAGATTTGAACTATTATTTAATGGTGTATCTCAGTTTATTTCATTATATATTTCTATTAATTTCTTTATTGCATCATTTCTTGTTATATAACTTTCTGGATAAAAAAACCTTTTATCATTTATTGTTTGATAAAGTCAATTCATTATTCATCTTGATAAAGCATAATCTGTATATCGTACAAACCAATAGTTTTTTCATACATCTTCAAAAATTGTTTCGTATGGGTAATATTTATCTTCTGAATCTATTGTAAAATCATCAAATACAATACCTCTTATTTTTGATAGTGTTTTTATAGTTTCTGATTTTTTTATATAATCATCTGGATAATATATCCGCAATCATTTATTTGTATCTTTTCATCTATGTAGACAAGATTGGCGCATGTTTTCTATATAATCAAATGCTCGATGATTTTCTGTATCTTTGAATATTCATCTTTCTAAATATTCTTCATCATCATAAGCACACAATACTCATGCAGATCAGTGTTGTTCTTCATTTTCTTGTTCACAATTTTTGGTTCCTATTTGTATTTTAATATTACCGCAACTACTATATTGTGTAAATATTTCTCCAGAGCAAATTGTATTTGGATTTGTATATCGGATATCTACACATTGACCACTTCACCAAACTATACCTACTCATCCATAATTATCAAAAATATGTCATGAAATAAATAATCAATCATTTTTAGATATAAAAATTAATTCTTGTGATAGTCTTGGCAAGTTTATGATTGATCAAAAATTTAGATAAGTATTCCATCAAAAATTTAATTCTACTCATGCTATAAGTTCGTAATTGTATCATCATACAGTATGTGTTATGTTTCAGTATATTCGATTTTCTGTATTTCAGTCACAGTTTGTAAAAAATCATCATGTAATTTGTGTGTTATCATAATTTCAGGGTATGTTTTTTAATGTTGTTAGAGTGTCTTCGTCTAATGGCCAAAATCTAATTCACCTTTGATTGTTATAGTAAACTCATGTAATTTTTTTATTACAAGTTTTTATGTTTGATCATAATCTTACTGTTTCTGGTATTTCTAAAGTTTCTAATTTTTTTATGAAAAATAATCATCAAAAACTATTTCATCAATATTTAAATTGTACTGTGCTTTGGTTATTTTCTATTCAAGCTAGGTTTCATGTAAAAAGTATATCAGCTTCTCCATAATATTCTATAATTTGTCAATTTGTAATTCAAAAAAATAATATCAGTATTCCGATTATATATAAAATATTTCTAGTTTTCATATATCAAGTAAATATTTAAATTTATAATATATATTATTGTATAATAAAAATTTTATATAATTCAAGTAT
>CAZCTB010000017.1:0-4757 GCA_964501605.1 uncultured Candidatus Peribacteria bacterium
TCAACTGTTGATTGAGTAATGAAAATATGTATACTAAATTTAAGAAAATTTTAATGGAATATGTTAGAAATTTTTAGCTATTCCGTTCTAGACCCTATAATAAATAAAATTGATATTTAAACTTTTTTTCTAGACTTGATTACTCTATAAACTAGATATATAAATATAGTACCTATCAATATAGCAATAATATTCTCTTTTGGTCATACTACCACAGGAGTAACAGTAGGAGCTGGATCATCTGTTTCTTCTATACCCATAGCATTAAAAGTATAGTTTTTTTCTACTCATCAATTACTAGGAATAAATTTAACTATATGCTCACCATTATCATTAATATCAAAAGAATAAGACTCACTATCCATTTCTACAGTAGATAGTTTGTTAAATGTACCAGCCTCTTCATCCCACAAAAATATTTCAATTTCATCACTACCATCTATAGAAACCCAACTCAATGTCACAGTATCTCAATTGATAGTATGAGAAACATTTGCCAAACTCATATCAGCTCACGCAGAATGTGTTGAAGTTGAAACGTCTGTATTTTCACATTCATCTCATTCTCAATATATTTGATCAACCAACCTAAAACACATTTCATTGGATATTTCTCACAAACTACCTGCTTCATCTCTTGGAACAGAAACAACATAATAGATTTTATCTTCATCTAAATCATCACTTTTAGTTAATTCCATTGTAAAATTAGAACCTCAATCTAGATCAAGATTTTCAAAAGATTTTTCCATACTATAATCTAACAAAGTAGGATCATCCAATACATCTATCAATGGATATTCTCAATACATCAAAGTATAATCATTTATAATATCATCAAATTCATCTACTAAAACAGGAGACTCAATAAGCACAGAATCTTCATCAATATTATCAACAGATATTTGATCACTTGATCAATATCAAAATAATATATCTCATCAAATATCATCTAAATAATCTAAAACACTATCAGAAAAAGCAAACCCAAATATTGTTAAAGCAAAAACAACTCCAAACATAAAACTAAATAATTTCCTCATAATGAAAACTTTAATAATAAATATTTAATTTAAACTAACTATATTAAAGTATATGCATTTTTTAATAGATTTTTCAACATCAAATCCACAAAATTCTTAAAAAAATGTTAAAAAATTTGACAATATTGCTTTTTCTGATATAAAATGGTTATCACATTTTCAAAAAAATATGGATTTTTACAATATATTTCTTATAAAAAAATTAGTATAAAATTTAAAAACTTTTAATTTTTAACCAATCATATGAAAGCATATCTTGATATCATCCAAAAAATCATGGATGAATGAATAGAAAAAAAAGATAGAACTTGAACATGAACAATTTCTGTACCAGGAGTATTCTTTGAACACAACATGGAAGATGGATTTCCTCTTTTGACTACAAAAAAAGTACCATTTAGGTTAATAGCATCTGAATTAGAATTTTTCATAAAATGACTTACTGACAAAAATCGACTAATAGAAAGAAACAACCATATACGAGATGAACGATGCTCTCCAGATAAAGTACCATACTGACATGATAAAGAAACCAAGAAAAAAATGATGGAAGAAAGAGAATTATGACCAATATATTGATTTCAATGGAGAAATTTCTGAGCAGAATACACATCATGGGATAAAAAACCAAAAACTCCAGGAATAGATCAACTAAAAAACCTAGTTGAAAAACTAAAAACTAAACCTTTTGACAGAAGAATGATAGTTTCAGCTTGGAATCCTCAATTTTTACATAGAATGGCCCTACCTCCATGTCATTACTGATTTCAAGTACTAGTATCATGAGGAAAATTACACCTTCTACGAAATCAAAGATCTGTAGATTCTATGCTTGGATTACCATTCAACATAGCAAGTTATGCTTTACTATTACACTTATTGGCAAAAGAAGCATGATTAAAAGAATGAAAATTAGTATGATTTTTGGCAGATACACATATATATTCAAATCATATGGAATGAGCTAAAGAACAACTTAGTAGAACTCCTGCAAAACTACCATCAATAAACACAGAAAATTTCACTTCAATATTTGATCGAGAATATACAGACACAACTATTGAATGATACGAACCTCAAGCTAGGATAAAATTCGATATTGCAGTTTAACACCATATGTCATTCCAACCGAGTGAATACGAGCGGAGAAATCCCTTAACTATATTTCTTTTTCTAAATCTTTCCAAATAGGATTAAATAACTTAATTAAGTATTCTTTCTTTTTCCTATTCCAATTTTTTATTTGTTTCTCCCTCAATATCACATACTCTATTTCATTTCAAGATTCATAATATATTAATTTATTACATCAATATTTTTTTGTAAATCAATCAACCAATCAATTTTTATGTTCATAGATTCTTCTTTTTAAATTATTAGTCATACCAACATATAAAGTACCTGATTCACTAGCCATTATATACACATAATATTCATTCATTTTCAATTATAATATTAAAGAGATTCCTCCACTTCTCCCGTCTCGCAATCCTGCGAAGACGGAATTCGGTCGGAATGACAAAAGAAAAAAACAATCATCAATTAACAATTAACAACTAAACTCTAACTCTCCACAAACATACTCTTAGACCTATATTGCATAGCTTCAGCTAGATACTTCACTTCTAAATTTTCATTTCCATCCATATCAGCTATAGTCCTTGCAAGTTTTATAATCCTATGAACTACTCTTGGAGAAAGAGTAAGTTTTTCTGCAGCTTCAGACAAAAACTCTTTAACTTCTTTTGATAAAGAAATATATTTTTCTATATCTCTACTTCACATATCAGAGTTACAAGAAATATCTGTATTTGAAAACCTTTTCTGCTGTACTTCTCGAGCTTTAATTACTTTTGACTGAATGGTTTCACTACTCTCTGATTTTATATTATCCAACAATTTATCAATATTCTCTCTTGGTATTTCCAGTATCATATCTATTCTATCCATCAATGGTCCAGAAATTTTGTTTTGATATTTTCTAATTTCATTGATACTACATTTACAAGATTTTTGTGGATCTTTATAATAACCACATTTGCAAGGATTCATACTAGCTACAAACATAAAATTGGCAGGATAATTTACTGAACCAGACACCCTAGAAATACTCACATTTTTATCTTCCAAAGGCTGTCTCAATACTTCCAATGTTTCTCTAGGAAATTCTGTTAATTCATCAAAAAATAAAATACCCTTGTGTGCCATGCTAACCTCTCCAGGACTTAATGCACTTCCTCATCACACGATAGATATCTTTGACGCTGTATGATGCACTTGTCTAAAAGGTCTCTTGACTACCAAAGGACATTCTTTAGTCAATTTTCATAGTATTGAATAAACCTGACTCACTTCCAAAATTTCTTCAAATCAAAGTGGCGGCAATATACTCTGTAAAGCCTTACTCAACATGGTTTTACCACTACCAGGAGCTCAAACCATCAGCAAATTGTGTCATCATGCAGCTGCAATACTCAAGGCTCTTTTGGCTATCATATGTCATTTAATATGAGCAAAATCTACCTCAGTATCAAAAGAAAAATTATATAAATTTTCTATACTTTTTGTCTCAGTAACACAATCCAATTGATCTCAATAAACAAAATATTTGACCAATTCTTCAAAATGATCTAAAGGATAAATATTAATATTGGGGATATACTCTAACTCATAAATATTTTCTCTAGGCACAAAAAAATCTTTGTATCATTTTTTAATAGCTGAAATTACTGAAGTTAGAAGTCCATTAACCCTTTTTACTTTACCATCTAATCACAATTCTCCAAAAAATAAAGACTTATCTATCATATCTTGATTACAAACTTTTCCTTCTTGCAACAAAAGCAGTATAGCAACAGCCATAGGCAGATCAAAAGAAGATCCAACCTTTTTGACATTGGATGGAGCTAAATTTAATACAAACTTTTTGTTTGGCAATTTGATATCTACATTGCGAAAAGTAGCTCTTATTCTTTCTTTGGATTCCTTAATAGCCGCATCGGGCAAGCCAATAATATCAATATTGGGTAAAGATCTATTACAATCTGCTTCTACCAAAATTTCATATCACTCCAATCACACATTCGAAAACGTTTTTGTTATACATACCATATTCAGATTAATTACTACATAAAATTCATTGTCAAAAATAATCTTTACAAAACAAAAATCAAGTTATTTTTTTTACAAAAACAAAAAGCTGAGAATTATAATTCTCAGCTTTTTATAAAAGTTTAATACTAATCTAGTCCTGAAGACAACGAACAAAGAAACCATAATATCCATTATTGTAGTCATGACTCCATCTATTCCTGCGGCCGTAGAAGCAGGAAACATCCTCACACCACAAACTGAATTCTCTATCGATATTGTTGAACTCCTTGCTGTCTGGATTACGCCAACCAGAAAATTTAATATTCTCTCATTCTAAGAAATCTTGATAATTTCATTTATATTTTTTCTCTATAATATCTTCAAACACAGTCCATGATTTTGGGAGTTTTTTACCAGCTTTTTTTGTTTCTCTAATAGATGATGCGTTGGTAAATAATTGTTCTCATTTATAATCTCATTCCAAATATTCTCGTACATCTCATTCTGGATTTTCTTTTACCCTAACTCCGTTTGGATCTTCTATTTCTTTCCAGTCTGTACTATCTATTTTAAAATTTTCTTTTTCTAGTTTTGGTAGATTTTCTATAGATTCTTTTTGTT
>CAZCTB010000018.1:0-7900 GCA_964501605.1 uncultured Candidatus Peribacteria bacterium
CTTCTATGGTCAAGTGTCACATATTTCATTATTGAGTATATAAAGTCCTTACCTTATAATACTCTCTTACTGTCGGTTTTCAAATTTAAATTTAGGTTAAAATAGAAAAATAAAAAAATTGAAGAAAAAAAGAAAAAAGCCTCAATATTTAACATTGAGGCTTTTTTATTGTATTTTGACTAGTTATTTAATAAATTTCTATATTAATTATCGTTGTCAAGTTGTATCCACTTTTATTGTTCATGGTAATGTATCCATTAATGCAGCCTGTGTGTTGTTTAATGTTGTTATACGACCTTGATCAAAAAATTTTGCTCATGTTACAATTCAGTTTGGTGCATGCACATGTAAATCTCATCAATTGTCTAAATGTTTTATATAGTTTCAACTTCACATTGCTTGTCATTGTGATCATGAAAAATTATTTGGCACTTGTCAATGAATTGGCAATCATCATTGGCCGTTTCCCATTTCTAGATTAAATTGGCATGGTTCTCAAATAGTGTGATTGTTTAGCATGGTTTTAATATAAATATATAAAAATATTATATTTATATATATCATATTATTGAAAGAAAAAAATTGAAGAAATTAAGAAAAAATTAATAAATCTTATATGGATTGAATTATATATATTGGTATATCTGTTTTTTCTAGTTTTATGTAGAAGTCGTATATGCTTCATTTACATATAAGTGGTATTTTTCTTTTTAGTTTATTTTCTAGTAATTTAATTGTTGGTAAGATAATTTTTCCTAGCATTTCATTTTTGTTTTTGCTGTAACTAGAGTTTGGTAATTCTTTGTTTGATATTTCTTTTCATATGTTGTGTATAAGAAATCATAATGTTTCTATTGTGGTGGTTTGTGAAGGCAAATCTTTTGAAGTTAGTTTTTTTCAATTTAAATATATTTTATTATCTATTGTGTCTAATAATAATCAATCTTTAGTTTTTTTAATTAAATCTTCATGGTTTCATAACTCATTAGATCAGTCTATATTTTTTAATATATAATTATTTGGTTCTATGAATTCTGAAAATATATTGTTTTCTATATCTTGTTCTATTAACAATCAATCTCACTCTATTCAATCTTCCCAACTAGAATATACTAACTTTCTTGCTTCGTATTTGCTTTTTTTTATACTTTTTTGGATGTGTCTTCTATATACCTGTAATGGTGTTGTAAAAACAAAGCATCATCAAATTGTTCATGTATCATTTGGGAATATTGATAGCCATGAAGTATCTCAATTAAAATGTTCAATAAGACTTGTTCTAAATCAGTCGTACCTTTTGGCATAAGGCCTACTAATGTATTGATAATAATTGTTTCTTCTTAGTGATTTAAATAAATTTTTCATTTGAAACTCATCATAGGATCTCTGGTATGCTTTGTGTATAAAATGTAATATTTTTAAACTCAATATTCACATTACTGATCAGTATGCTTGGTATCATTTTTCAGAGTCATTTAACAATCAAAAAAAGTCTGGATTTTTTTTTGTGTTTGTTGGCATAAATTTTTTTTCTATGTTTTTTTTTAATTCTTCTCTGATATCATCAAATCATCAAGTGTTGTTTGTGTATGTTCACAATATTTGCTCCATAAATGTTGGTTGTCATGAAAATATTAGTCAAAAATCTATTGATGTGTACGGTCTTTCTGGTAGATCATCAAACAGTTCATTTAATTTGAATCAATAATAATGATATACATATGTTTCTCAGTTTTTTTCTAATAATGTTGCATTTGTAATTACTGGATATTGTCACGGAAAAAACGATGATGTTTTGTCTCAAAAAAATCCGTATCAAAGTATTTTTCTATTTATTGTAATAGCTTCCATAAAGGTTTCCATAAATATCTTGTCTTTATTTAAGACTTCTGAAATTTTTGATTTTTGTATTTTTTCTATATGTTTTGGTGTTAGTTGTTTTTTTAGTCTTAATATTATAGATCCTATTAACATAGAGAAAACAGAATCATATCACATTCATATACCTCTACTTACTTCTGAAAATATATTTATTTCTATTCAACCATATTCTTTTATTATATCTTTGTGTTTTTCGTTTAAATAATCCTCTAAATCTTGCATATAGGGTGCGTAGTCTATGATATCTTTTTTAGATATATGGTCTTCTTCTTCGTTTGTATAAATATTTTGTTTAGTTATTTCTTTTAATTCAATTTTCCCAGAATTAGTTACTCTTGCTCATCCATATATACGTAATGGTATTTTTTGTTTTATAGAGACTCATTTGTAACTTCTTATGTCTCGTGCCCGATTGATTAGCAGAGGCATAGAAATTACTATATTGTGTTTTACAAAGAATTCTTTGTAATCATTATAGTATTTTTCTTTCAGTTTTTTTGAGTTCATATTTTTTGAATAATGATTAAAAAATATTTTCTCTATTATTGTATTAGATAATATATCTTTAATGCACTAAAGTCAAGTTTATTATATATAGAAAAAACTCTCTATAAATATTATAGAGAGTTTTAATAAATTAATCATAGAAGCCCATTGAATTTTTGTCCCAAAATTCTATTCTTTCTTGGTCCTCTCTTAATCCAGAACCACCACAACCCAGACATTCTCCGCTCGCTCCTCTTACCGAATAGACTCCAGTTCCATTACATTGTGTGCATTTTGTTTCGTCTTCTTCTTTTCCAAAAATTAAGTCAAATAATAAGAATCCCATAATAACCTCCTTTTTTTTTGTTAATATTATATTTTACAAATTTATTTATAAAAAAATAAAAAAAGAAAAAAATTGAAGAAATCAAGAAAAAGAAAAAATTACACGTATTGTGTAATTGTTTTAGATGGTACCCAGGGTGGGACTTGAACCCACACGGCCGTGAAGCCACCAGATTTTGAGTCTAGCATGTCTACCAATTCCATCACCTGGGCATATTTTTTTATAGGAGTCTACTCCCGCAGTCGTTTTACTCAGCGGGATACTCAATCTTAACTTAAAGCTACTGCGTTGTACTTGTGCCTTTAACTTAATTTTGGCACAATTCCATCACCTGGGCGTGTTTTTTATTTTTGAACTGAGTTATCTTATAAAAAAACTAACAGAAAAATCAATTGATTTTTGTTTTTTTTTGATTATTAGTTTATTAAGATGAATGTTTTTCATCATATTTTAGAATCTAAACTTAGAAAATGGATTTGAATAAAGTACAATTGATTTGAAGAGCTACGAGTGATTTAGAAGTTAAAACTATTGAGAGTAGTTGAACATCTGTAGTAAATTTTACTGTTGTTACCAATAGAAAATTTAAAAACAGAGATGGTAACTCTATCGAAGAGGCAGAATTTCATAGATGTGTTGCTTATGGTAAATGAGCTGAGGTTTTATGAGAATATGTTAATAAATGAAAAAGGATTTACATTGAATGAAGATTAAGAACTAGAAAATGGCAAGATACAGAAGGTAGGGATAGATATTCCACAGAAATTATAGTTGATAACTTTATTTTCTTAGATTCTAAATCGTCAAATAATAACAGTAATAATAATGAAGAAAATTTTGATGATAATAAAGAATCAAATGTTAGTATGGAAGATGAGGACGTTCCATTTTAATGTATATAGAATATAAAGTCAAAAATAGTAAGATAAGAGTGTTTTCTACAGGTCTTATTGTTTCTTTTAAAAAAAGTTTACTAAATAAATATATTATAAAATGTCTTGAAAAGTATTAAAAAATAGAGTTAGAAATGTTTGTTTAGATTTGTTTGATATGTTATCATTTTTGGTGTTTGTGTTGGGTATAGTTTTGTTTGTAAGATTTTTTGTTGCCAATCCATATACGGTTGTATGATCTAGTATGGCTCCTACTTTTCATGAAAATGATTTTATAATAGTTGATAAAATTTCTCAAAGACTTGATACTTTGTGAAGATGAGATATTATAGTTTTTGTTCCAGATGATAAGACAATACCTTATATAAAAAGAATTATAGGCTTACCATGAGAAACAGTAAAAATAAAAGATTGAACCGTTTTTGTTTGTGATACAGATACAAATAATTGTGAAGTTTTGGATGAAATTTATTTGCCTGAAGACTTACAGACAAAAACTAGGTGTGGTATAACTGAATTTGACATAAAGGAGGGGTATTTTGTTTTGTGAGACAATAGATGATTTAGCACTGATTCTTTGTGTTGTTTTGGATTAGGTTGTTATGATTGAGCAAGTTATGAGGTAATGGATAAAAATATAATATGAAAGGTTTTGTTTAGAGTGTTTCCAGATTTTTGAGCAGAATTTTATTAAAAAATTTTAATGCTTAATAAAATATTATGGCTATAATATCTACATTTGATCCAAGGTTTCAAAAAAAAACCTTAGAAAAAAATATAGAAAGACATTGAAAAGAAAATATTGTTCATATAAGCAAGAGTAGACTATTTTTGTGGTTAAAGGTCGTTATACCTGGTATTTTTTGGACGCTTTTGTTGGTTTTTGCTCTTACACTAACACTTTCTAATGTTGAATTGGAATGGTTATTGATTTCTATGAATTTACTTTTTGTTTGAATGCGATTGATACCTATTTTTAAAGTTATTAAATATTATTTAGATTATAGGATGGATTTTATAATAATAAAGCCAAATTCTTTGGTTAGATATAATCAAGAGTGATTTTTTAAAAGGATATCTAAATCTATTGAACTTGAAAATATTAGATCTATTTCTGTTAGAAAATCTGGTGTGATAAATAGTTTATTTAATAATTGAGAATTAATATTTTTGTCAGAGGCTGGTAAAAGAGATGATGATGAATATTGAAATGTATGAGAAATAGTCTTTAGATATGTTTATCATCCTGATATGGTCAATTCAACAATTAGTAAATTATTAGCAAAACTTTAATATATATATAAATAAAATATAATGAAATCAAGTATAAATATACCTTATGATATATATGAATCACCAAACGAAATGGTAATAATTATGCCTTTGGGTTGAGTAAAAAAAGAGACAGTAGATATATTTATAGATGATTATAGATTAGTAATTAGATGAGAAAGAAAAAAAATAGAACTGAAAGATGATTGTGTACCATTAAAAGAGGATTGTTATCGATGAGATATAGAACAAAAATTAGATCTTCCACCACAAGCTTATTTTGATAAAATTCACAGCAAACTTACTTCAGACAATATATTACAAATTATAGTTCCTAAGTCTATTGTTCCTGAAAAAATAAAGTTAGAAGTAGAACGTAGTTAATTGTTTTTTTTTGAAAAACCTATAAGGTCTTGATTATAAATGATAAAATTAATATAATACATGTAGAAGGTTTTAAATTCTAAAATTATTAGAAATGCCAACTAAAAAAACAACAACAAAAAAATCAAATTTTGAGAAAAATTTTGATGATGTAAAAAAAACAACTAAGACTACTGCTAAAAAAGTTGAAGCAGAATCTAAAAAAGTTATTTCTTGAGTGGGTTCTTGGTGGTCTATGGCTACAGAAGAAGAAAAAATTTATATGGTTTTATGAATAATTCTTTTGGTTATTGGATTGTATGTTTTACGTACAATTGTAGGAGGATTATTGCTTATTGTTATATGACTTTTGTTTGTTACAGGGTTTTTTGTTAAGAAAAAACATAAGTAGTTTTATATATTTATATAAAAATAAAAAAGATAAAATAAATTTGTGTTTTTTGATTTAATTTTATCTTTTTTTTTTATTTTGTTTTTGTATTGTTTAGTTTGTTTATAATAAAATTTTTTATGGCAAAAGTTGCAGATTATATAGTTGATAATGTAGATATAGTAGATGTTATTTCCAGAAGAGTAAATCTTAAAAGAGCTGGTAGTAATTTTTCTGGTTTATCTCCTTTTCAAAATGAAAAAACACCGTCATTTATGGTATCTCCTCAAAAGCAGATATTTAAAGATTTTAGTTCTGGTATATGATGAAATGTAATTACTTTTGTTATGGAATATGAAAAGATAGACTTTATGGATGCTGTAAAAATGATTGCAGATGAGCAGAGATTAGATATTTCAGAATATATAACTAACTCTGCCAAATCAAAAGAATTTAGTGATGAAAAAGAAAAAATAAAGAGAGTACATAAATTGTCTCAGAGTTTTTTTGTAGATAATTTGAAAAGGTCAGAAAATGCTATGAGTTATCTTAGAGAAGATAGAGGTTTGTCTGAAAAATTAATAAATGACTTTGGTATAGGTTTTGCTCCTGATAGTCATTATGATTTGATTCAAAAATTAAAAACAAAAGGATTTAATGAACAAGATTTGATACAATCTTCTTTAGCTAAGAAATGACAATCAGATTATTTTGGTTTTTTTAGAAATAGAATAACTTTCCCTATTTTTGATACTAGAAATAATGTTGTGGCATTTAGTGCTAGGGTTTTGGATCCAAAAGATCAACCTAAATATTTAAATAGCAGTGAACATGCGGCTTTTGAAAAATCAAAAATACTTTATGGATTAAATTTTGCTAAAACTAATGTAAGAGTACATGATATGTTGATATTGGTTGAATGACAAATGGATGTAATTGCTTTAGCTAGACTTGGATTGCCAATATGAGTAGCTACTTGTGGTACTTCCGTAACAGAACAGCACATGAAATTGATAAAAAGATATACAGATAATATATATATACTTTTTGATAATGATGAGGCAGGTAAAAATGCGACAATTAGAGCTTTAAAAATAGCTTATAGAGAAGATATTTTTCCAAAGATGATTGTATTGCCAAATGAAATAAAAGATGTGGATGATTTAGCAAATGTTGATGGATGAAAAGATATCTTCAAGAAGTCTATTTCTGATTCAAAAGATGCTTTTTTACAAGTTTATGAAATGTTGAGAGAAAAATATGATATGTCTTCTCCTATAGACAAACAAAAGTTATTTAATGATATGTTTTCTTTGATAATATGTGTAGATAATTATGCTATTCAGGAGCATTATAAACAAGTATTAGCAGAGAAAGTTTGATTACCTTATGAGGTTATATCTATGCAATTTTCTAAGTATGCTAGCACAGATGGTAAGTTTGAGCTTCGTAAAAATCAAAAAAATAATGAAACAAAGTCTTGGCAACCAGACAGAAACTATGTTTGTGCATCATTGTTTTATGATAATTTTTTAGATTCATATATTGAAAACACTTTCTTATGGAGTTGACTATTAAGTTTTGCAAAAAATATTTGAGAAAATATATCAGATTGAATTTTAAATAAGGTTTTTGTTTCTCCGCAAGATTTGGATTGACAAGAAAAAGACACTTTAAATCAAATGCAGTTGTGGTGGGACAAAGAGTTGTCTACATTAAATAGTGAAGAGAAAAAAAATGGTCATATAAAAAAAATAATTTCTGGTACATTAAAGGACTTTTTAAAACAACTATTAAAGTCAAATATTGATACTGAATTGAAACAAAAATTATTAAATGATATGAAAAAGATATAAAAATGTTTTTGATTTTAAAAAAGCTCCAATATTTTTAATATATTAGAGCTTTTTTATTTTTTAAATTGTTTTATTTACAACATTTTTTGCATCCAAAGATTTTCATCAAAAGAACTACTATAGCAGACACTCATACAACATCATATACGATGTTTGCTACTAAAGTAGCATTAGGATTTGCTAAAATTTCTGTAGTTTCAGGATCTGTCATTGCAGGAAATAATACATTCATTAACCATGTTACAAGATTGAAATCAAAAAACCCTACTAAACCTCGGTTTAAAGCACCAACAATTACTAGAATCAAAGCTATAACGTAAATAACTTTCATTTTTTAAAAGATTAAATAATAAAAAATAATTACATAACTAAATTATATAAGATTTCTATACTATAAATCAAGTTTTTTAGG
>CAZCTB010000019.1:0-4114 GCA_964501605.1 uncultured Candidatus Peribacteria bacterium
CTTCTATGGTCAAGTGTCACATATTTCATTATTGAGTATATAAAGTCCTTACCTTATAATACTCTCTTACTGTCGGTTTTCAAATTTAAATTTAGGTCATGCTATCAAAGTAGCAGACATAATATGAGATTTGTGAGCTACACCAAGTATAGAAGTAGAAAAAAGAGAAACATCAGAAGATTCGAAAGAAATGCTAGAACAAGATCTTAAATGAGAAGAAATAGCTATAAACATATACAAAGAATTGATTGCAATGGCTGAAGAATTGTGAGAATACGGTAAACGTAGAATATTGGAAGATATATTAATGGATGAAGAAGAACACAAAAGAGATTTATTGTGATCTTTGGGTAAATAATTGTAATTCAATACTAGAAATATTAAAAAAGCAGAACTACTCTGCTTTTTTTGTTTAATCTTGAAAATAATACTGTAATAAATATATTAAATTAGTAAAGTGGTTTTTAAATTTATTAGTGCATTAACAATGAATAATTATTATGAAGAAGAGGATACTAGAATAGATAAATTATTATTAATTTTTAGAAGAGTTTTTATCATATTGTTTGTATGATTTGTTTTGTGGTTAATACTTTCTAAATTAATATGAATTTGAAAAGATGAATGAATTTGAATAAATTGAGAAACTATTTCTAAAACTTGAGATCTAAATACTTGAGAATCAACAAATGAAAATTGAGATTTAGATAGTGAAATAATTGATTTGTGAAAAAATTATGTAAAGAAAAATAATAAAATATATTATGATTGAAAAATTATAAATTTTGTAAATGCAGATGAATTTAAGGTTATAAACAAATCTAGAAGATATACTGCAGAATGAATAATAATAAACTCAGATAATTTAATAAATATATTCCAAGATTACGAAACTAGAGCTTATATGATGAAACAAATAGATGGAATAATCAAAAATGAAATTAATGTCACAGATCAATTGAAATGAGCTAGTGAAAATGGTATGTATAAAATAGAAAATGATTATGAGATTTTGAATAAATTTAATCGAAATGATAGATATGATATGACTAATGAGCAAAGAGCTAAATTTGCAATAATGTTTTTGTATATAAAAATCATTAAAACTTATTCTAATGACAAAATATCTATGGAATTAGCACTGAAAGAATTGAAATATTTTATAGAAAATTTTAATAAAAAAGATCTTGAAAAAGAACTGTATCAAAAAGATATCAAAAACATAAAATGAGATATATGATTGGATGATTACTGTATATATGTAGATTGAAAACTTTATGCATGTTTTTTGGATAAAATATTTTTGAAATAAAAGCTAAATTTTGCTTTATTCCATAGCCCCAATGCTATGACTAGATACAACCAACTAATAAGGGACAAAACACCAAAAATTATCAAACAAAATGGTATGATCCCAACTACACATGTAGCAGATGAAAATGAAATGTTTTTTATGTTACAAAAAAAATTGAAAGAAGAAGTCTCTGAATTTATGATTGATGAATCTGAAGAAGAATTGGCGGATATATTGGAGGTAATATACGCTATATGCAAGAATAAGTGATTTTCTCTAGAAGAGATAGAAAGGATAAGAGAACAAAAAAAGAAAGAAAAATGATGATTTGATAAAAAAACCATATTGGATAAAGTAGAAAGTTAGAAAAATTCTATAAAAATTAAAAGGTTTAGATAATTTATACTGAAAACTATATAATCATTATCTAATTTATTTTTATTAAACCTTTTGTTGTTTAAAGTTTTTTATATACTTTTGATTGATATATTAATATTTATTTTACTAATAAAAAATGCTAAAAAATATAAATTGACTGAATATGTATAAATTACTAAAAGAAAAACGAGCCGATAATAAAGATGCTTTAAATTTTATTGATTTAGTAAGTAAAACCAATGATTGTGTATTTCTTACATGAAAAGCAGGTACCGGTAAGTCTACACTAATAAAAGATATAATTGATTTAGCAAAAAACGTAGATGAATACCCATTGGTATTGTGATCTACTTGAATATCAGCGTTAAATGTTTGATGACAAACGGTTCATTCATTTTTCTCTTTGTGAATAGAACATGTAAAGTTTCAAGATATTCAACACTATATAAAAGATAAAAAAAATAGAAAATATAAATTAAAAAAAGATAAAAGAAAAATTTTGGAAAAGGTTCCTTTTGTAGTGATAGATGAAATTAGTATGCTATCTTCAAATATAATAGATTGTGTAAACTTTATGATGAAGTATTATTTGGCAAAACAAACTTGAAACGATGAATTGATTAGCAAACCTTTTGGATGAAAACAAGTTATTTTTGTTTGAGATGTTTTTCAATTACCTCCTGTTAAAAATAGAGAATGGGAAGAAAAGGTATGAGAATCATATGATAGTGAATGGTTTTTTGATTCAACAACATTTAAAAAGTTAAATTATTGGTGAATAGAGTTGAAAAAAAGTTATAGGCAGGCAAATGATCAAGACTTTGCTGAAATTTTGGATGCTATTAGATATGAAATATTTGATGAAGAGCATATAGAAAAATTGAATAAACAAAAAACTGAAAATTTGGATAAAGAAATAGTTTTGTTGTCTACGCATAGAAACAAAGTTTCAAATATAAATGATATAAGATTGTCTGAATTAGAATGAAAAGAAGAAATGTTTTATGCATCTGAAGATTGATTATTTCCAAATTCAATGAAAAAAGTAGAAGAATCACTTAGATTGAAAATTGGTGCTAAAGTTATGCTAGTAACAAATGATGTTGAGAAACGCTGGGTGAATGGAAGTGTTTGAATTATAAAGGATATATGAATAGATGATTATGAAGATCAACAGTATTTAGAAATAGATATTAATAGAGAAAATATATATGTAAAAAAACATAGACGAGATAATAAAATTGTAACTATATCTAATTGATGAAGATTAGAAGAAGAAATACTTTGAACTTATACACAATTTCCTGTACAACTTGCTTATGCGATGACTATACATAAATCTCAATGACTTACTTTTGATAACTGTCAAATAGACTTATCTAACACATTTACTGGATGACAAGCATATACAGCATTAAGTAGATCTAGGACACTTAATTGATTAAAGATCTTTTGAGAAGTTAAAAAAGAGCAAATATTCTTTGATGAAAGAATCAAGATTTTTATAAAAAATAGTTTTCAAGAAAAGGTATATAATATAGATAGCAATATAGATTTTTTTGTTGAAGACAATGATCATCAAGATTTTGAAAAAGAAATAATTTCTATTAATGAAAGTGAAAAGAAAGAAAAAGAAGTTGATGATATAGTGTTATCAGATGAAGATTTAAATTTGTTTGAAAAACTTAAAAAGGTTAGATTAGATTTTGCTAAAGAAGAAGATGTGCCAGCATATTTTGTTTTTTCTAATAAGGTATTGAAACGTATCGCCCTATATAAGCCACAAAGCAAAAAAAATATGTTGAAAATAAAATGAATTAAAGAAAAGAAATTTGAAAAGTATGGACAGATTTTTATAGATAAGATAAAAGAATTGTGATATAAGTCTTGTGATCATAAAGAAAGTACTTGAAATGAAACAAATATATAGAAACAGATTGTATAAAAAAACAAAAAATCTTTTATAACAATATTTTAAAATTATAAAATACTTAAAAATCCCATAAGAATTGATGGGATTTTTTTGATAATCTATTTTAAAAGATTTTACTTAATTAGATTATATATTGATGCTGTAATATATTCTTAAAAATTAACTATAAATTAAAAAAAAATACTATGTTGCAAAACTATTTTTATTTTTACACGATCAAATATAGCTAAAAATTAAGATAATATTTCGATGCTCCATTTTAGGAGCTTTTGTTTTATCATAGAAAAAAGATCATTGAACGATTAGAAATACAGTTTCGATGCTCCATTTTAGGAGCTTTTGTTTTATATAAACAAGAACAGTATAGTCCAGCAGGTATGGTATGATTGTTTCGATGCTCCATTTTAGGAGCTTTTGTTTTATCAAACTGTTGTGAAGCACCTATCAATTATCAAGGATTAGTTTCGATGCTCCATTTTAGGAGCTTTTGTTTTATGAAGCAATAGATG
>CAZCTB010000020.1:0-6797 GCA_964501605.1 uncultured Candidatus Peribacteria bacterium
GTTTTTTGGATAAAAATAATGTAGTATACTGATTATATATTTTAATATTTTTATATTATCTTGTTTTTTATATAATAAAACCAACTTATATAAAAAAATATAAATTACGAAATACTTTGTTATGACTATTTATAATTGTTTCTAGTCAAACATTTTTAGCTAATATATGATCAGAAAACATATATTATGCTGATATATTTACTGTTATTTGAGTATTTTTGACAATTATCTGACCAACAAACTTATTAATTTCTAAAAAACTTAAAAAAGAAAAACAAGAAAAGAAGATGGAAGTGATAGAAGCATAAATTAGTAAAATACAATTGCACAAAATCCAGTATATTTTACTGGATTTTTTGCTTTTTTTAAACAAAATCATTATAATAATCATATATTTTAATATGTTTGAAATCAAAATGAATAAAATAGAAAAAAAAGAATGACTTGGTTGAGTTTTTGAATGAATTTCTAATGGTTTAAAAGAATTAATGGATAAAATAACAGGATGAATAAATGATGTTTTAGTAAAACTTTGATTAAAAAAAGAAACAGAAAAAAAAGAAACAGAAGAAGAAACAATAAATAAACTAGAAGAAACAGAAAAAAAAATTCGGTGAGATATAACAAAAAAAGAATTAAAAAATTTGATGGAAGAAATAGAAAATGATTGAAAATTAACCGAAGAAGAAGAAAATGTTGTTGAAAAAATAAAAAACAAAGAAATAAAAAACTATATTGATCGATTAGAGGAAACATTTGAATCAGAAGATATTCAAGAAAGAGAAAAAGAAATAATCCTAAACGAATTAGAAGCTATAACAACATGAGATAGTGATCAAACATTAGGTGAATTCAAAAACAAATTAAGCCAACAACAAGAACAAATTAATGAAGATGAAAATCTAAAATGAATTATAGAGGATATAAATAAAGATAAAGAAGATTATTTAATACAAGATATATTAGTCGCATATAATAAAACAAAAGAAAAAAGAGAAAACGGATTAAAGATTATTTTAAATAAAGATTCGGTTTTAGATACACTGAAAAATTAAAAAATAATGCAACGAAAACAAGAAATAGCAAAAGAATATATACAAGAAAAAATATTAAATAAGGATTTGTTGGAAATTCAAAATTCTTTAAACGAATTAAAAACTGTTGTTTCTAGTCAAAAAGAAGAAAAACAAAAAGATGATATTTTTTGACTTGAAAGTACATTAAATATACTTTTTAACGATAAATGAAAACAAAGAAATAAACTATGATATGAAATAAATAAGTTAAAAACAATAAATTATCATATGATGTCAGGAGAGTCACAGTCTAATTTAGATTTACTTTACAATGAATTACAAGAAGCAGAATCAAAAGATGAACTAAAAAGTTCTTTATGAATGGAGTTGAATCATTTAAAACAACAAATAGAGTGAGGAAAAACAGAACAGAAAGAAAAACTAGAAAATATAGAAAATTTTACTGTAGATGAACAGTATATTTACAATCAAGCAAAATTGTATTGAGTTACAGATAGGCGTCAAGTTTCTTATATTTTAGCTACAGTCAAATGAGAGTGTGGATTCAAAAACATAAAAGAAAAATGATGAGAAGACAAACGATATTGAAAAAACTGATTTTATGGAAGATGATTTGTTCAACTCACACACAAAGGTAATTACAGAAATTTTACAAAAATTATAGAAAATTCTTGATTAAACTTTAAAGACAACAATTGAAATGTTTTGACCAAAGAAAAGTTAGACTTAATACAAAATCCTGATACCATAACAAATAGTAATGATCTAGCGGCCTTTATTTTGATATACTGAATGAAAAATTGATCATTTACTTGAAAAAAATTATCTGACTTTATAAATGATGAAAAAACGGATTTTTACAATGCTAGAAAAATAGTAAACTGAAAAGATAAGGCAGCTATATTTGAAAAAGAAGCAACTGAATATTTATCAAAGATGGAAAAAAACAATAAAAATAAACAAATTTTAGCAGAAAACACATCTGAAACAATAATATATTGAGATTCTCATGTGTGATGAATTTCATTGTCATGATATACTGGCACAACAGAACATAATAATTGATATAATACAAAACAATTGTATGAAAACATATCTAATTTAAATTTAGATGGGAAAAAATCACTAATACTTTATACTTGAAGTAATGATATTACGAAAAAAACAATTTGAAGTATGAGCAAATATTTGAAAGATATAAAAAAATACTTAGACACAAAAAATGTACAATTAGTTTTATCCACAATTCCTTATAACAAATCAAAACAAAAAAAAGAAACAGACAAAATTAATAAAATTATAACAGATTTTGCAGATAAAAACAAATTACCATTATTAGATTTCCACAAAAATATCACTCTTGCATCAAATGATTATGCAGATGACTGAATTCATTTGAACACAAAATGATACAGAGAGGTATCAAAACATATAGAAAATCAATTTGCTTAATTTTTTATTTTTTCTTTGTTTTTTTATAAAAACCAATCAAAAACCCAGCCACTGAAAATATAATAAATATAGCTATTCACCAAAAGATAGGATTTTTTAATTCCATTTTTTATATTATTTAAAATAAATTTATAACAAGTTTTATAATAGCATAAGAAACCATAGCTACAAAAATAGCTATTATAGAAGAAATTACCATTCTATTTGCTGAGCTTACTTTTTCTTTATCTCATTCGGCCAAGATAAGCTTTATTCATGCAGATATTAAGACTACCATAGCTATACCAGCTATAGCAAACCACAAATAATCATTTACTATCTGTATTATATCAAATATTGTACTTTCGTTGCTTTCTACTTGACTTGGTCACGTAACCACAATATCTTCTTGTCCACTGGGAGTAGGAACTTGCAATGTAATAGCAAAAACATTAGCAAAATTTAAAGTTAATAAACCAAATCAAACAAACATTTTAAATAATATTTTTTTCATTTTTTTTGTAAATTATAAATTATTTTACTACAGTTCCTCACATGTCTTCTACACAAAAGTTTTCTAAATTATCATTGTTTGTTATATAACACCTGTCTCTTCTATTTCCAGCAACTCAACGCTTTCAATTGAATGAATCACACTTTGCTTGTGTTTGATACGGCAAATAACATTTATCAGTATTTAGTCTACTTTCATCTCGCTTTCAAAGATTTCAATCAAAATATATATTATCACAAACTCGTTTTGTTAAGTCATTACCAGCAACAATTGTAGCATTTATTTGACATCAAAGTTCAAAACTATTTAAATCATCACTAGTTTTTATACTACTTTTTGGTATAGAAACAACCAAATTTATTATTCATACACTCATTAATGCTATAATTATTCATCCAGCGACTCGCATTATATCTTTTTTTGCATTAGCTGTTTTCCAATCTTTTCAGTTTAAAACTTCTATCATATATTTAACAGAAGTAAAAATAATCATTGTAATAGACAATACAATGGTCATTCTCAAAAGAAATTTTGTTATTCTAACAATTAAAGGAGCTTTTGCTCATATGTTTATAGTTTTTATATCCCAATCTCATCACAATTCAGCACACTTATTTTCATTTACATTTTCAAATTTACCATTAACAAAACATCATTGTCACATGTTATCATTTATTCATACAGTCACTGATTCTCTCAATACTTCATTTCCCACGGCATCTTTATTATTTCACAAATCAACTATTGTATCATAGGACCTGGCAGTGCTAAACGCTTGTTCCATTAAATCTTGAGCAAATGTTTCATTTAACAAAAAAATACCTCCTACAGAAAAAATTAGTGTAAGCATATAAATAAAAATGTTTTTTCTATTTTTTCTTTTTATCAAAGACATTCTTATAAATTTTCAAGTAAATCTTCAGCTTCTTCAACTTCTTTTTCTCTAATATCTTCTTCTTTATCTTTCATTTTTTCCATTTTTTTGTTATATTCTACAGCATTAAATCTTGATTGATACTTTTCTTGTATTTCTTCTTTTTTCTTTTCATACTTTGCTTCAATTTCAGCAATTTTATCTTTTTCTCTCGTCAAAATATCTCTAAGTTTTTCAATTTGATCTTGATTCATCATAGGTACAAGATTAAACCAGCTTTGTTTTTCTTCCTTTTTTGATAAAGATTTAGATTCTAAAACCAAAACCACAAGATTTGATTCTTTTTCTAAAAAAGCATCAGGAATATTAAATTCCATTGCTGTCTTCCACAAGTTTTCAGGGAGTTTTTGTTTTATAAGTTCTGTATTAGCCATTTTTAGTTTTAATTTAATTTAAAATACTATTTATCATTTTTTGATGTTTTATTTAATAACCACTCTACATCTTTAGGATCAATTATACCCTTGTTTATCAAATTTTCAGCATATTGTTTGAGTGTAATCATTCAAATCATGTTAGATGTTTCAATGATGCTATCTATTTGATCTACATCTTTCTTTTTAATGTTTGTTTTTACTGATTGAGTATTTAACATTAGTTCAAATATTCATACTCTAGTAGTTTTATCTTTACTTTTTACCAGCGTTTGTGATTGTACACCAACCAAAGCTTCAGATAGCCTTTCAGCTATACTTGCTTGTATATCAGGAGGAAAGAAAGATATAAATCTATTTATTGTATGAGAAGAAGAATTAGTATGCAAGGTACTAAAAACCAAATGACCTGTTTCTGCCAAATTTAATACAGCTTCTGCTGTTTCTTGATCACGAATTTCTCCTACAAACAATATATCAGGATCTTGCCTCATTGATGCTCTAAGTGCATTTGAAAAAGACCAAGTATCGTGTCATATTTCTCTTTGTGATACAATACATTTTTTTGGATCAAAAACATACTCTATTGGATCTTCAATTGTTATCAAATTTTCAGGTCTACTTTGGTTTATTTCTTCCAACATTGCTACTAAAGAAGTAGATTTTCCACTACCCGTAGGTCAAGTAACCAAATATAATCATTTTTTTTTAGATAAAACATTTTGTCTAATACTATCTGCTACATTTGTAAACATTAAATCATGTAGCTTTCTAGCGTCTCTTCAAATTTTTCTCATCACAATACCAATTCTTCCTGTTTTCATATATGCATTAATTCTATAAGCAGTTTCATCTTTTGCAATATATGCAAAATCTGCTTCTTTATCTCAAAGAAACTTATCAAATCTTTGTGGATTTCATTGAAATAATTGTCTTAAGATTAGTTCCATAGCTTCTGTTGTCATTCTACCAGCCTTTTCTTCTCTGACTATTTCTCCATTTAGTCTATAAGAAATAACCTCTCATCCAGACAAATGAAGATCAGAAATGTTTGGGTTTTTGGCTATTAAAGCCAAGATTTGTTCAATATCTATTCCTGGATTTTCCATCTATTTTTTTATCAAAATAAATTATACGTTTAAATTATAAACATAAACATAACTTTTGTCAAAAAAAATCACATAAAATTAAATCAAAAATTGACATATATGTTAAATTATATTATTGAAATATAAAACATATTTTGTATATTAATTTTAGTTTTTAATTTTATATTATGTTTATGAAAAAATATTTTATTATATTTCTTTTTTTAAGCGTTTTTTTAGGTGGTTGTTCAAATAACGACAAAATTAATTTAAACTTTCAACAAATTAATAATATTTTTGTAAGCGACATCAAGCAAACACAAGATTTTTTAAATTCATTATGATTTTCTTGATTTAAAAATATTGAAATATATTTAGATGTTTTTTGAGAAAATCAAGATTTTAAATTAAAATCAGAATTAACATTTTCTTGATCCGTAAACTATACAAATCAAAATACAACATCAAATATTTATTTAGACTCTTATTTTTGGGATAAAAGTGAACAACAAGAAAGTTTGTTTTCTTGAAAAATAAGCAATATTTTTTTAGAAAATTATTCTTACTATAAAGTAGAAGAGCCAAATATACAATTATGAAAATGAAATTTTCAATGAGATTTAATTAATATTATTTTTAAAAATATAAAAAACAAACGAATAAGATTTGAAAAAGAAAATAAAAACAATTTTTTAACACATGAATTATATAAAAACATCTACGAAACACTAGATATTGTTTGATCTTCTGGTACTTTTAAAAGTATAGAAAAGATGACTTATGAAGGTAACTTAGCTCACAAATTAGTTATTTCCAAAAAATGACTTAATGAATTAAATAAAAATAAATATTATAAAATAAAACATTTTGAATGAATGTTTATAACAAATTCAAGTTCAGAAATAACATTAAAAATTGAAGAAATGCTTGTTTTATCCAAAAACAAAGAATATAACATAAAATGATTTGTATGACAAAAAGAGTCTGAAATTATAATACAAGAAAAAAACTATCCAGAAAAAATAAAAAAAATAAACTTAATTTTTAACAAAAAAAACATAGAAATTAGGTTTTCTAGTTTATCAAATCTCAAAGAAATGTTTGAATTATATATAAAACTATACCCCCAAAACACAAAAAAACGGAATGAAACACAAATAAATTCTATATTAAAAGTTTCTCCCATATTAATTTATTGATCAAATCTTGAAAAAGATATCCAAATAAACATAAACGGTCAATACTTGTTTCAAGAAACAGAAAACATAAATATAGAAGAACCAGAAAGCTATATTTTGTGACAACAAATTTTGTGAGACAACTTTTCTTTGCAAACAATAATGAGCAGTGAAAAGTATCAATAGTTTTTTAATCACAAATATTTAGTTATTTGTTTAAATTGAGAATAAAAAACATCCT
>CAZCTB010000021.1:0-14365 GCA_964501605.1 uncultured Candidatus Peribacteria bacterium
CTTCTATGGTCAAGTGTCACATATTTCATTATTGAGTATATAAAGTCCTTACCTTATAATACTCTCTTACTGTCGGTTTTCAAATTTAAATTTAGGTCAGAATTTTTTAAAGATGAAAAAAACTAAAGAAAAAAAATCTAATTTAATTCTAAAAAATCTAATAATATTTGTATTATGATGATTTTTTGTTTTATCTACAACTCAAGGTTATACTATAATAAAATCTACTATTTGAAATGCTGTACAGTATATTAAACAAACAGTTTTTACAGATTCTGGCATAAATACTGGGACAAAACTTATGGATATAAATGCATCATCTGGTTATGTATGGATAAATACATGATTGATTAACAATTGAATTTCTTTTAATCAAAAGTTTTTAGCTTTAGATAGTGGTTGATACTTAACATATGCTTGAACAGAGCAATTATCAAATTATTATTTAAATTGAATAAGTTTTGATAGTTGAACACAAATATTAAGTTTAAATATTACTTGATATGGTATTGTAACATGATATTTAGAATGAATTCAATGACTTCAAGGTGAACAATGAATTCAATGAAATACTGGTGATACTTGAGCCACTTGACCTCAGGGTCCTGCCTGAAGTGATTGAGCAATTGGACCTCAAGGAAATACTGGTGATACTTGACCTTCTTGACCTCAAGGTCCTCAATGAATATTTTGAACCTGAATAATAGATAGCTATATAGAAACATGAATATTGTACATAGTATATTCTTGATACTACAACACATGAATATGGTCTTGAGATATATGAATAGAACAATCATGAGAAAATTGGCATTTAGACTCTCTAGAATTTAATAGTTGAAATAATTTATTAACATTAAATGTAAGTTGATATTGATTAGTCACATGATATCTAAATCTATCATGAATAGACAACCGAAATAGTGCATACAATTGGACAACAAACACATGAAGCTTTTTGTGGAACCGATATTTAAATACATGAAGTTTTTTGGAAAATCGGTATATAAATAACCGATCTAATCTAATATGATGTAGTGACTGACAAACAATATCCTGGAATGTTTGACAATGATGGGTGTGTGCCAATATGCCTTCATGATCTTGAACAGATTATAATTACTATTTAGAGTCAATAAATTTTGATAGTTGAACACAAATATTAAGTTTAAATATTACTTGATATGGTATTGTAACATGATATTTGGAATGAATTCAATGACCTCAGGGTGAACAATGAATTCAGTGACCCATTTGACCTACTTGACCTCAGGGAATTCAAGGAAATACTTGAGCTAAATGAGATACCTGAGCAGTTTGACCTCAAGGTCCTATTTGACTAACATGACCTCAAGGAAATACTGGTGATACTTGACCTACTTGACCTCAATGAATTCAGTGAAACACTTGAACAATTGGTCCTGCTTGACCTCAAGGTGAACAATGAATTCAATGAGACACCTGACCTGAATGACCTCAAGGTCCTGCTTGAGCTGATTGAGCGACTTGACCTCAAGGTCCTCAAGGTGAACAATGAATTCAATGAGAGACTGGTGATACTTGACCTGAATGACCTCAGTGAGACACCTGAGCAGTTTGACCTCAAGGTCCTATTTGACTAACATGACCTCAAGGAAATACTGGTGATACTTGACCTGCTTGACCTCAAGGTGAACAATGAATTCAATGAAACACCTGAGCAATTTGACCCGCTTGACCTCAATGAATTCAATGAAACACCTGAGCAACTGGTGCTGCTTGACCATCAACAGATCGCTATCTTAATTGAGCATCTTTTAATACCTCAACAAATTTATTAACATTAAATGTAAGTTGATCAACTAATGTTACAACAACAATAAACTCAAATCGAACATTAACCTGAAGCCATATTTATAACAACAATACAACAAATGTCTGAATTTGAGCAACAAATCCTGAATCTAAACTAGAAATAAGAACAACAACTACTGATTGAAATAATCTACTATTAAAAAACTATAACGATACAAACAACTATTTCTCAGCACTACGTTTTTGAGTTCATAATCAATTAGGTTATAACAAAGCCTGAATATTTTTTGAAAGATTATGAAGTTATTGAATTGGAGCATTACATTTTGCTCTCAACAATACAAGTAGTAGTAGCGATGTATGATTAACTGATAAAATAATGACAATAAAACACGTATGAAATACATGAGCAGTTTGAATACTTACTGATAGTATAGAAACATGAGTAGCAATAGAAATTAATGATACCATGAGATTAAAACCAAGGTCAAACCCACCTTTTACATGTGATACTACTAAATTTTGAAGCATATTTTTTTACCAAGATGAGACAGAAGCAGAAGCATATCCATGTTATTGTGGAAGAATAGATTGAGCTGGCGCAAACATTTCACGAAAAGCAGTACGAGATACAGATTGAAGTAATAAAAATTGTTGACTATAAGATTCATTTAGCTAGCTCTCGCATAAAAATAGCTGCAGATTGACCAACATTCATAGATTCTTTAACTCAATTCATAGGTATATAAACTATTTCATCCACAAGATCCAAAGTAGAATTCAAAACTCCATCTACTTCATTTCACAAAACAAGCATTTTTTTTGCCTGTCATTCTGAGTGTAACGAAGAATCTAATATTTGAAAATCACTTAAAGACACAGCTTTTTTATCTAATTCTCAAGCTAATACTATAAACTTTTCGTTTCTAGCAAATTCAATAGCTTGATGAGAATTATCAAATCTTTTTATACCCACAGTCTCCTCTGCTCCCAAAGAAGTCTTAATTACTTTAGCTTGCTCTTGAGGATGTGGTGAGTATCCACTCAACCAAACATCTCGCCCCAAAGCATCGGCTG
The DNA here is from genome assembly GCA_964501605.1 of uncultured Candidatus Peribacteria bacterium. GTDB lineage: Bacteria > Patescibacteriota > Gracilibacteria > Absconditabacterales > Absconditicoccaceae > JALOAF01. Next base: position 2,872 of record CAZCTB010000021.1, read on the forward strand.
TACGAATTATATTTCATACATTATAAGCACTACGGATATTTTCAAGTAAAATTATATTTTTTTTCATAATTACATATCAAGAGATAAATAATTTCTTCTCCCTCTTTACTTGCCCCGCAAAACTGCGGTGATCAAAAAGGGTCGAGGTGATTTACTATTTTTTAAACTTTTCTGCCAAATAATGCATCAACAAAACTAATCAAAATCATCAAATAGCAATAAATATTGCATACAAAACATTGGTATCAAATACTGGAAAAATATTCTTTTGTACCAATGGTTGTATTTCTCCATGTCTATCTACATAAGTCTCTATTGTATTTTTCCAAGTCCAAACCTTATTCAAAGATCAAAGCATAAATCAAATCAAAATTACCACCATCTGATCATGTCGTCTTGATTTTATCCAATGCAATAATTTTGCAAAAGATAATAATCAAATTACAGCTCATCACATAAATATAATTATAGGTAATATAGCTTTAAAATCTCATGCAGTCAAAGATACTATAGTTCACAAAACTTCTTGATATTGTCATAGTATTACAAGAATATATGATCCACTAATACCAGGTAATATCATAGCTATAATAGCAAAAAATCATGATCCAAACATAGCTAAATTACCTGATCAAAGATTTAACAAAGGCAATGATGTTACAACGAATCAAATAGTTGTTCATATTACCAACAACAATAGATATGACAATTTATATTTTTTTATAGATTTTCTCAATACAATAGCGGATGCTACAATAAGTCCAAAAAAGAATGCCCAAACCAAAGACGGATAGGATTCAAGTAAATAAGAAATTAGTTTAGCTAAAGTTAATATAGCCACAATAATTCATCCAAAAAGCGTAATCAGAAAATTACCATTTATATTTTTCCAAAAAAAAAATATTTTTCATTGAAACAATAATCTTAAGTTATTTATATTAAATGAATTTAGAGAATCTATAAGCTGATCGTATATACCAGTAATAAATGCTATTGTTCATCATGAGACACCAGGTATTACATCACAAGCTCACATCAAAACTCACTTCAAAAAAATGATAAATTTTTTCATTTAAAAACAAAAAAATAAAATAATTATAAACAAATCATCTTATAAATTATTTATTAACAAAATCAATGATTTTAAAATTATACTTCAATATTAGAAAAATACTCTACTCTAGAGTTTATAATAACATCCATATCAAAATGTTTTTTTAACACATTCTTCCATTCTTGCAAAACCCTTTTAACTCTTATATTATTTTGAGGACTTATAAAATCAATATCCAAATACAAATACTCAATATTTTTTCAACTTAATTCCTTACTTAAGGTATTTAATTCCAAATTATTTAAAGTGGAATCTGGGAATAAAACAATAAATTGTTTCTCCAACTCCAATTGCTCCATACTTTTTTGTTTTTTTATTCACAAATTATTTTCTTGCCATTCTATTACCAATTTTGATCAAGTATTATAAATGTTATAAATTTCATTTAAAACTGTATCATAAACATCTTCTTTATCAAGAATTGAATCTGAATATAAAGTTAGAAAAATAAAATCAGAATCTTTTTCTAATATTCTATGATCTATAATATAAACATTTTTAAATGTATTACTTAACATTTTTGATATATTTTCCATCAAAACATCTCAACGATTCTTTTCATCTCATATATAAACACTAAGAATTTCTACAATATCCAAATCAAGTTCTATAGATTTTTGAGTAGACATAGACAAAAGTTTTGTAAGCTCACCCTTATGATTGTTATCTATTACAAAATTACTTGGTACATTTAAAACAGCACTCACACGTATCAATTCATCAGAAATATTTTTAAAATTTACACTATTTAATTTAATATTTTCATCTAAAGATTCTAAATAGTTTTCTGATGTCTTTGTGATTTGATTTGTTGTTTTCATATTTTCCGCTATTTTAGACATAGATTTTTGAAGAGGAAGACTTACTACCAATATTGAAACAAACACCAACAACAATATAAAAAAACTTCTTTTTTTTCATTGTTTATTTGTTGGAAAAAAACCAAACATATAAAAAACAATAATTCATATAACCAATATAGCAACTAAATTAGCTATAAAAAGTAGAAAACTTCATTGTGCTACAGAAAAATCTAGAAAAAACACTCATATACCTATAATTGAAAGTGGTGGCAACAAAGCTACAGACATTGCAACACCAGCTATATTTTCTTCCAATCTTTTGAATCAAAGTGATAAAAAAGCCACAGCTCATGAAAACAATGCAACAAACAAATCTACCATAGTAGGAGACACTCTTGACATAACCTCAGTAGTCAAACTTGAAAATGGTACTATAAAAGAGATGAAAATACTAGATAATATAGCCAATAAAATACTAACAATTATTACTTTTATACTTCTCAAATACATATGTTTATTTCAAGTGGTAATAGCAAAAGCTAGAGCTTTTATCGGATTTAATATAGGAGAAATAAGCATAGCTCATATAATAACTGGAATAGAATTCATAAGTAAACCTAAAGTAGCTATCATACAAGAAAGTATAAATTGTATCCAATAAAGCTTATCAGGATTTGAATCATCTACTATTTTTTCTGCTATTTCACTTTTTCTACTATCTAATAATTTTAAAATAGATATTTTTTTAAAAAAATTATTTTTATTTTCTATTTTGTCAGTATCAATTCATTTTCATTTAGATTTAATTATTTCATTAGAATAATCTCAACTTATATTATCAAAAAAATCTTTTGAATTTTTATCTTCAAATACATTTTCTGATTTATTATTAGAACATCATTTAATATTGCCGTTTATTCGCCAATCTTTAAACAATTTTATTATACTCATAAAATAAAATAAAATTAAAACACAAACTTATTATACTCAATTATTTCTATTTTTGCAAATTTACAAAAACCAAAACTTGCTTTTAAAATAAAAATATACAAAATAACTTCAAATTTAATAAATATTAACTTTAAAATTTTTTTAATAAATTATGATAGTTTGACTTGCACCTATGGATGGAATTACAGATCTTCCATGTAGAGTAATAACAAAAAAGATATTTCAAAAACACAACAAAAATTCAAAGACAAGATTACGACTTTGGACAGAATTTATAACATCAGATTGATATATTGCAAATCCTCACAAAGTCATAAAACACATAATACATACAGATTTTGAACAACCTTTAATATTACAAATATTTTGATGAGATGAAAAAAAAATACTTAAAACAGCTTTAGATATAGAAAAAAAATACTGAAAAAAAATTGCATGAATTGAATTAAACACATGATGTCCTGCAAACAATGTAATGAAAAATGGTTGATGATCAGCATTATTAAAAGATAAAGAAAAACTGCTAAAAATAATAAAAGAATTATCAAAAAATCTAAAAATACCTTTTAGTATAAAAACTAGAACATGATTAAACGATAAAGATAAAAAAAAACAAATGGATCTTTTAATAAAAGCTAGTAAGTATTGCCATATAATATCAGTTCATTCAAGAACACTAAAAGATCTTTATAAATGAGAATGAGATCGAGAATTTATATATGAACTAAAAAAACAAATAAAAAAAACTTGAAACAATTGTAAAATAATATGAAATTGAGCAATAAAAAATTATGAAGAAATAGAGTTAAAAACAAAAAATCTAGATGGTATAATGATATGACAATCCGCTATATGAAATCCATGGATATTTACATCTTACAAACCATCATTAAAAGAAAAATTTGAAACGATAATAGAACATTTTGAACTAATGGCAAAATATGAAATATTTATTTCAGATTTATCAAAAAACAATATATGAAAAGAAAAAATTAACCCAAAATTGGAAGAAATAGAAACAATCAATATTGAAGATAACATTAAAAAAATATATTATACTCCCCTATTGTTTAGAAAATATCTTCATCAATACTTAAAATGAATAACATGATGAAAGGAACTGAAAGAACTCTGTAACAAAACGAAAAGTTTTGAAAAAAATATTGAATACATAAATAATTTTTTTGAGAAAATATTATAATTAAATACAAAAGCTAACAGAAAAATCTTTTCACTCCAAAAATTTTCTCAAACTATTATTTTTTCACAAATACAATGTATTGTTTTTTCTCAATACTACCGGCTGAGCTCTAGAGTATAAACAACGAATAAATTTACTAGCATTTTTGTTGTACATAAACTGTATCTCTGAAAATCAACTCAAATTCTTCATTTCTTCTGCAAAAATTTCCCACTTATCTATAGAAAATAATACAAAATTATTATCAGATCTTTTCCACAAAACATGATCTTCCTCTAATTTAAGAATATCAAAAACATCTTTTGAAATATCAAAAAATCATTTAAAGTTTTTTATCTCTATAGATTCTGATAAAACAATTTTATTTTTCATAATAAAATTAACTTAAATAATACAAAAAAAACATCAAGCAAAATTTGACAAAAAAAAATATCTGACTATAATAATGTTGTCTGACTATATTGGTTGGGCAGCCTTAGAAGATGGCAGCGGATATAAACCGCGAAAAAATAATCTTCTAATACGGAAGGTGGGGATATTCTTTACCTTCCTTCCTTTTTTTATAAAAAAAATTGATTACTTATTGAAAATCATTATCCATATTTTATAAAGTATTCACTTTTAACTTTTAACTTTTCACTTTTAACTAAACTTGAACTACGAATTATTTGAACATACAGACAAAAAAATTTTTTTAGTCGATATGACCAGAGAACCTGATTATATTTTTTCTGAATTAACAAAAAGTGGACTATCAAAATATATAAAAAAATGAAAAAAAATATGAATATTGGTAAATAAAAAATGATATTCTGGGTGAATTTTTTGTCGTAAATGTGGATTTGTACCAAAATGTGATAAATGTTCTGTAAACATAAGTTATCATAAAACAAAAAACTGAAAAATATGACTTTGTAATATATGCAAATCACAATATGAATTTCCAAAAAAATGTCCACATTGTTGATCAATAGAAATAAAGGAATTTGGTATAGGAACACAACAGATATCAGAAATCATAGAACAAGAATTTACAACAAAAACACAAATTATAGAATCTGAAAAAGCAAATTCACCAAAAAAAATAAAAGAAATTTTATCAAAAAAAGATACACAAATTTATATATGAACATCACTACTAAACACACCAATACAGTGAGTTAATCTTGATTTAATTATATTTCTAAATGCTGATCTATGATTAAATATACCAAACTACTCTGCTGAAAAAAATAATTTCAATTTTTTATATGATACTTTCAAATCTCACAATTGTAATAATTTTGTTGTCCAAACATTCAATCCAGAATATTATAGTATTAGAAATGCCTGCAAATTAGACGCAAAATCATTTGATCAAAAAGATAACGAATTTAGAAAAAAAAACAATTACCCACCATTTTCTAATGTTTGTGTATTGTTGTACAAAAATGAAATAGAAGAAAGATTGTTCAACAAAATTGACAAAATTCACAAAGAATTGTTGTATCTAAAAGAAAAATATCAAATGAATGATTTAGAAATATATTCAACACCTCCTATGATTTACAAAATATTTGGTAAATATAGATACAACATAGTATTGAAATGAAAAAATCTAAGAAACTTTATGGATATAGTATATACAAAACTTAATTTAACACAAAATAATTTTAAAGTAGATCGAAACAGCGAAAATATAGTATAAAATCAATAATTAAAATTAATTTAACATTTTTCACAATATGTCAACTAAACATAAGCTTTAATAAGTGTTTTTTTGATAAAAAATAAATATTTAGTTATAATCTATTATAAGTAAATTTTAAAAATAGAAACAAAAACTATGGAACAAAAAGTAAAAAACATTGTATTTGATACAAACTACACTACTCAAGTGAAATCTTGAGGTAAACCTATTTTTGAAAAAAATAAAAAAGAAGAACAAACAAAAACAACAAATACAAAAAAATGATTTCTTGATAAACTTATTGAAAGTATTCTTCCTCAAAAAAAATGAAAAAAATTTAAAAAATCATGAAAATGAGAAGATAAAAAATGAACTGAATTAGAAAACCCTTTATTAAAAAACAAAAATCTAAAAGAACAAGTAAAAACCATTATAGAAATGCCCGACAAAGAATATTCAGAAAAAAAACTAACAAGCAAACTAAGACAATATATCTCAGAAGTAGAAAAGCACTACTCTACAACTATATCAGATTATAAATCACATATGGCTCCATCATTTTGGGAATTTAAAAGTAATAAGTTTAATATATCTTGATTATTTTGAAAATCTTATTATGTACAAAGTTACCCTTCATATATAGACGCATTGCGAACAAGAGATTTATTCAGTTTCAATAGTAAACGAGACATGAGTTTCTTTTTATATCCAGAAGATGACTCTGCAATACAATGAATGTTGAAACAAAAAGCAACTCAATTAAAAGCTGAAATAAACGAATCAATGTCTAAATGAATAACTTTAGATACAGAAGTAGAGCAACAATACAAAGATGTAGAGATGATAAGACAAAAATTGACTACTCGTGAAGAAAGATATTTCGAATTATGATATTATATAAATATATATGATGAAAAAGAAGAAAAGCTAAAAGAAACATGAAGAAAATTTGAACAAAAAATATCAGGTTATGGTATAAAAATAAAAAATTCAATACAAAGAATGGATGAATGATTTAATAGCACACTACCAGTTTGCACAGATGAATTAGGAATTACAAGAAGCAGTGTAACATCATCTTTAGCTTGAAGTTTCCCCTTTATGTCAAATGATTTACTAAACGATACTGGGATATTATACTGAGTAAACAGTTATACATGATGATTGGTAATATTTGATAGATTTAACAACAAATTACCAAATATGAATAGTTGCATATTAGCTACTTCATGAGCCTGAAAATCATTTACAGTAAAATTAGAAATATTGAGATATTTGATTAACTGAATTGATGCTATAATTATTGATCCAGAAAATGAATATAAAGATCTTTGTGAAAAGGTTTGATGAACATACATAAATATTTCAACAAGCTCTCAACAACACTTAAATCCATTTGATATACCACCAAAAATAGAAGATGTGGAATATGGTAAATGAGATCTATTAAGATGACAAATAATGAATCTAATTTGACTAATAGAATTATTAATATGAGATTTAAACACAGAAGAAGAAGCATTATTAGATAAAGCTATTCAAAGTACTTATAGTTTAAAGTGATTTTCTTTAGACGAAGAAAACTATGAATGAAAACAACCTCCAATAATGGAAGATCTTATGAACACCTTGGATGGTATGGATTGAGGAGAAAAAATGGCATTAAAATTAAGTAAGTATGTAACATGAACTTTTGGTAAAATATTTAACAACTATACAAATATTGATATTAACAATAAAATGACAGTTTTTAGTATAAGAGACTTAGAAGAAGTATTAAAAACTCCAGCCATGTTTAATGTTTTAAATTTTATACGAACAAAGGTTAGATCTCAAAAGAAAAAAAGAATGCTTGTATGTGATGAGGCATGGATTATGTTAAAACATAAAACATCAGCAGAATTTTTGTTTGGATTGATAAAAAGAGCTAGAAAATACTGAGTAGGTATTACTACAATATCGCAAGATATTGAAGATTTTGTAAAAAGTGAATATTGAAAACCAATTATATCAAATTCTGCATTACAAATACTTTTAAAACAATCTACCACATCAATCAAATCTTTAAATGATCTATTGTGATTGTCAGAATCAGAACAAAGAAGACTTGTGTCTTGTGGAATATGAGAATGACTAATATTTGCTTGATCACAACATGTATGAGTAAAAATATTGGCATCTCCACAAGAAAAAGCATTTATATCTACAGATATATCATAAAATGAAATTAGAAAAAAATATAAATAATAAAATTGAACTATCATTATCGTCTATAATGTTTTTTTCTCCATTAATAAAAAATTTAATCAAAAAAAAAGAAAATATAAGTAATGAGGAAATATTATTTATAAAATGATTTATAAAACTTTGATATTTCAACATTATTATCCTTTCAATAAGCATCTTTCTACAAATAATATTTTATATGACAAACAATACAATATACCAAACTATTAGCATAGTAATAGCTTGAGTGTTAACTTTATCACTCGTAATAGGTAGTATATACGCAGTATCAAATAAAGAAATAATAAAAAATAAAGAAAGTAAAATAGAAGAAAAAAATAACAAACTAGATTTATTATTAAATTATATACCACTATACAATATATATCTTTGGTATAAAAAACATAATTTTGAAAATCCAGATATAATACTCAAAGAATCTATAATAATACGAGGACTATATTCTATAATTTTTATAATTTTTACAAATCCGACAATAAATCGAATAATATTAACCATATTTATTGTAAGAGTAATAATGTTTATAAGTAATATAAACTATTGAGATAAAATTAAAAATTTTATAAATAAATTATTTAAAAAAAATCCTGAAGAAATACGATGATATTTCTCAGGGACAATCTTTTGATTGTTTAACAAAAAAAATATAGAAGAAAACGTAGATATACAAAAAAAACAATTTGAATTATTATTTAAACTTGAAGAAAAGCAAATATTATTGGAATATATAATTTTTTTATTGCTATGAATATATTGATCATATAGATGATTTATCTTAGAAAACAATTTCCTTATATTTTCTATATTATTCATAATAAGTAGATACTTAATAATGATAATAAAACGAAACCATGTACCTCATATACCAATAATTAAATGAATAACAAATATATTATTTAAAAATAAATAATCATGAAAAAAATAATAAAAGCAATATTTACAAGTATAGTATTAATATCTCTATTGAATATATCTCTAGCAGATTTTGATTTAGATATAACCAATATAAGTCTAAGTAATTGATGAGAAACTGTAGCATTATTTTCTAAACCAAAAATTAATATAAAAATAAAAAATAATTGACCTAATACATTACAAAATACTACTCCAATTTGAGAATGATTTATAAAATGTAAAGAAATAAATTCACAAAATGAAATTTTTAGATCATCACCTATGTCAACATTCATTGTAAATGCTTGAACAGAAATGATCGCTGGTAATCTAGAACTAAAAGAAACATTAACTCAAACTCAAAGAACAGTAGAAATAAATTGTTCTGTAAATGAGTGATGAAATTTTGACGATAACTTTAATGATATCGAAACAACAGATTCAAACAATTACAAAACCTTTTCTTTTAATGTAGATAAGTTGTGAAGATTTGATTCTTCTATAGATAGAGCTATAGATCCAATAAGATGAAATTTGGATGCTGCCGAACCAAATTCTATGATATGATGATGAGACACAATTAGAAGTTTTGTCTTTAATAAAATAATAAATGTAATAACTCCTATAATAATTATAGTCTGAATACTAGTTTGAATAATATGAGCTTATAGATTGTTTTTTTCAGACAGTGCAGAAGAAACAAAAAAATGATTACAGTTGATTATATACTGAGTTTTATGAATAATAATTATAATAAGTGCAAGATATATATGAAGTGTCATATTTGAAGATTTATTTCAATCTTGAAATGCTATATGAATAAATTGAGTTGATTTGTCTGTACAAATATATGAAAAAATAGCGTTTCCATTTATAAAAATAGTGTTATATCTTGCATTGTGAGTCTTATTCGTAATATTGGCTGGTAAAGTTTTTTCCTTTATAACTAAATCAGATTGATCTTCTCAAAAAAAAGCCTGAACAATGATAGCACGAAGCACCATATCAATGCTAATAATAATTGCATCAAAACAAATTGTAGAGGCTGTATATTGAAAACAATCTGAAGTTATGAATGAAAGTGCTCAAACTCTATGAGAAATATGATCTGGTTTACTTGCAGACAAAAATATACCAATATTATATAATATTATTAATCGGGTTATGTGACTAACATCGCTTGTAATACTTGTAATAATATTGTTTCAAACATTTCAGATATTAATAAACCCAGATAAAGCTGATAACTGGCAAAAAATCGGTAAAAGTATTGTATATATATTAATATGAGTTCTTATAATTGGAGCTTGATATTTAATAACCAACTTCTTAGTTGTCAACTAATAAATTATATCTTTTTTATCAACTGAATAAAAGTTTTAGTTAAAAAATCTTGGATTAAAAAGTATTTTCATTATAAGAGTTTTATAAAGAACTTGTAATTTTTAATTTTTAACTTCTAAATTGTTTATGTATAATTTATATCAAAGTCAATTACGAAAAGACATACAAACAAAAATATATGAAAAACCTTATTTCACAATAAAGTTATTTAGTCAAGAATATTTCTGACTCATAAAAGAAAAAAAAATATGACCATTCAAAACAAGATGGTTACAAATTATGTGAGTTGATTTACCAAAAGATAAAAGTCTTATAAAAAAAGAAATTAAAAAAATATATAAAAAATATAAAAAAAAAAAGTGAGTAATTTTCGTACAATTATGCTTATTAAACGAAATAATAAGGTTTGAAAATGTATGAAAAAGACCAGAATCATTTGCAAAAGATATGAGAGAAATGAGATTAAATATACGCAAAGAAATAACAGGAAATTACTGACTTAAAATATCATTTAGAGAAAATATGCCTCAAGCAAATATAATATATGACATAAATAAATCAGATGAAGATTTGATGAAAGAAATGAATTCTGGATGTAAAGAAAGAATAAAAAAAGCAAAAAAAAAGTGAATAGAATTTGGTATAGCTTCACCAGATCAGTATGATTTATTTTATGAAAAACGAATAGAATTAGCTGGTAAAAAATGATTTAATATAATACCAAAAAAACAATATGAAAGACTAATAAGATATATTACTCAAAATAATCGCTGAAATTTATTTACATCTCACATTAACTGAGATCTAATTGCTGGTAGTATTTGTATATATGATGAGCATCGTTTAATATACTTATATGGATTTTCTAATAGAAAGTATTCAAATATTTGAGGACACCACTATTTAAAATTCAAAATATTTTGACAGGCAAGAAAAGATTGAATGAGTTATGTAGATATGTTGTGATGAGCTCCTACATGATTCCCTGAACATCCTCTTAGATGAGTAAGTAAATTTAAAGAATCTTTAGGTTGAACAAAAATAGAACAATACGGAAGTTATGATCTGGTAATTAGACCTATTTTATACAAGATATTTAAATTATACTTCAAACTAAAACATAAATAAAGTATAAGTTTAAAGTCTAGAACTTCCTAATAATTTTTAACTTTATGAAGTTTATTAACCCTAAACCAATATTTGGTCACAAATGTGGTTTATGTCAAAAAAAAAGACCAAATATATTGGTTTTTTTTTAGTTTTTATTACTT
>CAZCTB010000022.1:0-5823 GCA_964501605.1 uncultured Candidatus Peribacteria bacterium
TCGATCATTAACAGTAGACCTTCTTAATCATAGCAGCTTACTGGTGTTTGTAGCAGTTAGATCAGCACAAAAATATTCTATTATTTTTATAGTTTTTTGTCTGTTATGCTTTGCATTTTTTCTATAAGGGTTTTTTGTAGTCATGAACTAGTTATAGTGATTTTTTAAAACACTTCAACCGTTCTAGACCCTTATTATAAACCAAAAAAGACGTTTAGTTACGTCTTTTTTTGACAAATTAAAAGATTATTTGTATAATTATTTTAGTAAAAAAATTTATTATTTAAATTGGTTGGATGGATTTGTATAAAGACAAAATATTGCATGAAGTTATGGATAAATCTCAATGATATTGGCAAATGAAATTGGTTCATGCTAGTGGTCATGGTGGTCAGCATAAAGATCATGGTAATTCGAAAGCTCAGTTAAAATTTGATGTTGATAAGTTCTTTAAAACTTTTGATTTAGATGATAAACGAGAGAAATTTGTAGAAGTTTTTGGTAAAAAACGTATTCATCATGATGATACAGTAGTAATTTTGGAAAATCAGGAACAAAGATCAGCAAAAACTAATGAAGAGAATGTTTTAAAACATTTAAGACATATGTTGTCTGAAGTTTTAGAAGATGAGTTAGAAAGAATTGAGACTAAAGTACCAAAGCATAAAAAAGAAAAGAGAATAAAAGACAAAAAACACCATTCTAAAAAAAAGGAACAGAGGAAGAAGCCTGATGTTGAGTAGTATGGATCTAATCTGTCATTTCGACTAAGTGAATGAAATGAACGCATGGAGAAATCTCTTTTTATATTTAAAGTGGTTTCTCCATTTCGCTATACTACAGTCGAAATGACAAACTTAATGTTTATTTATATAGGAAAATTGCGGGTTTTCATTTTTTATCTTTTAAGATTTTGAAAGGTTTGTGTTTAGAATATTTAAATGAATTAGAGATGATTATTGTACTTTTGTTTTTGTTTTTTCGCAATCGATCTTCGATTTCTGCTAATTGGCTTGGTCGAAGATATGTGTATATGTAATCATATCACTTTATTTTAGAATCTAGGAAATTTTTTTTGTAAATTGATAGATTTTTGTGTCAAAATATCTTGTTTACTATTTTTCATCGTAGTATTGCATATGGGTTTATATCATATCATACTCATTTTTTTATATCAAAATTTTTGTGGAAAAATCTCAAAGCTTTGCCATCTCCACAACCTAAATCTAACATTGTAGTTCATTTTTTTATATCTAATTGTCTCATTATCTTTAAATGTCTTTTGAATGATCATACATAAGGAGCGATTTTATTTGGGAAGAATGTTGATTTTAAAATAAAATATAGAAATGATAGTCAGGCTATGATTATGATTGCTAGTATTATGATAGATATAATTAATTTTAGCATATTTTGTTGAGTTATAAATATGTTTTATGTTTATTGGTTTGTGTAATTAAATCAAGAGTCATTCTGAGCAGTGCGAAGAATCCATTATTTAGAGTATAGATAAGTAATATCAAAACACTAGATTCTTCATTCCATTCAGAATGACAGGGGAGGATTTGATAACCGATAGTTTTCAAAAATTTGGCTTTAAGTTAATATGTAAATATATTTTTGATAATATTTTGTGTTATGGCAGTAATTTGTTGTATATTTTTTAATTAATTTTGTAGAATATTTGTTTTAAGGTTATAATTATATCGTACAGTTAAATAACGAATTTTATTCTTTATGATATAAAAAATGGACAGCCTAAATTCACTTACACCAGAATCGATCAATAAAATTAATGTTTTAGTAGACAAAATTAATGCTACTTGTGATGCTTTGATGTCAGCTTTAGATTTTAATACAGAGTCTGTATCTAATTATAATATGACTATTGTAGATAGGATGGATATGAATTCTGAATTTATTGATAGAGTAGTTTCCAACATTGTTTGTATGAAAACTCATTTATCAGAATTAAAAGATGGTATATGAATTATTGAAGATACGCTTGATTTAAAAAATATTATTTCTTGATTGCAAGATACATCTGATAAACTAAATGAACTACTTATTAATGATAATAATTTTAACAATGTTTACAGTATGGCGGTAATGGAAATTCAAGATATGATTGGTCAAGTGATGGATGAGGTTAGAGTGGGTGAAGTTGTTTTGAAATAAATATTGGTTGTCATCTCGACTGAAATGGAGAAATCTCTTAAAAAATTTCTATTAATAAAGTAAAGAGATTCCTCCGTGCATTAATTTCGTTCATTTAGTCGAAATGACAGATTGGATCTTTTAAAACATAAAAAACTCCCGTGGGCTGTGGGAGTTTTTTTAAAAAGAAAAGGATTCCTAATTTAGGAACCCAATTTTAATGATTTATTTTCTTTGATATTTATGTTGATTTGAATTAATGCGGGAATACCAAAGAATAGAAAATATACAGGTATGCCAATAAAATTTGTAATATTGGTATTGTTGAGTAAACCATATGAGATTATGGCTAAACAAATTAATGTTACTGGTATAATAGACTAGCCTCCGTTACGTAGAATGTTTTTATTCATAATATTTATTTTTTTGTTTTTTGTATAACATATTTTTATATTTTAATGTCAAGTTTTATAACTCACAGACACAAGCAATACCATCTTTCTCTAGGTATTCGATGTTTTGAGTTTTTGTAACTCATTTTATATCATCAGCATATTTTTTTACTAGTTCTAGATAGTCTTTTGGTCCAGAAATTATTAGATTTTTCAATTCGGCTCACATAGAAATTTGTTTTTCTGTTTTAAATTTTCTAGTGGTTTCTATGATTGTATCTATGTGTTCAAAATCTTTTATAATTTGTTCTCAGTTTGTTATTTCCAATATTTGTGTTGGGAATGAAGTTTTGTGTATTGATATGGTTTCTTCATAGTTTTTGAAGTAGTTTTGGTAGATCTCTTCGCTTATATGTGGAAGATAAGGAGCAATTAGTTTTAATATTGTAAATAATACCTGATATAGTGTCCATTGTCCTGCTAGCTTTTTTTGTTCTCCATTTTCAAACAATTCTGGTTTGTATAGTCTTAATTTTACCATTTCCAAATAGTTGTCACAGAAATCAGACCAGAAAAAATCTTCAAAAGCTATTTTTGCTAGACCATATTCATATTTTTCTAAATAATTTTCCATTTTTTTGATAGTAGCATTTGCTTTTGCCAATATTCGTTTATCTGTTTCTAATAATGTCTCTGTGTTAAATTTAGATTTTGGATCAAATCATTCATTTAGCATTTGTACAAAATTGGAAGCATTTCGGAGTTTGGTTACCAATTTTTTTCCACCTTTAAATTCAGAGTCTTCAAATAACATATCCTTACCTAGTTGTCATCATGCACATCGATATCTAACAGCATCAGCTCATCGTTGTTCTATTAGTTGTTGTGGATCTAATTTTGCATTTCCTTTAGATTTACTAAACTTTTCTCCTTTGGCTGCTAATACAAATCCAGAAATCATTATATTTTTAAACGGTATGTCATTTTCTCTAAAATAACTATGTAGAGTGGTGTACAACAACCATGTTCTGATAATATCATGAGCTTGTGGTCTTAAATCCATAGGGAAAAAGTCTTTTGTTTCGTATCAGTCATTTTCCAATAGTTTTTTATTTATCAATGGAGAAAGTCCAGAAGTAAACCGCGTATCCAGCACAAGAGTTTCTCATCTTACTTGATATGAAGTATATCCTTGTGGCAAATCTGTAGAAGGATCTACTGGTCATTTTTTGAGTTGTTCTTCTGATGGAAGTATGATTTCTCAATTTTCTAAATTATATCGTACTGGTATAGGTATTCCAAATTTTCTATTTCTAGAAATATTCCAGTCCCAATGTAGATTTTCTATCCAATCATTTGATCTTTTTTTCATAAAATTTGGATATCGATTCATTTTATCATTTTGTTTTAACAATTCTTCTTTTTTGTCCAAAATATTTACAAATCGTTGATGAATTGGAATAATTTCTACTGGTACTTTTCATCTTTCTGAAATAGATTTAGATTGTGTTATTTTTGTTCTATTTTTTAGCACTCATTTTTGTTTTAAAATTTCTATTATCTTTTCTCTTGCTTCAGATACTTTTAATCCATCAATTTCTGGTATTCCAGTATCTTTCATTTTTCAGTATCTGTCTATAGATATTTTTGGCTTTAAATTGTGTTTTTGAAACCAAAATACATCTGTTTCATCACCATAACTACAACACATTACTAGTCATGTTCATTTATCCATTTTTGCTTTGTCATCTGGCAATAATGGAACTGTATCTCATAGTGGAGTAGTGATTTTTTTGTGAAAATGGTCTTTGTATCTTTCATCGTTTGGATGAGCGAATACGGCCTTACATGATGGCAATAATTCTGGTCTAGTTGTAGCTATATTTAATTTTGTTCCATCTTCTAGAGTAAATTCTATATCATTGAAATATTCTTCAAATTGGCAATCTTCTGTCTCTGCTTGAGCAATTGTAGCCTGAAGTTTTGTACATCGTAGAGCTGGGAACTCTTTGGATACTATGTGTCCTTTGTTGTACAATTTCACAAATTCTTGTTGTACTATTTGTTGTGTTTTTAATTCAATTGTACTGTAAACTTTTGTCCAATCTACTGATAATCAGAGGCTTTTCCAAAGATTTTCGTATAAATTTACATAGTTTTCATTTACCTTCAAACATTTTTGGATAAAATCTTTTCTATCCATTTGTTTTATGTTTATTTTTAGATCTCTTTCTACCAATTGTTCCGTAGGAATTCAGTTATTATCAAATCACATAGGATAGTATACATTAAATCATTTCATTCTTTTGTATCTAGCAATGATTTCAGCTTGGGTATATGATGAAATATGTCCAATATGTAATTTACCACTTACAGTTGGTGGGGGAGTATCTATACTATATACTGGTTTATCTGAATTTATATCAAATTTATTAATTTCATTTTTTTCTCGAAATTGTTGTCGTTTTTGTTCAGATTCTTTAGTTTGGTATTTTGCCATTTGTTTTGTTATAATAATAAACGTTTTTTTGTGTAGGGAACGGTCGCGACCGTTCCTTACGAATAAGGTGTTTTTAAAAAAATCCTATTCGATTTGAATGAACAGGAGAGTTTTTGTTATATCAAAATGTATCTCCTGTGTTATAGGACCACGACTACGTTGTTATTTGTAATTGTGTTTGTCATTTTGATGATCTATTTTAAAGTAATTATAAGTTATTGATTAACTTATTTAATTCAAGTATTTTTTTGTACATATTTTGTAATGTGTCAAATTTTCTTGATATTTTTGTTTATATTTATATACTTATTTGGTAAATAAATAAAAATAAAAAATATGAAAAAAAGTAAACAATTTGCCCTTATTAAGGGTTGGGATTTTAATTCGAGAGAAGTTAGAGGTTGTCTTTTTTCAACACCAATCCCTATCAGTTATCAAGGTCGTATGTCTATTGAAGAAATTGAAAAATTTCTTAAAAACAGAGATCAACGAGTTATGCCAATATTTTCAGGCGATGGAAAAGCAATTTATTGTTTTTCACCACAATTGGCAAAAGAGTTTATAAAAAAAGGTCATGAGCTTTTACCAGAACTTAAAAAAGAGTTAGAAGTTTGTGAGACTTAAAATTTATTTAAATTATGCACCCTGATTTTGTTTTTTGGGTGCTTTTTTCTAATGTTATTCCAAAGTTAAACTGTCAGTGAAATTCCAAAAGTTAAATTGACAGTAGTATTTATTTTTTTGTTACTTTTATTATTTCCAGCTTAACTTTTC
>CAZCTB010000023.1:0-6494 GCA_964501605.1 uncultured Candidatus Peribacteria bacterium
CTATGGTCAAGTGTCACATATTTCATTATTGAGTATATAAAGTCCTTACCTTATAATACTCTCTTACTGTCGGTTTTCAAATTTAAATTTAGGACAAAAGGTTATGAAAAATTTATTTATTGTATTAGTTTTAGCTGGATTTTTATTCCAGTCATGTGAAATTGAAGAGATTGAAGTTCCTTCACCTCCTGTTGAGACATATCAGGTTGTTTCTATCGGAGAATACTCAGATGGGAAGTATCAACTCCCTTCCAGTGGAATAACATATACCTCAAAAGAAGGGGTAAAAATATTCTATTGTGAATATCGTCCGGAAAATGGAGAATTGATTTATGATGAGATCTTTTCTCCACGAAAGTCTGTTGGCATCGAATATGCTGATTGGGATATTGGAGATACCGTTGTTTGGATTCCAAGGAATCCAGAGCAGATTATAAAAATTGAGGGCGAATTAATTGTTCTTGAATAAAAAAATTATATTAAAGGCGATGTTTTTCTTTCGCCTTTTTTGTTTTTTCAAAATATTGATTGAATTATTTCTATAAAAAAGTAAAGTTTGTTGGTAATTATAAATTTGAAAATTAAGATTTGTTTATTTTTACTATAAATTTGTATATCGTTAATTGTAAATTGATATGAAATACACCCCAGCTATGCAACAATATATTGATTTAAAAAACCAACATAAAGATTGTATATTATTTTTTCGTTTGTGAGATTTTTATGAAATTTTTTTTGAAGATGCTAGGCTTGTAAGTAAAATACTGGATTTAGTTTTAACTTCAAAAAATAAAAATAGTGAAAATCCAATACCTATGGCTGGTATTCCATATCATAGTGTAGACAAATATATACCCAAACTTATTCAAAATGGATATAAGGTGGCTATTGCCGAACAAACTACTACTCCAAAACCATGAACAATAGTAGAAAGAGAGGTGGTCTCTGTAATAACTCCTGGTACGTATATAAAAGAATCTGATAAAAATTTTTCATATATAGTTTCTTTAGGATTTGAACAATATAAAAATTGAAATAATTATCATATTTCTTGGTGAGATTTTAGTTTGTGAGAATACTATACAAAAAGTTTTGAAGAGCTCAAAGATATGCAAACTTTTGTATTATCTTTAAATCCTGCAGAAATTGTTTTTGATGTGGACTTTCCAAACAAGATTGAAATTGAAAAAAATATAAGAGATTTTTCTGATGCTTTGGTTTCTGTTTCTGATGCACCTGTAGATCCTGATAAGTATATTTTAGAACAATGTAAAATACAAACCTTGTTTAGTTTTGGTCAAGCATTAGAGTCTGGCAGATTAAATGCTTTTTCTTTGTTGTTAAAGTATTTAGAAAATACTCAAAAAACAAATTTACACAATATAGTTAGTGTATCATTACATTCTACAAATGGTCGTGTTTTGATTGATAATATTACTTTGAAAAACTTGGAAGTTTTTGCTAGTAGTTATGAAAATAATGAAAAATATAGTTTGATATGAGTTTTGGATAATACCAAAACTACTGCTTGAGCAAGACTTTTGCGTTCTTTGTTTTTAAATCCAACAAATAATAAACAAGAATTAGAAAAAAGAGTAAATAATATAGAATATTATATAAATAATTTTGAAAACACAAAAAAGTTTTTTAATTTACTTTCAGGTTTGTTAGATTTGCAAAAAATATTGACAGGTATACTTTATAAAAGGTTAATTCCTTCTACCTTTATAAAATTAAGATCTATATTAAAATTATTTTTTGAAAATAAAGATTTATTGTCTGAACTACAAAGACTTGGTTTGTCAAACAATTGTATAGACAAAATTAATCTATTATATAATAAATTAAATGAAATTTTAAAAGAAGATGAATATGTGAAAGATGATATTGATTTTATTTCTGATTGAGTAGATTCAAATATAGATGATTTGAGAAAAATTGCATATAATAGTGATGAATTATTGATGAAATATCAGCAAGAATTGGTTGAGTTATCATGAGTTACCAATGTAAAATTGAAGTATGTGATGAATCAATGATATTTTATTGAAATTACAAAAAAGGATGTAAATTTATTTGAAACCAATTTAGCATCTATTTCTTCTGATCAGAAAGATAAATTTGATATTGTTAGAAGAAATACTTTGAAATGATCACAAAGATATACTTCTAAATATTTAGACAGAGTTCAATCAAAAATACTTGAAGCAAAAGAAGCATTGGTTAGTCATGAGTTTGCTTTATTGGAAAAACTTAAAAACTCAATATCAACTATGGTAGTTGATTTAAATAATTTTGCTAATTATATAGCTTGGTTTGATTTATACGTTTCTCATTCTATTTTTGCTAATGAAAATTCTTTAAATAAACCAGAATTTATAGATAATTGAAAGCTGGAGATTAAAAATGGAAGACATTTGGTGATAGAAAAATTTTTGGAAGAAGATCAACAGTTTATACCGAATGATTTATTAATGGATAATTGTGAATTGTTAATAGGTGATGAATGATCTTTGGGTAATTCAAAATTATCAACTAACAATTCTCAATTAGAAAATGGTTTTGTACATATAGTAACTGGTCCAAATATGGGTGGTAAGTCTACATTTTTGAGACAAAATTCTTTGATTGTTTTGATGGCTCATTGTGGGTTATATGTTCCTGCAGATAAAGCAAAAATTCCTTTACTTGATTGAATATTTGCTAGAGTTGGTAGTGGTGATATTATTGTCAAAAACCAATCTACGTTTATGACTGAAATGGTAGAAGTAGCAAATATTTTGAATAATGCTACAAAAGATAGTTTTATAATATTTGATGAGCTGGGTAGATGAACTTCTACTTATGATTGATTAGCTTTGACAAAAGCTATATTGGAATATGTTGTAACTGAAATAAAAGCAAAAACATTGATTGCAACTCATTATCATGAATTAATAGAACTTGAAAATCACTATAGTTGAATAAAAAACTACTCTGTTAGTGTGTATGAGACAGATAAAGACGTAATATTTATGAAAAAAATAACAAAATGATGAGCCAATAAGAGTTATGGTTTGGATGTAGCTAAGTTGGCTGGTGTGCCTGATGTTATATTAGAAAGGGCTAATGAGAATTTGGAGGGATTAGAAAAGAAAAGGCTGGATTCTTCGTTTCACCTGCCTACCGGTCAGGCAGGCTCAGAATGACAGATGGAAAGTAATAATGAGTTATTTAAAATAAGTAGGTTTGTGCAAAAAATAGATCCAAAATTTGATAAAATAAAAAATTTGATAAATAGTTTTGATATAAATAATATGACTCCCCTTCAAGCATTGCAGTTGTTGGAAAAAATAAAAAAAGAATTAAAATAAATTTTATTATAAAATTATAAAATGTTGTATTATGTGTTATGATATTTGGTTTTTATTAATTTGATTACATTTGTGATTCGATGAATTGATAAATGGAAGGCTGTAAAATCCAAATGGAGAATAAAAGAGAAACATCTTTTGATTCTAGTTGTTTTGTGATGATTTTTAGGTGGAATATTGTGAATGCAGATGTTTCGTCACAAGACTATTAAATCAAAGTTTTTATACTGGTTTTGGGTGTTTGTTTTTGTTTGGTTAGTTTTATTATGAATTGTTTTGTATAATATTTAGATATGATTTTTAATTTATAGAAAAAACACTACTCAGAAGTAGTGTTTAAATAATTAGATACCAATTTTTTAATTTTGTCTCTTCTTTCTTCATTTAATTTACCATTTTTCATACCATTGATTTGTGTGGTTAACTTTGTGAGAAATGGTTTAAAATTTTCATCCATTTCAACTAAAACTTTTGTTTGTTGTTTTAGTGAAATCAAGGAATTTTTCTTAACGTTTTTTTTTGCTAAAGTATATTCAAAATTCGACCTTAGCTGTTTTCTTTTTTCGATAATGTGTTCCATATTTTTATTTTTATATTTTTGTGTTTCACATAATACAAAATATAATTATAAATTCAATCTTTTTGTATTTGAATTTTAGTTTTTTTTGATTAGAAGAAAGCTGGTAAATAAATTTACCAGCTTTAAAACCTTACGTTTCTGCAATCTTTCGATCAGAAACCCTGGAGGTAGACCTGCAGGGAGTTGTTTTCCGTCCAGTTTTGTTAGATCAACTAGCTATGCTGTGACTTATACGTACTGGCTATAGAAATATTTAATGAATTATTTTATAAAATCAAATATAAAAAATGTTGTATGTTATTCCAACTCCGATATGAAATAGAGAAGATATTACTTTGAGAGCTTTGAGATTATTCAAAGAATTGAAGATTTTTATATGTGAAGATACTAGGACTTTAAAGAAATTATTTTCTATGTATGAAATAGATTACAAAGACAAAAATTTTTATAGTCTCACTAGTTTTACTGATCAAGGTAAAATGAATCATTATTTTAATTTGCTGTCTGATAATGATGTGTGATTAGTTTCTGAGGCTGGAACCCCTGGTCTGTCTGATCCTGGAAAAAGTTTGATACAACTTTGCAATGAGAATAAAATAGAATATACAGTCTTACCTGGAGCAAATGCTTTAATCCCTGCTGTGGTAGCTTCTGGATTTGATACTAGTAGTTTTGTGTATTTGGGATTTTTACCACAGAAGAAGTGAAGACAGACTATCTTAAAGTTAATAGTGCAGAGTGCAGAGTGAAAAACCAAAAAGTCTCCATATTTTTTTTATGAGTCGGTACATAGATTTGAAAAATTACTGAAAGAGTTGGAAGAACTCTGATTTGAATGAAAAATTTCTGTGAGTAGAGAAATTAGCAAAAAATTTGAACAGATTGTAAATTGAGATTTAGATGAAGTAATAGAATTGGTAAAAACAAAAAAACTCCCAATTAAATGAGAGTTTGTGGTAGGATTGTGTTAATCTATTTTTTCTTTTACATAAACTTTACTTCATTTTGAGAAATACTTTGTTTTATCATATTCATCTCAATCTTCATTGGTAACCAAAGTTCAATCAATTTTTCATCAATTTTTTTGAAATTGTTTTAATACTCATCAATAATTTCATCAATTTTTTATATTATATGAATATACATTATATTTATTATCACTACTTTTGTTCAAATATTCAAAAGGTCATTTACTATCTACCTTCTCTAAGTCTGGTTTTTTTGGTGTCTTTTCAGATTTAGCTTTTATTATAATTCATCAATTTTTTAATTTTAACACATTTAATTTACCAGTGTTTTTATATTTATCTTTATTGTGTTTTTTGTCCCATTTATCAAATACTTGAGATATTATGTTTTCATCTGTACTTGGTCATTCATATTTATAGTAGGTTCGTCATTTATCTCCATTTTGTATTTCTACTTTTGTAAATGGGAATTCTAATTTCTCTAAAATTTCATCTCATGTCAATCATTTTGCTAAAAGAGTATTTAATCTTTTTTCATAATTTTCATAGTATTCTAGGTTTTTTATATAACTTGAAACATGACTTCAACTCTCAAAATTTTTAGTAAAATTTGTTGGTCATTTGTTGAATCAATTTGCAGTTAATGTTCGTTTAAATTTTATTTCATCATTTTTGTATTTATCTCGAGATTTATCTGATGTGTTTGTAGTATAATTTTTATCTACATTATTTGTTTTAATTATTTTTAGATATTTACATGCTGCATTTATACATTTTGTAGAATTAAATCTTTCATCTAATTCTTCTAATTCAGCAATGCTTAATTTATTTTCTCATACTCACAATTCTCTGAATATTCTAGCATGTTCTGCGTATATTTGACTTTTATTTCGTTTTTTACCAGTTTTGGGATTGATCTGCTTTATTTTTTCAGAGACTTTCCATTCTTTATATTGAGGTAAATCTGTAAATACCCTTAATCCATATTGTCTTGCGACATCTGCTTGAAAATGTAATATTCAAGCTCATCCATCATTTAGATTTATGGATCATGGATTTCACTGAGACTCTATCATTGCTAAAACAAAAGGTACATATGAAGGTACTCAATGTGTTTTACTTATTTCTTTAATACTATTTTCATATCTTAAAACTCTTAAATATCTACCAAATGGTAGTGATCTATCAAAATCACCAAGTCACCTTTCTAATAAAAAATTTTTGAATTCCTTTTTTGAATTTATTTTGTCGTTTATTTTTTCTTTATGAATTATTCCACTTTCTTGTATTTCCTTTTTTAAAAAATTTAACTCTTTTGTGAATGGATTAATATCTATTTCTTCTTTATGTTCTATAGCTTCATTAAATCACATATTTTATTTATTGAAATAATAAAAAATTTGGGTCTAGAACGGTTGAAGTGTTTTAAAAAATCACTATAACTAGTTCATGACTACAAAAAACCCTTATAGAAAAAATGCAAAGCATAACAGGCAAAAAACTATAAAAATAATAGAATATTTTTGTGCTGATCTAACTGCTACAAACACCAGTAAGCTGCTATGATTAAGAAGGTCTACTGTTAATGATCGA
>CAZCTB010000024.1:0-19448 GCA_964501605.1 uncultured Candidatus Peribacteria bacterium
GATCTAACAATATTAAACCACAAAAATACAAAAAAGCAAGTCCTTTTGAAATGAAAATACACTCTTTTTGGTAAAAAAGTAATTTGTCAGTAAAATTAAGTAGAAGAGGAATCTCCACCCGGGTGTGAAAAAAACATCCCCCTTTATCTACTGCTACCTCACCCGATACCACACTTTTAAAGTGTGGTACCACCCTCTCCATTTCATAGAGAGGGTTACCCCTCTCTGCTTAGCGGAGAGGGGCTGGGGTGAGGTAACAACAACACCCTAGAAAAGAAATCCCCCTGCCTGCCCCAGTTTATCCGGTATGAACAACGGGACAGAACTGCGGTGGATAAGGGGGAAAGACGAATGGAATGAGTCCAGGGGGTTTGTTCGAAAAAACAACCCCCACCTAATCCCGCAATACTGCGGGATAGAAACAACCTCCCCACTTATACCGCAAAACTGCGGTATTGGGGAGGGATTAAAACAAATGAAATTCCTCCCCTACGGGGAGGTTGTATTGCGAAGCTAGGTGGGGGTAAATTCAAACAATCTTTACAAACTTAATAATCATCATGAAAAAGATCGGATTTAAAAAACTACTTTTTACGACGATAGCTGTATTTGCTATATGACTACTAGCCAATTTTCTGGTAGAAACAAAAGATACCAACGCAGGTCGACAACCTGGTGATTTTTTGAATCAAGATTTTTGGGATAACTACAGTAGCAATTGAAATTTGATTGCAGCATTATATGGAGACTGAACACCTGGTAGTAGTCCATACAGTAGATTTTGGACATGATGATGTAATATAACTAGTGTGGTATATCTCAATACAAGTACTTATATTCCATGAGCTACAGTTCAACCTAACACAATATATGTTTTAGATTCTGGAGTATATGAACTAAATGGAACAGAAACAATAAACATGCAAAATTGTAGTGCTATAGTGGGTAAATGAGATGTTACAATAACAAACAACTGAAATATGAACAATATTACAGTATCAAATAAACAAAACATAATTATAGACAATCTTATATTGGAATGAACAGGTTCTACAAACTGAATAAACATGTACAACTCATCTCAAAACACCATCAACAATGTGGAAGTTTGGTGAGCCAGAAAATGAATACTATTAGAAAACTCTAACCACAACACTCTTAATAAGATCAAATCTCATGACAATGTGAATTTTGGGATACAATTATTTGGAGCGAGTAATAACTACATAAACAATAGTCAGGTGTATAACAATAAGGATGGAGTTCATTTGGCTGGTACAAATAGTTATTTGTTTGGTTTATCAAACAGTAACAATAATATAATAAATAATTCATTAATATTTAATAATGACCATTGAATATCTATAACTGTAGAAGGTGGTAATAATGGTAATGATTGACATTATACTCCTACCCCAGAAAGTTGTAATCTTTTAGTTACAATTCAAGTATATACTTGAAATGCATCATACAATACAATCAACAATTCTCTGATATTCAACAATCAAGATGGAGTTTATGCCAAATGAGGTAATGGTTGAGACTGATGAGATGCTGATATGGTCTGTAATGGATTTAAGGGGAAAAATTGAGGAAAAATAATCAATAATATAATAAACAACTCAATCTTATTTAACAATCAAGATGGAATTACTATTGAATGATGAGACGGTGGTGATGGATGAGATTGAGCTTTTACTTGAAATTGATGAGACGGTGGTGATGGATGAGATGTGACTATATTAACAAACAATATTTCTATGTATAATTCATCAAATAGTATAATAGCGGAAAATTGAACATCCTGAACTGAATGAAATAATCTTTCAGGATATGGTGGTGATGGATGACACATATGAGACTGAAAAATTTTTTATTATGGACACCTTAAAATATTTGATATCACAAATAATACAGTAGTATGCGATATAAATACAGGTACAAGTGCTGCTACAGGCTTGTCTTGGAATGACTGAACATTGGATACACAAGATGAATACATATCATACTATTGGTTTGTAAATCCAGTAAATTCTATCTGAAATAAACTATTGAATGGAACCGACTGGAATACTATGAGAGGTACTGGGACATTCTTTGCTAATGAACCCACTAAATACATCTTTGGTAAAAATATAATTAAACAAGTGCTGCCTGTAAAATATAATTTGTCAACAACTGAACTAGAAAACTTCTGAGAACAAGGAAAAGACCGAGATCCTAATGAATATATCGCAGCAGTAAATATGGAACTAAACCCTACAGATGAGCAGATAGTAAACTATTACTATGGACCAAACAGCGAATTTACTACCAACTGGAATGAAAACAACTGTAGTCTCTGAGCATTCACCGTAGAATATGTAAACAACAGTAACATAACATCTAAATTATTGGACTCAGGAGTACCTTTGGGTCATACTATATATGTGATACAAGATGACGATTACAATCTATGAACAGCTACTATAGATATAGCTGACAACTGTGTAGCCATAGTAAATCAATGATCTGGTGCTATAATAAAACGTTCATGATCAAGCATCAATCCATTGATAAAAGTAAACTGACAAGAAAATATAATACTTGACTGACTAAATATAGATGGACAATGAGTCGCAGAACATGGAATAGTCTTGGAAAAAGTAGGATCAGAATGATCAAATAACAATACCATCAACAATATAAAATCTTATAAAAATACAAAAAATGGTATCATGCTATGAGTATCAGCTAGTTACAATACTATTATGAATACTCAAACTTGGAACAACCAACAAAATGGTATAGAGATATATTTGGGTGGACAATATAATATCATAAACAACTCATTGTCTTACAACAACAATAAATATGGTATCAGATTTGGAAATATCAGTAAGTATAACACAATCAATAATGGACAATTTTTCAATAATAATAATGGTGGAATATTTGCCGACTTTACTACAGAACAAAATATCATAAACAATGTACATACTTACAACAACGCAGGATATGGTATCAATTTCAAACGATCTAGCGGAAACAGTCTGCACAATGTGTATTCTTACCACAATAATGTATGAATAAACATGACTGATATATCTTGTGTAAACAACCAATTCAACTGAGAACTGATGCTATTTGGGAACAGTTTGGAAGATATGATATGAACAGATGGAGATGATGAATATCTAAAACCTTGATTACCTTTGACATTTTGATCAGAATGACGAGTCAGTGGTACCTTGGAAACTGGAGATGATAGCATGAGTTGTGCTTTTGCTACAAATCCTACTACCAATCTAACCAATGGTCGGCTTTTGAATATATGATCTGGATGTATTGATACATGAGTACAATCATCATGGAGTCGAACCAATCCAAATAGTATCGACTATATGTTTGGACTATGAATCAGCAAACAAATAAAACCTGTAGGATATACTGGATGAATAATATCACTATTGGATAGTCAATATAATGCAAGTGCATATATATGAGAAAAAAATCCAATTATATGGACACATCCTGGCAGTATCTACCTATTATCTGGAAATGAAACAGACTTAGCGTTGAATACAAATCACGAAATGAATGTATCATACAATACAGGTATGATAAATCACAATTTTGATGTAGTTTTGACATTATATCCTAGTACAACCAATGGACACATACAGATCAAAACTGCTGGTACATGGAATAATATATGAACTGGTATGACTGGAGTAGATTTTAGTACAATACAATGAATGAGGATTGTTGTGACTACTCCAAATGATAATTATAAAAATGTAAGTGGTACTTTGTATATAGGTACAGATCAATACTGATACAATACATGATACTTTGATATACGAACAATAGCAGACCAAACTCCTCCAACTATCACTTGGAATGACAATATATCCAATGCGGGTCTTTGGAAATGACAAAGCGATACTTGGCAAGCTACTGTAAGTGGAGTATATGCGACCAGTGGTTGGGCGAGCTATGTAACTGGTGCTAGCCAATGTCATAGTGGGATAGCTATACCTACAAACGCATACAACAACACTATACAAGATATATCTGCACATCCAAGCTACGACACTTTCAATAATAAATATATATGTATATTAGCCAAAGATAATGTAAATAATCATTACAAAACATGACTATCAAACAAGATAAGAATATCAAAACTAGAATTTGTAGATGATATAGATAGCGGTTCTGTCTACTATGATACTATAGATATCAATTTCCAAAATTTACAAAATTATGGATACAAACGAGTAAATACTACATGAGAATGTGCTACATGATTGTCTATGATAGATATGATTGACTATACAGGACCAATTGTCATAAGTAACGATATTTCACTAAATGGTAAATATTTGTGTGCTTATGGAGAAGATGGTACTGGTAGTGGAAAATATTTGGCATCATCTCATAACTTGGATATCATAGATTATTCAAGCACCGTAAACTTTATAGATGATGTATCTCCAAACTGGGTATCCAGCGAAAGAGTAGAAGTATACTTTTTGTCTACGATCGTGTTTTCTCAAAAGAAATATAAATGGGTAGATAATATGACCGACTGTAATAATTCTGTTGGCATGGTAGACTATACTGGGGCTATCACTATAGATCATCAATGACTAAATCAAAAACACTTCTGTCTTTACTCCAAAGAAGATGTCAGTGGTATAGAAAATTACTTGATATCTACAAATAAAGTAAGAGTAGATACAACAAATCCAACCACACCAACTATAGTCTCACCTACCAGTGGACAAAATGTTTATTGGCTTGTGATAGAGACTCTGTGAGCAGATGATGCTGATTCTGGCTTAGCTGGATTTGAATACGAGATAGCTGAAAACCAAACATTTTTAGATGTAATAAGTGATGGTATATACTACACTACTGGCACACAAATAGTGCCAAATTTTGATGAAAATGTTAACCAAACATTTGCTATTAGAGTAAGAGCTGTAGATGCTGTATGAAATGTAAGTGATCGAAGTAGCTCTGTAGAATTTGACTATCAAGAATTGGATAATTTTGAATTTGAAAATATCGAAGATGCAGAAGCTGGCGAAATATACATGTCCAATGAAATTATAATGGCTGGATTGGATACCAATGAAACAATATTGGCAGAAGTAACATATGGAGTATTGTATAGAAATGGAGAAATGAAATGAACTTCTGGTTTAGTACAAAATGATGATGAACTACAAATAGAAATGTTTGCTAGTGAAGATTATGATGAAGAAACAGAGACAGAATTAATTATTGCAAATAGATCTATACCTTGGACAATAACAACAATAGATGAAGATAATATAAATAATATAGATTGTGATCTGAGTAATAGTCAAATGCTTTCTATTGCATCTATGTTCAATTCAATTTTGAATATGTACCAAGGTAGTCAACTTACATCATTTTTGATCACTATGCAAAGCATGCTAGAAGACAATATAGCTTTAATTTCTGATGAAGATAGTATATGTAATATGCAACATATGTTAAGTTTAATAGAAGATGAATTGGATGGAACAAGTAATCCAACAAATACACATATAGCTCCAAATTGTAAAGAATACAATATTGATTATAGCAATTCAAAACAAGCATACTACTCTCCTGATATGATAGTAAGAACATATTTTGGATCTAGAGATGAATTGGGTAAATATCTGGATAGTAAAAATCCGGGAGATTGTCATATAAATACTTATGGAAACACTGTATCTTATGACAACACAGATCCAGATAGACATATAGCTCCAAATGGTAAGGTATATGATATTGATTTTAGTCAAATTGGATATACTTCTCCAGACTTCTCATATGTAAAATATTTTGCAAGTCTGACTGAATTAAGAAATTATATAGATAGAAACAATCCAGCTGTATTGGTTTGGGATCATGATGTGGATAGTGAATTTACACCTGTAATCCATTCTGCTCCAAATGGTAAAACTTACAAGATATACAAAACCAACAGATGATTTATGTCATATAAATTATTAAATGTAAGATATTATAGCAGTTTGGAAGAGCTACAAAACTATATTGATAGAAATAATCAATAAAATATTTAATAAAACTGGCCTATATAATGAATGAAAAAAAATATAATTGAACTGAAAACTGAATTTTGTCTCAAATAGATAAATCTATTTCTTGTTATAAAAATCACTTTTTGTGGAAGGAATCTCCACCAAAAATAAAACAAAATTTATCATGAGCATTAGCAATACTATCTAGTGATAAAGAACTAATAAACAAAATAACATGTAATAGTCGAGATATAAAAAACAATATTTTTTTAATATGACAATTGTGGCAAAAAAAGAAACAAAAATGATTATTATGAAATCGAGAATCAAAAAAAATGGAACGACTAAAAAAACAAAAACAAAAAACACCAGAAGAACTACGAGAAAACTATTGTGCAGTTTGTTCAAACAAAGAAATAAAAGAATTGGGAAATATTAAATCTTGGATTCTAGAAAAAGAGGAAGAATCTAGTTATACTAGAGATATAAATTATGTTGTTGAGCAAAATAGAGAAAACAAATATACAAATTGAGATGAAAAATTGAGAAAAGATATGAAAAAATTTCAATTAGACAATATTATGTTTAACCATGTAATGGAACACGTGATAAGAGATTTAGTAGAAGATATAATAAAAACAAAATGAATTGAAGAAAATATGAAAATAATAAAAACAAATGAATATGATGATGTTAACTCAAATACAGATTATATAATAGAAGCTGACTTAGGTAACGGTGAATTTTGATATAAAATGATTGATATTACAACAATCACAGATGAAGAAAGATTATATCAAAAAGAAAATAAATCAGAAAGACCGATTTTGTTTGACTACTCTACAGTCATAAAAAATAAAGCTACTGGGAAAAGAGATGTTTGGTCTATAGACAAAAATTTTGCTTTTAATCTAACCAACAACTATATAAACTTAATAAAAAAAGGTGAAAAAGTTTGAGATGGAAAATGCCTACAAATGGCTAAAAAAATAAGTGAATCTAGTGTAGAAAACATTAAAAATAATATTTCATCATCTTTATGTGATGTAATTAAAAATTAAATTTAGTTTGACTTGTATTGTGTTTTTTATATAATAATATTTCATAAAAAATGTTAAACAAAAAAAATATTGATATGTCTAAAAAGAAGAAAGTGGTAAAAAAGGTGGTAGACATGCCCAACCACATTGAAGAAAAACTAAAGGGAGCCAAAAAGGATTTCCAAAAGTTATCTCCCTCTCCCAAAAAAAGAGAAACAAGAAAAAATTAATAAACTAAAAGCCGGTTGTTTTCATTCCGGCTTTTTTATTTTATATGGTATTCGTCATTTTCTCGCTTATATGGATTATGTTGAATGTATTCTATTACTCTATTCATATCTTCTTCGTTACGAATAATATGATCGTAAAATGATTTTTGTCGCTGGAAATTTTTGAATCATAATTTGTTTCTTATTTGTTTTCAAGTTGTCTGTTTAAATCCTTTAATAATATTTGATAATTCATTTGTAGGGGAAGATATTATCTTCCCAATCTTATTAGACGGGAGGTTAATAACCTCCCCTACATTATCAATTATAATAATTCAATGTAAATGATTGGGCATTATTACAAAATCTCACAAAAAAACATTTTGATGAATTTTTGGTATTTGTAACCAATATTTTTTTACCATCTCACCATATTCACCCAAAATCATCTCATCTCCAACAACCTCTCAAAAGACCTTATTGTGATTTTTTACATTGATTGTTACAAAAAAATATCCAGAGTCATAGTGAAAAGAATCTAGTCTATTTCTTTTGCGATTTTTCATACAAATATTTTTTATTGTGAATAAACCTCAATTTCCCATCTACCTTTTGGCAAGCTATTACCCAAAATCCAAGGATTAAGATTTTTAATTTCTTTAAAAGTATATCATTCTTTTTTTGCTCGTTTTGAAATATCTTTTGTCTCTCATAATTTTAATGTTTTGGTTTCTAATTCTGGATATGGTTTTATATTTTCTATATCTATATAATCTGAAATATTTTCCATTACATATTTATAGGCTGCTACTTTGTAATATTTATAAATAAGTTCTGAATTTAGATATAGATTTGTAAATTCTTTTTGATCTTGGTTCATCATAATTTGCTTTAAATTATTTCATCCAATAAAATATCACATCAATACTAAATCTCACTCTTCAAACAAATCATAAAGATATTGTATATATTCTATTGTTAGATTGGTAGAAATCTCATTGTTTAATCTTTGGTCTATTTCTTTGTTGATAATCAATCAATATTTATCTATAGCTTCATAACTTAATTCCCAAATCGGCTTTTCCAAATCGTTCAATAAAACTAAGTACTTAAAATCTGTAGGGATTTTTTGTTTTTCCAATTTTTGTTCTAAGTCTGGCAAAATAGACAAACTTTTTTTGTACAAAAACGATAACTCTGGTTTACTAGAAATAATATCTGCATAAGCCTTATCATAGTATACATTGTCTGTATTTATCTGCTTTTTAAGGAAAATTAAATCATTATTAATTTCTTCTATATCATTTTTTTCAATTTCATTTATATCAGAATTATCTCAATTTCTTGGTAGAAAAAACTGGAGTCAAAGTAAAACAACCAAAAATCATACAAAAATATATCTAGGAATCATATTTTTTCAACTATAATACTGTTTGGTTTCTTGTTTTATCTCTTCTACCTTTTCTTTTGCTTTGTTTGGCATGATACAAAAATTTAATTTTAAAGATATTTATCTTTTATCTATATTAAAAAAATTTGCAAGAAAAAAGTGTGAATCAAAAATCTTGAATCACACTATATTATATAATGAGCAAACAGACCAAAAACTCAAATAATATTACTACAAAAAATACCTTTGTAGTTAAAATGAGGTGATCCATGCTCTTCCTTATGCACGGCGTTTTTTCATCAGCTATACTTAAGGATAATTTCCAATTGGCAATTATGATTGCCAAAATAACAATAATTTTTATCATAATACCATTATTTTGTGATCTTATTTTATAGTTTTATTTCGTTAAGTCAATACAAATCATACAAGGAATCTTTTTTTTTAAAAAAATATAGTTATAAAGATTATTAATCTTTTAATTTTTGATTTTTTTATAAGATGAGAATACCAATATGAATTTCAAACAGACATATACACTTGTCTCTTGAAGATGCTAATACTCTTTTTGGTAATAAATATGAATTTAAGGAATGGAAAAAAATATCTCAACCAGGACAGTTTGCTGCTCAAGATGTAGTGACAATAAAATGACCAAACGGAAAAATCGAAAACGTTAGAGTCATGTGACCTTTTAGAAAACATACTCAAGTAGAGATACTTAGATCAGACAATTTTGTATTGTGAACAAATGCTCCTATAAGATTGTCTGGAGATCTCAAAAGAAGTGAAAGATTGACAGTCATATGACCAAAATGAGAAGTAGATTTGATAAACTGAGTAATAGTAGCCAAAAGACATTTGCACATTACTATAGCTGAAGCTAAAGACTTTAAACTAAAAGATGGACAAGAAATTTCCATAAAAACTCATTGAGAAAGATGACTAATATTTGATAATGTAATCGTAAGAGCAAAAGACAACTATTCACTAGATTTTCATATAGATATAGATGAAGCAAATGCAGCAGGACTAAATCCTGGTGATTGGGGAGAAATTATTTCAATTAACAATTAACAAGTAACAATTAACAATTAACAACTTATTAATAGCTATTTGTTAAGCATTAAATTTTGTTTAGCATTCTTAATAATTACTATCTGTTTACATTCATTTTTTAGTTCAATTATATCTTCATTAAATCATTTTTCTAAAATTTCTAATCGGTATAATGTTTCTTCTCATTCTTTTAGTGATGTGTGAAGTTTATTTATAAAATCTTTTTTAGATATTCCATTCTTAGCTTCTGCTATATTAGCTCAAATACTGGTACCACTTCTAAACAACTAAGATGCAATTTCATAGTATTTTTTCTCTTTTAAACTTAAATAATATTTTGCTATTTCAATCCCAAATTCTAAACTTCTATGTTGTATATTTTGGCTCATTGTAAATATAAAAAAAACTAAATTATTGTTTGATACTTGTTCATTGTTCATTATTCATTATTCATTGTTAATTGAAGTTACATTTCTTCTGGTGATTCTATTCACAATATTGATAAACCGTTTGAAATAACTTGTTTTACACAAGAAACTAGAGCAAGACTAGAATTATTTTCTGTAATTTTTTTGTCTGTATTGTTGTAATAAGAATTGAATAATTTGGATAGATCTAGTAAATATCTGGCTACATAGTTTGGCTTATACTCCTCTGCTGCTTTTGATATATAATCACTAAATTGTGCTAAATGTATAAGTAAATTTTTTTCATATTTATCAGAAATATCAGAAAAATCTATATTTGATAAATCAAGATTTCATTTTCTAATTAAACTTGAACATCTTGCATGAGTATATTGAATATATGGTCCTGTCTCTCACTCAAAAGATAATGCTTCATTTGGATCAAACAATATTCTTTTACTAGCATCTGGCAAAAGCATATCAAATTTCATAGCTCAAAATGCTACTTGTCTTACGATAATATTTTTTTTAGAATCTTCAATATTTCTGTCTTTTATCATATCTTTTGCTTGTGATAATAGTTGATCACGAAGTTCTGTATAAAGTATTACATTTCATGCACGAGAAGACATCTTACCATCTTTAAGATCTACTAATCAATGTGCAATATGATATAATTCATCATTTGGAAATCAAATTAGTTCTAATGTTTTGAATAATTGATTGAAATGATATATTTGCTCTGTTCAAACTATATAAATTGATTTAGAATAATTTGGAAAATCTTGTTTTTTGAGATAAGCTAAACCAATATCTTTGGTAGAATATAATGATGCCCCAGTAGATTTTAGAAGCAAAAATATTCATAATTTATATTTTTCTAAGTCCATTATAATCGCTCATCAGTCCCCTATTTTTGCTATTGAAGAATCCAGCAATTCTTGGACTTTTTGAATTCAAGGTTTTTCTACGTCGCTTTCGTAATATCGTTTTTGGATATTGCATCCAAGTTCAGAAAAAATGTTTTGAAAATCTACCAAACATTTTTGGCGAGTTTCTTGTCGTATCTTATTTAGCTCTGGATCTCAATCTTCTAAATCTTTTTGAAGTTTTTGGATTTGTGGTTTATACTGATCTGGATCTTCTTCTACCTTATTTGTAGCTTGAGAATATAATTCTCATGCTCGTACTCCAAAATTTTCAGAAGGCATCTCTCATTGATAAAAATTATTGTAATATCGAATTCGTTTGGCCACATGAGCTCAAATATCTCAAATATATGCTAATGAATTAACATCATAACCAGCCCGCCTAAGACAAGATCAAACAGTTTCTGAAACAAGCGAATTTCTCAGATGTCCTATATGAAAAGCTTTGTGTGTGTTTGGTTGCCATCATTCCAAAATAATTTCTTGATTTTTAGATTTTAATTTTCAATAATTATCTTTTTTTTCTTCAATATTTTTTATAAGATTTTCTGCAAAATCTGAAGTAGGAATTAAATAATTGACATAAGGTCATACTGAAATAACAGCATCATTACTTATTGCTGATGCAAAATCTTCTGCTATTTGGTTTGGAGATTTTTTAAATTCTTTAGCTAGTCTAAAACAAGGGAATCATAGATCACCTTTAATATTGTCTGGAACAATTTCAATATTTTTTATTATATCTTTTGAGGATAGATTTAATTCTGTTTTTTGCAATAATTCAGCAAATTTTTGTTTGTAAGTATTCAACATATTATTTTTTGATTATAAATTATGATTTGTTTTTAAGAATATGCCTGTATTTTTCAACCAAATACTATGTCATTGTGAACCAATGAAGCAACCTAATATTTTTGCATCAATTGTCATCTCGACTAAGATGGAGAGATCTCTTTTTTACTTTATAAGAGATTTCTCCACTTCACTACGTTCCGGTCGAAATGACAAGCTTCTATTAAATAAATTGCTTCGTAAAATCTACCGCAATTTTGTGGGGCACAGCGCAATCACAGTTTGGCTGTAAAATAGGCTATTGCAAAACAAAAAGAAATACCTATAAAATTTTTATATTTAACTTTTGAATAAAAAATCTATGTGACTTAGACAAGAACGAGAAAAAAGAGGCTTTTTATACCAATTTACAAATGAAAAATTGTTTGAAGAGTATGAAAAATGATGAAAAAGTTTTTATCTATGAATAGATCCTAGTGCAAGCTCTTTGCAATTGGGAAATCTTTGTGCTATGATGGCTGCAGTAAATCTTATGAAATATGGTAATAAGTGTTATTTTTTGGTATGAGGTGCTACTGGTATGATATGAGACCCTAGTGGAAAAGATGCAGAGAGAAACTTTTTGGATGAAGAAACATTGAGAAACAATCAGAATAATATCTTTAAACAAATTGTAAATTTTTTGGATAATCTAAAAGCAAACTATGACATAAATTTTGATTACGAAATGGTAAATAATTATGATTTTTACAAAGGGATGTGATATTTAGATTTTTTGAGAGATGTAGGCAAATATATTACAGTAAACACAATGGCTGCCAAAGAGTCAGTGAAAAAAAGACTTGAAGATCCTGATAAATCTATATCATATAGTGAATTTAGTTATATGCTTATTCAAGGATATGACTTTATGTATCTGTTTGAAAAAATGTGAGTAGAATTGCAACTATGATGATCAGATCAATGGTGAAATATTGTAACAGGTATGGAATTAACCAAAAAGAAACACAACAAAGAAATATATTGATTAACTATACCTATTATCACAGATAGTAGTGGTAAGAAGTTTGGTAAATCAGAATGAAATGCAATATGGCTAGATCCAAACAAAAATAGTCCTTACTTTGTATATCAATATTTTTTGAATACAAACGATGAAGATATTAAAAAATATATGAAAATTTTGACTTTAATAGAGACAGATGAAATAGAAAATATAGTAAAAAAACATATGGAAAAACCAGGTTTAAGATTAGGACAAAAAAAATTAGCTGAATATATTGTAGAACTAATATTTGGTAAAAAAGAATTAGATAATGTCTATAAAATCACAGAAATATTATTTAGCAAAGAAAATAAATTAGAATTGGTTAAATGATTAAACAAAGAAGAAAAAAAAGCTCTTAAAAGTGCTACTGGTGGTATAGAAATTGATTGAAAAGAATGGAAAATTCTAGACCTTTGTACACAATCGTGACTTACAGAATCCAACTGAGAAACAAAAAAAATGATAAAATCATGAGCATTATATTGTAATGAAGAAATGATAGATGATATGCAAAAAATATTTGGTAAAAAAGATGCTGTTAATTGAGTATTTTTGTTAAAGAAAGGAAAAAAAGTTTATAAAACTATTATTTTAAAATAATTTACATGTAGGGAACACTCGCGAGTGTTCATTACAACAAAGGACAATAAAATAAAAAACCCGAATATAAGGTTCGAGTTTTTTTATTTTATGTAAATATTTATTCTGTGATATCTCATGTACTAGTAGTATCTTCAACTGATTCTTCAACCAGATCTTCAACGACCTCCTCCACTTCTGGTTCAACCACTTCAGGAGACTCATATCACTCAATATAATCTCTAATATCTAAAGTATCATATAGTTCATTTCAAAATCAATCTTTTGCATAGATATCTACTATTCATGGTTCATTCATATTAAATTCTGCTATATTTTGTGCAAATGTTTTTAATGTTTTATCTCATTGCTTTATTGTACCTCAATTTACGCTCGATAATTCATCATTAAAGAAAACAATAACTCTGTATCTACCATCATTTTCTCTTACTGAAGTAATATCCTTGAGAACAAATGGTGCAACTGTATCGTTTGATACCAAAGACACGTTTATTGATTTTCTATTGGAATATCACTCTGTATCAACCGCCAAAAGAGTTAGTTCTCAATTTCAAAACTCATCTCACAAATCAGTAACCATCACATCTGTAATTTGATTTGAATCTCATTTGTATTCCATAGATCATATTATTCTATCATTGATACTTATGGAAACCCTACGAATATTGTTTGGAGAAGAAACAGTAAATCGCACCATTGGTTTAGTTGATATCTTTTGTCAATCTTGTAGGTTTTTTATATCAATATTTATTTCTTCACTTGTTTGAGGACTTCTATCTGCACAATAATCTTGTGGCATAGCAAGAAGCATATTGTCATAATTAAAATTAACCTTACCAGAAAGCTCTGGATCAAAATCATGAAGCAAACCAGAATTGGTAGATCGTTGCCATCGCATAGTTATCTCATCTATATCCATTTGATCTGGCATAAATGTAGTTGGAGAAAGTATATATCATTTTTTCAACTCCTCAGCTGGTGTGTAAGGACTAGCAAGTCAATTACATAATCAATCAAATTCCACTGGTGTCATACCCGGATCATATTGTGTAGGTTGAGTGTCTATATATCACATTGATTTTACTGTAAACTCTCAAGGAGTTCATTCACTAACTAATCTTCAAGATATTTTTGATATAGTTGACTCTGCTACTTCTACTTCAGACATTCACTCATTCGAAACTAAGTTATTGGCTACAAGAGTAGACCAAAATTCAGTCATTGCATCTGCATTCAAAAATCAACCATAAGCATTTCTATACATAGGTGAACCATCAGCATTTCATCATCGAAAAATAGCAACTTTTGACGGTGTATATGTAGCCAATCGTCCATCTCTAGCACGATCTCATTTGGGAGTTTTCATATTTGAAGTACCAGATTTTAATCACATTTGTATTCAACGTACAGCATACTTTGCTACTCGTTCTGGTGGCATATTTTCTCAATTTGAAAGTATATTTCGTATTAGATATACAATTCATGGAGAAATAACCTGATCATGTGATTCTTCTTCTTTTTCATATAATAAAGATCAATCATGAGTTCTAACCTCTAATATCGGATTAATTTTTCAAGGCTTACCTGCACTTAAATGAGAATAAGCACTTGCTAATTCCATCATAGGTACTTCTCAAGCACCAAAGGCTAGTGGATATCCATAATCTCAATTGGGGTCTAAAGATGTAAGACCAAGTTTCCTTAAAAATGGCAAAGCCACATCTTGTCATCAAAGTGCCGTAATCATTTTTGCTGCTGGTACATTTCTACTATAAGCTAAAGCTTTTTTTAAAGGTATTATTCATAAAAACTTTCAATCAGCATTTTTGGGTCTATCTGGTCCTATTTTAAATGGAATATCATATATAGGAGTATCTAATGTAAGTGGCAATATACTAAATCAAAGAGCATATATAAATGGTTTCATAGCAGATCATACTTGTCTAGAATTTTGTAACATATCATTTTGTCCTCATATATCTTCATTGAAATAATCTATAGATCAAATATAAGCCAAAACATCTCAATTTTGTGAATCTAAGTAAATCATAGCTTCATTATTGGCTCAATACATATCCAATGCATCTATATTATTTTGTATAGATTGTTGTGCAATATCTTGTATATCCATGTCCAATGTGGTTTTTACTACCAATCATCAATTCAATAAGGTTTCATCATCGTATTGTTCTTGTAACAATTCTTTAACTCGCATAACAAAATGTGGAGCCTGTATATCAAAACCTGCAGTTTTAAGTTTGATAGTCATTCAGTCTAACAATGCTTTTTTCAACTCATCTTCTGTAATATATTTATCTTGAAACATACGTGACAAAACCAAGTCTTTTCTTCAAACTGAATATTTTATATTATATTTTGTTCAATCTAAATATAAAGAAAAATCAATTAATCAATTCAAGTATTTGCTAAAAGAAGAATAATCTTTTTTGTTTGAAAAATTTGACTTGGACAATATAGATTCAATTTTATTAACTACCTCAGACTTAAGTCATGTATTTGATAATGAATATTCATTACCATCATTGTCAGTTATTTTTAAACTTCAAATTGTTGCACTTCTTTTGGTATAAGGATTGTATGATGATGGTCATTTTGGTATAGATGCTAATATAGAAGATTCTAATATCGTTAGGTCTATTGCAGATTTTCAAAAATAAGTTTTGGATGCTGACTCTATACCAAAAGCATTGTTACCAAACTCAATTTTGTTGAAATAAAGTTCTAATGTTAATTCTTTCTTTTTGTGATTCATTTGATCTCAATCCATTTTACCTAGATTATCTTCTACCATATCTTCTAATACATTGTCTAATTTTTTTGTCAGAACCATCTCTTTAAGTTTTCTTTCTATTTTTCTATCTTTTGTCAAAAGTAAATTTCTAACTAGTTGTTGTGGTATTGTTGATGCTCATTGCATTCTACTAGAAGGTCTAATTATTTTGCTAATTACTGCTCTAAATAATCATATAGTATCCAATCATTTATGTTCTCGATAACGTTGATCTTCTACAGCTACTATGGCATTTATCATATTTTTATTTATTCAAGAATATTCTACATACTCTCTGTTTTCAGAAAATAATTTGTACAAAACATTGTCATTTCTATCTGTAATTATAGTAGCTTGTGAAAAAGTAATATCTCTTATTTGATCTATATCTGGCAAATCTCATTTTATTCTAATTTGAAATAAAACAAAAAGCATAATAAAAACAGTTCAAACTCATATAATTCAAATTTGTAAAAGTTTTTTTCGAGTCAGTCTTCTTTTTTTAGATTTTTTATAACCAGACGGAGAAATTAATTTATTACTCTTAAAAGTATTTTTTTTTGATTTTAATTTGTAAAAATTCATGTCTTTATTATTTTTATAAAATTTTAAATTATATTATGTATATATAAATTACACACAAGAAAACAAGAAAAAATCCCAAAATAGGGATTTTTTCATTAAATATTGTTGTTTAATTTTATTTTGGTTGCCAAGGAGTTTTTGGCATATAAATATATCATCTAATATTTGGATTATCAATTCTATCTGTACGTCTTTGAACAACAAATTTTTTACTTCAATTCATCTCTTCTATTACCATAGTACCAGCAGAAGTATTGTAACTTATAACTTTTGCTACATGTCATGCACTAGCAAACTGAGCTCATCATTTATTATAGACAACTATAGATCAAACCACAGGTTTACTTCAAACTGAAAATCAAGCATTCTTGGCATTATCATATCGCTGATTAGCATTACCACCAAATGGTCTCACTTGAGAAGTCTCACTTGTATAAGGAAATATCTGAGGAGTAGTTGCCGCCACATACCAAGTACAATGACCAACATAAAACCTATTACTAATATTTTTGTTGAATACCCAAGTAGATAATATACTAGAACTAAAAGAGTTATTGGTAGGACTAGAAGTGTTTACTACATAAGATGAAGTATTTGATACTTTAGGTGTAGAAGTTGGTTTTGTAATTGTTGGTTTATATGTAACCGTAGTTTTGGGTTTATAAACAGGTTTTGGCCTCTCTAACAAACCTACATCATAAGCAGTATCAAGATCTATTGGTATAAACAACTCTTGACCATCTTGTAAAATTTCAGTTTCATCTTGAATATAGTTCAATGTCATTAAATCTTCCACATCTAAACTATATCTATTTGCAAAGACCAAAACATTTTCTTTTTCTGCTATAGTATAAAGCAATCAATCATTTTCATCTGTAATGATTAATTTTTGATTTGGTCTAATAGGACCATTTATATTGTTTGTTTTTTTAATATGTGATATAGTAGTACCAAAACTACTAGCAATTTTTGAAAGAGTGTCTCAAGCTTGTACTATATAATTAATAATTCATTCATTATTTTCTCAAATTTCGACACTGACCATGTCTAAATTTATCAAAGCTCAATTATCATTGTTTGTTTGGGCAAAAGCCATTGTGTTTACGTATACCTGTTCATTACCTTTTTGGAATTTGTCAGCATAAACAATAACAAGAACAAATCAAAATAACAAAGCTAATGTGATTGAAAACTTAATATAATTTAATCATTTATTTCTAAGTGTCATATATAATATAAATTATAAATGGCGGAGAGGGTGGGATTTGAACCCACGGTCCGCGTGAACGGACAACAGTTTTCAAGACTGCCGCATTCGACCACTCTGCCACCTCTCCACTAGTTTTTTTGAATTACACAGAGTATCTTTCTTTGTCGAATTTTGTATCTAGTATAATAAATATTTTTGATTGATTTTCAAGGTATAAATCTTAAAATTCAAATTAGAATCAATTATTAAGAATTAGGAATTTAAAACTTGATAAACTCAAAATATAAAACTTTGAAATTAAATCTTTTAAATTTTAAATGTATAATAATGTCTAAATTATCAGATTTTTATCCTGTACAGACATGAGTAGATAATGAAATATTAAGAACAGAAAGCAAAAAAATATCAGATATCAACAATGATTTGGTAGATTTTGCTAATGATCTTTTAGAGCTGATGTATGAATATGATTGAGTTTGATTAGCTGCACCACAAATAGGTAAAAACATAAGAATGATAGCAACTACAACTTGGAAACAAGGCAAAAAATGACCAGAATTGGCAAGTGAAGAAATAATGATAAACCCAATAATTACAGATAAGTCGGACGAAATGGTAAAATCTGAAGAAGCATGTTTATCTGTACCAAATATTATTTGAACCGTGAAAAGACACAAAAACATAACAGTAGAATACAAAAACATAGAAGGATTTAAGAAAAAAAAGAAATTAAAAAATTATAACTCATTTATAGTACAACATGAAATAGACCATTTGGACTGAATACTTTTTGTGGATAAATTAATAGACGAACCAAAAGAATCTTTTTAAACTTGAAAAAGATAAATAAATATTTATTAGTACATATTGTAAGTTAAAATGGCACCGTGTCAGAGTGGTCTAATGGACGGGTCTGCAAAACCTTGGTTCGCGGGTTCGAATCCCGCCGGTGCCTCCACTCTACTTGAACCAAGAGATAAATTCCAGTTCCGTTAAATCCTGTTCTAAGACAGGATTTTGTTTTAATGTTTTTATCAAAAATAATGTACTATGTTTACTTATTAAAATGAAACAAATATTATGTTTGATCTACAAACAATATAAAGAGAAGACTACAAGAACACGCTAAATAAACAACCTACACAATAAATAAACAAATTTGAGAATATAAATTACTTTGATATTTTGAATTTAAAACAGAATTGGAAGCCAGAAAATACAAAAAATATATTAAAAAAAATGGACACTATGAAAGACTACAATATAGAAAAAATTTTA
The DNA here is from genome assembly GCA_964501605.1 of uncultured Candidatus Peribacteria bacterium. GTDB lineage: Bacteria > Patescibacteriota > Gracilibacteria > Absconditabacterales > Absconditicoccaceae > JALOAF01. The sequence continues at coordinate 19,386 of CAZCTB010000024.1, forward strand.
TTAAATTATAATATTTTTCGCGGGTTTCACTCGGCAATACTGACGAGTAAATCCCGCCGATGC
>CAZCTB010000025.1:0-3250 GCA_964501605.1 uncultured Candidatus Peribacteria bacterium
AAATAAGCATAAATAGAACCCAAATCAGGCCATTACATAAGCCGAAGAAGGACCCTTACCAATTTGTTTAATTATCTTTAATTTTTTCAATTTTGATAATTTCAATTGAGCTGTTCTTTTGGGAATTTGTAAAATATCAATAGTGTCTTGTATGTTAATTTGACCCATTTGATCAATAAATTCTATAATCTTTCTTTGATCCTCAGAAATATACATTTGAGGCATATCATCTTTAACATTTTTTATTGACATTTGTTGAATTTTAAATTTAACATTTTCAATTTCTTCTTTAAAACCAGCAACAAAATATGATAGCCACAAAGTCAAATCTTTATCTCGTTTTTCGTAAGTTTCACCGATATTAATAGCTTCATAATATTTTTCTCTATTAATATTGTAATAATCCTCAAGAGCAAACAATTTACGAAAATCGTAACCTCTTTGATATAAAACTAAAGTTGCCACAGCTCGAGCAACACGACCATTACCATCGACAAAGGGATGAATAGCAGCAATTTCTTGATGAACAATACCAGCAACAATTACAGGATGAATATTTTTCGTTTCTTTTTTATTTAACCATAAAATCAAATTATCGACAAATTCAGACACTTTTGATGCGTCTGGAGCAGTATAAATAATTTTTTTATTAAATCCAAAAAAATGACGAACAACATAAACTGGACCTTTGCGAAAAAAACCTGAACTATCTGATGATAAAGTATTACTTGTAAGTAATTTGTGAATTTTAAGTAAAATTCTTGTAGAAATCTTTTTATTCTCCTTATTAATTTTTACAATATACTTCATGGCAGCTAAATAATTTTTGACTTCAAAAATATCCCTATCTGAAGCCTCAACTTTTTTACCAGCAACAAGTGCTCCTACTTGATTTAAATTCAAATTATTCCCCTCAATAGCAGTAGAACTTTGAGTCATACGTATCAAAGCTTGACGACGAAGCTTAATTTCTGCTGCTGGAAGTATCTTGGCTTGTTTAATTATTACCTTAGACTCAGCAATAGAAGATAAATCCTGAACCATAGAATCAGTTAAGATATATTGTGGTTTAAACATATTATAATTATACAATCAATTTACAAATCACGCAATAATCACGCAATAATCACGCAATATTTTTTTACTTCTCCACCAACAGTAACAAAAACCCCAGATTCAGAAATAATGTGTACTATGGATGTCAAAATATGTCCAAACGGATCTTATGTCAGTAGGGAAGCACTAGATTGTGAATTCGCCCCATATCATATAGATAAGAAACAAAAACTAGCTTAATTTTTTAATATAATCATTTTTATTCAAAACATTTTTTTCTTGACAAAAGGGACAAATATGAACATTGTTAACCAATGAAACCAAATCAAAACTTTGTGTTTGCATAGCAATACCACTATTAAATTCTTTTCCGCAATTTTTACATCTTACCATCAAATTAATCATTGTTGTAAACGAATTAGCCTTATTTCGTAGATATTCTTCTTTATAATTTTTAACATAAGAATTCAAAAATTTTGGATCTGATATAAAAGGTAAAAGATCCAACTCAAAATCATTCAAAAACATATCACATAAATCATTAACTTTTTCATCCAACATCATTTCAACATCGCTTAATCGTATTCCAATATTATCAATCAAAGATCCAAGTCGATTTAAATTTGGCTTTATCCCTTTTTTAATAAACCACAATAAATCAAAATAATCCCTACCTTTAATAGTTTGTTTATTTTGCTTACCTTTAAATATTTTTCTATCAAATATAGCATGAATTTTGTTTGCCATTAATGTCGGCAAATCATAATGTCTCGCCACAAAATTCAAATTCATACTACTTTTTGATTGAGAAATTAATTCATAATATTTCGGAAAAATAAGCGATAAATCCATTTTTATATAAAGAAGATCGGACTCATTTTTATTAGCCAATCCTAATTTATGTAAAACAGGAAACTTAATTAATATTTGTTTACCTTGTTGTTTCACTGAAATATCAACATCAGAAAATAAATATTTTTGTTCAAAAAACTTTTGAATATTGTCTTTTAATTCGTCAACATTAATCTTTTCCAATAAATCAAAATCGACATCTTCAGATAAACGCTCTATTCCATAAAAATGTCTCAAACAAGTACCTCCAGTAAATATAAAAACATTTTTATATTGAGTTGTAGTGTAAATAAAATACAATAAATGTAACTGCAAATATTCTTTCAATTGGCTACGAATATACAATGGTTGTAATTTTTGTTTTTGGCTATTTTTAACAATTTCTTCAAGCTGTTGATATATCATATTTTTAAAATAAAATATTTGGTAAATTATTATATTTTTTTATTCCAACCATATTACAATACTCATTAAATTTTCTTTTTTCTTCTTCATTAAAACCATCTGTATTTAAACGCAACACGTCAAGCATCGACTTCTCTATCTTCTTTTTTCTAAAAAACTTCAAATACAAATAATCAAACAAGGCCTTTTCTTTTGTAGCTTCATAAATAGTATATTCAGAGATTCTATTTAAATTAAAACCAGTAAATAAATCTGGTTTTATACTTCGATAAATAAATGATCCTAAATTATTTTTATAAATTCGTTTTGATTTAAGCGTAATAGAAGTATAAGCAAAAACTGACTCAGTAAGAACACTATATTTTTGTAAAACATATTCTAGGCTCAAATAAGAAGGCACTTTTAGTTGATTAGCCACAAATTCTGAATATTGTATTTTATTTTGTACGTTATCAACATATTTTGAAGTAACATACAAACCATTCTTTAATTGCATTAAAAAACCATTTTTAACCCATCTTTGGATATTGTTATACAAAGCTTTATCCTTAATATTAATAATCTGAGAAAGTGTATTTTTATCAAAAAACGACAGATTATTAAGCTTTTCTAAATTTTTGACTTGATTCATAATTACTACATTATATATAGTAATAGTAAATTAAGTCAAGTACTAATAGTCGAATTAATTATCCCCTCACTTCTCCACCAAATCCTTCACCTTTTTAATCTGCTTGTTTTCTGCATTTAACAAAGAAGTCAAATAATCATAAATAGAACCCAAATCAGAGCTTCTTTGATCAAAATCCCTTTCAGCCTCATTTAAAACTGATTTAGTAGGGGAGATAGTTGCCGAAAAATCAAAGGCTATTTGATCATTTTCTTTTACACCAAGACGATACAAATTATCTTCACCATGAACTAATAAGATTTGATT
>CAZCTB010000026.1:0-14424 GCA_964501605.1 uncultured Candidatus Peribacteria bacterium
TTTGCCTGTTATGCTTTGCATTTTTTCTATAAGGGTTTTTTGTAGTCATGAACTAGTTATAGTGATTTTTTAAAACACTTCAACCGTTCTAGACCCTTACTATTTTCCTACATTCAAGATAAAATCTCTTTTCTTCTGCTTCTCCCATAGAAAATGTTTTTCTTGGTAAAGCTCAATCTACTACAACTGTTTTAAAAAAATCAGATTTATCCATAATTGGAAATAATAATCAAAAATTTCATCTTTTCCTACCCAATTGTTCTGTTACTTCTTCTCAATGAACATAATCAATTTTTGCTTCTGGATGATCTACTAAATATTTATCCAAAAATACTTGTACATTTCAAACTTCCAAATTTAATTTAGGATTTTTAATTCACAAAATCATATATCATTCTTCATTCATTCCTCGACAATAATGAATATCATGACTAGATTCTTTAAGATTCCCTTTCAACTCATCTTTCGTATTATAATGTTCTACGAATAATTCAGATCATATAGATTTAAAATATTCAGCCATTTTATTAAAAAAATCATCATTATCTATATCAAACAAAACTCTATGAATAGGCTCAAAATTGATACCATTATCATGCACATTATTTATTTCTACCAATGCAAATCTTGCGGGATGATTTTGCATTTCTTCCAATGAAAGATTTTTTTTCTTTTCTTCCCAAATAGCCTTTGCTGTAGCAAAAGAATGATTTCCATCTCCCATTGCAAACAACAAAACTCACAAATCATCTCATATATTATACTTATTTTTGAAAATTTCTTTGTCTGCTAATTTTTGCAATCATCAAACAATCTTAGAAACTGTTTCTTCATTATTAATTTGATATCCAGTAATATGACCACCTTCCATCATCAAGTCAAAATCATATAATTTTTTATGTTTATCTAGTTCTTCAGCTATTGGTTCTATAACTTGCTTTTCTGGATCATCTATCAAAACCATAATATGTGGCAACTCAAAAGGCGCACCATCTCTGATCTTAATTCTAGGAGGAAGCCTATCTACTATCGTACCCTCTGTTGCTCTAATCAAAGTTTGAGAATCCTTTCTATAATCATATTTCTCCAAATCTAAGGCGATTATAAGACCTTTTCTAGACTTTGTATTAGAAGTTTCTCTATCAATATAGATAAATCATTCACCTATATTTTGCAAAACTCAATTATTCATATATTTTTCCATATTTAATTTAATATTTCTTATTCTTTCTTCTCTATCATCATCTTCTAAATAAATTTCAGGAAATGTAATATTTAAAGTAGATGGAGCATCTCAAACATAAACTTTTACTTCATTCCAATAATCAGGTTGAGAAGTATATTGGTCGCAAGCTACTACAGACCATTTATTCCAATCCATACTTGAATTCGGTAAATAAATTTCTGGAACTTTTATTCCAATGTTTTCAAAAAAAGTTTGCATCTTCATAATATTAAAAATATAAAAAACATTCAAACTTTTTATAGCTTTACTAATCAATATTTCAACAAAAGTTTAAACTAAAAATTTATAGAAACAACTATTAAACAAAATCCACATTAGTAGCCAAATCTTATATCAACTCTTGCATTTCAAGAATAATTTTTTATATATCAAATATATAATTCATAACTAGGATTAATAAATCACACTATCCCTATTTATGAAATAAATAAGTAGCAAATACAATATTCGTATAACTACTAGTTATACTACAAACTCAAAAACTCAGAAATTAACTTCTCTATATCCAAATATTTATCTTCAATCTTTTCAATCTCTTCTTTCTTAAAATTTCACAACACATAATTAGCTACATCTTGAGATTGTTGACTTGGTCTATCAACTCATATCCTAAGTCTACTAAAATCTTTTGTACCCAATTTTTCTGCAATATCTTTTAAACCATTGTGTCATGCCAAACCTCATCCAAATTTCAGTTTTACAACACCAGTTGATAGATCTATATCATCATGTAATACCAATAAATCTTTTGCTTCTATCTTATAAAAATTCATCAATCTTTGTACAGCTCCACCAGATCTATTCATATACTCCATCGGCTTCAAAAAAACCACTTTATCATGCCCCATCTTTACTTGCCCCACAGAACTGCGGTCGGTCAAAGAGGGGGTTAGGGGGTGATTTAAAACCTCACCACCATATTTATTGTCATAAGAAAATTCTCAAAAATTATTTGATTTAACAAATTGATCTATCAATATAAATCATATATTATGTCTAGTATTTGTATATTTATCACCTGGATTACCCAATCCTACTATAAGCTTCATATTTATAACTTGGTGATAAAATAAAATTATTTTCTAATTTTCTTCTCTGGAGTTCTCTTATCTCTTCCTTTTTTCTTTTCCGCAGTTTCTTCCTTTTGAACCTTTGCTTCTTCAGCCATCAATTCTGCATTTAATTTACCCTCTTTTTGTTTATCTTTGATAGATTTTTGATCATTTTTATCTGGTCTAATTTCTTGCATTTCCCAAAACTCTAAAACATCTCCAATTTCAACTTTTTTACCAACCTTTACTTTCATACCACACTCATCTCAAAGTGATATTTCTTTCATTTCATCCTTATTTTTGTGTAAAGATTTAATTTCACCATTTGCAATAATTTCCTCACCTCTAATAATTCTAAATTTAGTTTTATTTTTTACTTTTCATTCAATTACTTTACCTCAAATTACCATCTCTTTTCATTTTGTATAGAAAATACCCAACACATCCAATTTTCAAATTACAACTTCTTCTTCTTCGTATTTAATCATACCTTGAGTTAATTCTACAAGATAATTGGTCAATTCATATATAATATCAAAGTTTTTCATTTCTATTTTCATTTGTTCAGCTTTTTTCTTCAATATAGAATTAATTGAAATATTAAATCATAATATCAAAGCTTTTGAAGCTTGAGCCAAAGAAAGATCTGATTCATTGAAGTGTCATACATCTGAATGTATCACTTTCATATCTACATTTTCAGGTACTTCAATTCAAGCAACAGCTTGTTTTAGTGCCTCAAGACTACTAGAACCATCTGATTTTAAAATTAATTTTAATTCTGTTTTTTCCATCTCATCTCATTCTCAAAGTTTTGACAAAAAGTCTTGTACTACAGTCTGAGAATCCTGATCATCTTCTTGTGATTTAATTAAATCTATCTTTTTATGTGCTTCCTTTTCATTATTTACAACTTCTATCATCCTACCAGCTTCAGGTAAATGAGTTATACCAAGTATTTGTACAGGCTCTCATCATGTAGCAGAGTCAATATTTTTACCTGTCCAATCTTGCATTCTTCTCACCTTACCATAAGTATTGTAAGCTACAATTATATCTCAAACATTTAATGTTCAAGTCATAACAATCACACTACTTACTACTCACTGTTTTGGATCTTTATTGGCATCCAAAACAACTCATATAGCAGATCTATCTGGATTATATTTTAATTCTAAAATTTCTGACTGCAATAATATAGCTTCAAGTAATTCAGGTATTCATTGTCATGATATCCCAGATATACCAATAACAGGAACATCTCCACCCCAATCTTCTGGAGTAACATCATGTGCAGCTAAATCATTTTTAATTTGATCTATATTTTTTCAAGGTTTATCTATTTTAGTTATAGCTATAATAATCGGTACTCAAGCTGATTTTGCATGATTTATAGACTCTACAGTTTGAGGCATCACACTATCATCTGCAGCTACAACTATAACAGCAACATTTGTAAGTTTTGCTCACCTAGATCTTAAATCTGTAAATAATTCATGTCAAGGAGTATCAATAAATGTTATTTTTTTACCATTACATTCTGCTACAGAAGCTCAAATTCATTGAGTAATTCATCCTGCTTCTTTGTCTGCTACAGAAGTTTTTCTAAGATAATCAAGTAGAGTAGTCTTACCATGATCAACATGTCACATTACAGTAACAATAGGTGCTCTTTCTTCCAAATGACTAGCATCTTTATCCATATCAAGCAATGATTGCAAGTTACCAGACATAAAACTTTCTACATCCAATTGTTGATTTTCTTCTTTTTTTACTACTACTCACAGATCTTCTGCAATCAATGATGCTGTATCAAAATCTAAATTTGCTGTAACTCAAAGCATCATTTTGTTTTGCATCAAAACTTTCATCACCTCTGGCAAAGGAATACCCATTTTTTCAGAGAATTCTTTTACTGATATATTTGAACCAATTACTATTTCAGTTTTTTTTACCAAATTAGAAGAAGTTGTAGCTTCTTTAGGTTTTTTTACTATCGATGCTTTTTCTTCTTTCTTCTCTTCTGGTTTTTTGTTGTAAATTTTCGATTTTCAATTTGAAACTGGCTTATTATATCTAGGTTTGTCATAAGTGATTTGTCTTGGAGCAGGTCTACCACTATGAGAAATAATGTCATCTGCAGTAACCTCCATATTTGATTTTTTTTCAACTTTTTTAGGTTTTCTTTCAGTCGATTTATTATCTTCTTTTTTTGTTGGTTTTTGATCTGGTTCAAGTTCTTTCTGTATATATCTTTTTACTTCTAACTCTTCTTCTTCTGTCAAATCTTCTATCTCTTCATCTGGATCATCTTCTTGTATTGCGCCTTCTACTTTTTTTTCAAATCAAAGTCATGCCAAAAAACCACCTCACATCAATTCACTAGATTTTAAAGCACTATTTGAAGCTTCTTCTTTTTTATCTTTCTTTTTTCAAATTTTTCAATTTTTTTCCAAAAGTTTTTTTATTTTTACTAAATTAGCATCTGATACAGTAGCTGTCTTAGATGTAAGTTCTTTTGACATAACTTTTTCATAATATCTAGAAAAAGTAGACTTGTTTACTCATAAATCTTTGACTACATCAATTATACGTGGCATACAAACTTTGATATATATAAAAAATCTGCTGAAAACTATGGTAAGAATATAATTATCATTTTCAAGTAAAAAATGAATTGCTTTATTAGGAATTAATGTTTTATATGTTAGTAATTTATAATATTCAGTTCTTATACCAAAATACTCATATTATTATAGCAAGTTCCTATTTATACTTGCATTAAAAAGACATTTCAATATCAATAATTTAAGTATTTTATTTACTTATTTTTTTATTATGGAAAAGAAACTAACAAAACTAAAAGATTCAAATTATGAAATTGAAATTACATACACTGACAAAGAAAAAGAATCTGCAAAAAAAGATATTATAAAACATTTTGGTAAAGATGTAAAAGTTCCTGGTTTTAGAAAAGGAAATGTTCCACAACACTTGGTAGAAGAACAAGTAAAACCAGAATATGTAGAAATGTGAGTTGCAGAACAATTGGTAAACCAAGGTTTAAAAGACATACTTTCAGAAAAAAAAGATATAAAATTTATTGGAGAACCATACGGTTTGGAAAAGGATGAAAAAAACAATAAATTTAAAATAAAGTTGGATGTATATCCAAAAGTAGAAGTAGTTGATGACAAATGGAAATCAAACAAAATGAACAAGATAGACACAAAAGCTACAGATAAGGAAGTAGAAGAATCATTGGTTAATTTGAAAAAAAACTACGCAGAATACAAAGATACAAACAAAATAACAAAAAAAACCGTATCAAAAGTTTCTCTAGATTTTTTAAATAAAAAATGAGAATCTCTAGAAACTGGTACTCTTTTTATATGAGAACCGGAATTTAACGAATCTAAATTTTATGATATATTTGTAGGAAAAGAAAAATGAAAAGATTTTGAAATTGAATACAAAGAAAAAGATCTTCCACCTACATTTCACAAAAGAAAACAAGAGGAAACACCAGCTAAAATAAAAATTACAGTAAAAGATATAAAAGAGGTTGTTTTACCAGAGTTTGATGAAAAGACAATAAAAAAATTGTTTCCAGACCAAAAAGATGTTAAAAATGAGGATCAGTTAAAAAAATATATAAAGTGAGAAATAGAAAAACAAAAGTATGACTCTGAATTGATAAAAAATGTAGAGGAGTATATCTCAAAAATCAGAGACAAAAACATGAAAATAAAAATACCTCAAACACTAATACATGAAGAATTTAAATCTAGAATGAAGAGTCTGGAACAAAGGTTTGGAAGCGAAGAAAAAGTATCTGAATATTTCAAACAACTATGAGAAGAAAAAACAAAACAATTTGTAGAAGAAATATCAAAAGCTGCTCAAGATAGTTTGGAAAAATTCTTTATACTACAAAAAGTAGCAGAGGAGTTAAAATTAGATATTGATCGACAAAAATGAGGTCATTTAGAAGCTGAAAAAAAACTTTATGAGAAAGTTATATGAAAATAAACCATTTAATGTAGGGAACACTCGCGAGTGTTCCTTACAAATAAAAAAAAGTATTATCCAGCAATAGCTGGATTTTTTGATTAAATTAAATAGTATACTAAAGAATTTATTAAAAATTTTAAAATGAATATAGATAAGCATATAAAAGAATTTGTAGATAAAATAGTAAAAAAACATCCTGAATTTACACAACAAGAAATACAAGATCTTTGCAATGAATATCTTTTAAAATTTAACAAAAAAACAAAAGAAACAAGTAAAATAAAAAGCTTAAGTAAATATCTTAGCAAAGAATTTGATATAGACCTTTTTTCAAATACAAACGATCACAAACAAAACAAAACTTTTGGGAAAACAAACAATCCACTAAAATCCATACCAAAAAAGTTTTTTCAATCAAACAAAAAAAACAGTAATGACTTTATTTTGCGTATATCGAATCTAGATAAACAACTATGAAAAACGATACTTTTTGAAGATGCACAACTGAATATAAAAGATGGTTCTAAACTTTCATTGATATGAAAAAATTGATCATGAAAATCAACATTACTCAAAATAATTATATGAAAAGAACCAATAGAAGAATGAGAATTACAAATAGCCAAATGAACTAAAATCTGATTTTTATCTCAAGATATTTTTCGAGAATCACAAACGCGTTTGTTAAAAGATGAAATGTTAACAGCTTTACCACAAGTCACAAAAAATACACATAGACTACAAGAAATAGAAAAACTACTAGAACAAGAAGATAAAAATGCAGTAAAATTAGTAGAAGAACAAACAGAATTAATAGATCGAATGATAAAAAACGATTGATATCAATCATATTCATTACAAATAGAAATCTTAAAATATTTTTGATTTACACAAGATCAATTAAACTACAAAATATCACAATTGTCTGGATGAGAACAAACAAAAGTACAAATTGCAAAATTTTTGTTGCAAGAAGTAGATTTACTAATACTAGATGAGCCTACAAACCACTTGGATATAGAATGAATTATATTTTTGGAAAATTTTTGTAAATTACGATGAAAAACATTGATATGCATAAGTCATGACAAAAAATTTTTAAATAAAGCTTTTTCTAGTACACTAGAAATATCAAACAAAAAATTAGAAAGTTATGACGGAAATTATGATAGTTTCATTGCACAAAAAGAAAAAAAACATGAATTACAAATCAAAAACTATACAACTCAACAAAAATATTTAAAACAACAAAACAAATTTATAGATAGATTTAGATACAAAGCATCAAAAGCATCACAAGTACAAAGTAGAATCAAATTGTTAGATAAAATGGATAAGGTAGAATTGCCACAAAATGATACCAAAACTAGAGCAATAACATTTAAAATAGGAGAAAGACTTCCAAATTTGATTATGACATTAAATCAACTTTCAGTCTGATATCAAGATAAAACCCTTGTTAGTATAAATCAAGATTTGGAAATCACAAAAGATATGCGTATAGGTATTGTTTGAAAAAATGGAGTAGGAAAAACCACACTACTCAAAACAATACTTTGAGAATTACCTGCAATCTATGGATGAGTAGAAATCCATCAAAATATGCTCATTGGTTCATATTCTCAAGTAGCTAATGAACTAGATCGTGATTCCACAATTATCAAAGAAATAATATGACCATGAATTTCTCAAAAGGAAGCTAGAACACTACTTTGAAGTCTATTGATAAATGAAGAAAAAATGGACCAAAAAATAGCAACATTGTCTGGTGGTGAAAGAGCAAAAGTAGCTTTAACCAAGATGCTTTTATCAAAACCGCATATCATAATTATGGATGAACCAACAAATCATCTAGACATTGCATCCAAAGAAGTTATAAAATCAATGTTAACAGAATTTGATGGTGTAAGTATCATCGTATCTCACGATAGAGACTTTTTGGAATGAACATCAAATATCTTGTGGTTGTTGATGGACAAAGAACTAAGTGTATATCATAATTTACCAAAATGATTTGAAGCTCTAGAGGAAAGTTGTCGAAAATAATAAGATAATTACCCCTCACTTCCCTCTTTGAAAAAGAGGGATATTGGATGTTAAATGAATTATATTATTCTTCTACCCTATTTTTCAAAGAAGGGTCGGGGGTGATTAAGATCATAACATAAACAGAATTTTACACAACAAGAAACCAAAATGCTAGAACCACTATCAAGTCTATTAAGACCACAAAAAATAAAAGATTTAGCCTGACAAAAAGATATACTTGTACCTATATCTAGCTTTTTGGATAGTAAATATATCCCATCTATGCTTTTTTGGTGACCAGCAGGAACTGGTAAAACCACATTAGCCAGAATCATAGCAAAAAAAATGGATGCACAATTTCGAGAACTTTCTGGTGTCTCTAGCAAAAAAGATGATTTAAGAGAAATCATAAAACAAGCAGAAATTAATTTTAATTTTGCAAAACCGTCTATAGTATTTTTGGATGAAATACACAGACGAAACAAAGCACAACAAGATACATTGCTACCTTTTGTAGAAAAATGAATAATTACTTTGATTGGAGCTACCACAGAGAATCCATGATTTTCTATAAACAATGCACTATTATCTAGATGTAGAACATTCGTATTCAAAAGATTAGAAAATCAAGAAATATTTGATTTTATCAAAAAAAATATAGATAAAGTATACAAAAAATATCCAGAAATAAAAATTGATGATGAATTAATTGAGATGATAAGCAAACTAGCAAATTGAGATCTAAGAAATGGATTGAATATATTGGAGTCTAGTATATTACACAAAAATAAATGAAAATTGAGCTTGAATGATATACAAAAAAATAGCGAAAAAAATATTTATTATGACAGAGACGGAGACGAACATTACAACGTAATATCGGCTTTTATAAAATCAATGCGTGGTAGCGATGTAAATGCTACTTGCTATCGATTGCAAAGAATGATAAAATCATGAGAAGATCCGCTTTTTATAGCTAGAAGAATGATAATATTTGCCAGTGAAGATATAGGTCTAATAAATTCTAACGCACTTTTGATAGCAAACCAAGTATTTGATACTATTCATAAAGTTTGAATGCCTGAAGCAGAATTTATGCTATTTCATGGGGCAGTATATCTAGCTAAATCAGCTAAATCAAATTCTATCTATAAGAGCATACAAGCTACCAGAAAAGCAGTAGAGGACTATTGAAATTTGGATGTGCCAATACACCTAAAAAATGCTAGTAGCGAATTAACCAAAGAACTTTGATACTGAAAGTGATATAAATATCCGCACAATTACAAAGATTCACAAGTAGATCAACAATACCTACCAGATGAACTTAAATGAAAAATTTATTTTGATGAATAAAACCCCCTTTATCCCCCTTATCAAGGGGGACTAACTTATAATCCTATGACCTACGACATAATAATTATTTGATGATGAGCTAGTGGACTTTTCTGTGCTATAAACGCTCCCAAAGAATCATCAAAAATAATACTAGAAAAACAATGAAATCTTTGAACAAAAATCTTAATGTCTGGATGATGAAGATGTAATTTTTCCAATATAAATATCTCTCCAGACAAATATTTTTGACAAAACAAAAAAATGCTACCATCTGTATTTCACAAATTTAGCAATCAAGAAATGGTAGGTTTTTTGGAAACAAACGAAATAAAAACTCAACAAGAAGATAATGGAAGACTAATTTTGAAAAGCTGAAAAGCCCAAGAATTATTAGACCTAATAGTCAAAAAAACTAAAGAAAATAATACACAAATTAAACTAAACCAAGAAATCATTGATATAAAAAAAGATTGAAATATTTTTAATATTACAACACAAAGAGAAGAGTTTGAATGCAATAAATTAATCATAGCAACCGGAGGAGTTTCTCATCCAAATTCTGGAACAAATGGTTATTGACTCAATGTAGCAAAACAGTTTAATTTAAAAATTATAGAGCCTTATCCTGCATTATGTGGAATAGAAACAAAAGAAGATCTAAGTAATCTATCTGGTAGTAGTATTTTAGCAAACCTTGAAGTATTTCATAACAGTAAACTAATTTATCAACAAAAATGAAACATTCTATTTACTCACAAATGATTGTCCGGGCCACCAATTTTCAACGCTACTGCTGTTATTTGAGAGTATCTAAATAACAAATGAAAATATAATATTCAACAACTACAAAACAATATCTCACTAAACATCAATATTCAACCAGAACACATCACAAAAAAATTAAAACAATCAGAACTATTTACACCCCACGTGTCATCCTGAACAATACACGTGTCATCCTTGAGCGAAGCGAAGGATATAAACATGTCCTTCAAAATCAAAAACATTTTACCAATAGAAACAGCAAAAGTTAGCTGATGATGAATTTCAATGAACGAAATCAATCCAAATTTTGAATCAAAAAAAATCCCAAATCTATACTTCATCTGAGAAACTTTGGACATAATAGGAGAAACAGGATGATTCAATCTCCAACGAGCGTGGAGTAGTAGTTTTGTTTGTGGAAAAAACTTATAAAAATTTTATATAAATTAATAAAATGCGATACACATATATAGTTCGTTGTGCAGACAATACATTATACACAGGCATCACAAACAACTTAGAAAAAAGAATTTTTGATCACAATAATTCCAAGATTTGAGCTAAATATACCAAATCTAGACGCCCTGTAAAACTAGTCCGAAATAAAGAATCAAAAAACAAAGCTTTGGCGATGAAATTAGAATACAAAATAAAAAATATAACAAAACACAAAAAAGAAGAAATGATATCTTTTATATCCTATAAAAAACAGAAATGAAAAAATTTAAAGAAAGATTAATATGAGAAAGAATCATACTAAAAAGAAATAAACCAAAAATTTCCATAGCAAAAAAGATGTTTGATACAGTTGATAAAAATCGTGAGCACTTAAAAACACGATTTACTCGAGAAAAAGAAACTCAAAAAATAGAAGATACATTGAAATATTTGTTCGAAGACGACAAAGAGACAAAAGAATGAAAAAAAGTATGATACTGAATATATCTAAACAACAAATATATTGGTAATATATGAATATTTAACATCAACAAAAAAAATAAAACAGCAGAAATAGGTTATTGGTTATCCAAAGATTTTACTAGAAAATGATATATGACTGAAGCAGTTAAAATATTAGAAAAAGAATTTTTTGAAAATTTTGGTATAAATAGAATTGAAATCTGTTGCGATGAGAAAAACATAGCATCAAGTTGAGTAGCAAAAAAATGTTGATACAAACTCGAATGAAAATTAAGGGAACATATATATGATGAAAGATCTAATAAATACACCAATACACTAATATTTTCAAAAATCAAAAGTGAACATACAAAAATTTAAAATATCAAAAGTATATAGTAACAAATATATTTTTTTAAAAATCAATCTACCAAAAAAGTCGCCTTAAAAAACAAGACGACTTTATAATAACTTATTTACCCCTTTTCCAAATAGTTGTTTGAAAAGGGATAGTTAATGATAAATTAATAATTAATTCATCTGGTTTATACCATGATGTACCCACTTCAATAGCACCCCAGGCATTACCATTAGCTAATTGAGTTTCCCAAGCTAATAATATATCACCACCAGGAGAAGAAAAATTTTTACTTGTTACAAGATATAAATCCTGCTTACCTTCTGGATGATAAATCCAACCATTAACCATTACCAAAGCATTAGCACCCCAAGCATAACATAAATTATGATATGTCTTAGTTGTTATAAAATTTATATTACTCAAAAGAGGAGTAGCAATTTCCATTTTATTAAAATCAAAAGACGCTACATTGGTAACTTGTGGAATAAATATAAAACCAGCATTTATTTGCTGTAATTTAAATCCAGACTTTTTTACATTTTGAGCAAAAGAAACTGAAAAACAAACTAATAACAAAACAATAATAAATAACTTCTTCATATAATTTTATTTTTAATTTTTATCCTAAATTTAAATTTGAAATATACAAAAGCATATGTCAATATATTTATAAAAATCAATTTTAACTAACCAGCATTATTAAACTTCTTCCTATCTCATTCTTTCAAATGAATTTTTCTCAATCTAATATTATTAGGAGTAATCTCAGTATATTCATCCGGTCCAATATAAGACAAAGCATCTTCCAATGTCAAAACCTTAATAGGAGTCAAAAGCATATTTTCATCATTACCAGAAGTTCTCATATTTGATTGCTGCTTATTTTTGGTTAAATTTATTGTCATGTCTCCAGGTTTTGAACTTTCACCAACTATCATACCTTCATACAAATCTGTAGCAGGTTCTACAAAAATTTTTCATCTTTCTTGCAATTTCCAAATACTATATCTCATAGCCTTTCCACTTTCCATGCTAATCATAGATCAAACATTTCTCTTTGGTATATCTCATTTATGATCATCATAACGCAAAAAAGAACTATACATGATTCATTCTCATTTTGTCATAAGAATAAAATCTGATCTAAATCACAATAATCATCTAGTTGGGACTTCAAACTGTAGAGTAGTAGTACCAAAATGAGTATTCATTTCTGTCATTTGTCATTTTCTTTTTGCCAAAGCTTCAATAATAGAACCAGAAATTTCCTCATCTACAGTCACAACTACTTGTTCTATTGGTTCTTTTGTTTTTCAATTTTCATCTTTTTTCAAAATTACCTGCGGTGCAGATACTTGTAATTCAAATCATTCTCTTCTCATAGTTTCTATCAATACTGACAAATGTAATTCTCATCTACCAGACACAGCAAATCTATTTTCTCAAACCTCAAAATCTATCTCCAATCAAACATTGGTTTCTAACTCTTTTTCTAATCTTTCTATAAGATTTCTAGATGTTACTTGCTTTCCATCTCTTCAAGCAAAAGGAGAATCATTTACCAAAAAATCCATAGTAAGTGTTGGTTCATCTACTTTTATAGCTTCAAATGGCTCAATCCCTTCTGCTCAAACAGTCTCTCACACAAAAATATCTGGTATACCAGCAATTGTCACTATGTCTCCACAATGCGCATCCTGTGATTCTATCCTAGAAAGTCCAAGCGTTGTATAAAGTTTTGATATTTTTCATTTTCTTTGATTTCATTCATGATCATATATCACTACTTGTTGTCAAACTTTTGCTACACCATCATAAACTCTTCATATTCACAATCTTCAAACAAAGTCATCATATCATAAATTTGCAATCTGCATGCGAAAAGGTTTATCAGAATTATTTGGAGCTTCAGGCACAGAATTTAAAATCAAATCAAAAATAGGTTTGATATCTCATTCTTTTTGAGATATATCCAAATCTTTTAAATTATTAAATGCATAACCATTTTTTGCACTAGCATAAATAATAGGGAAATCTGCTTGATCATCACTAGCTCACAAACCAATAAATGCATCAAATAGTTCATTTATTACCCATTCTGGTCTAGCTGTTGGTTTGTCTATCTTGTTTATTACTACTATAGGTTTCAATCCTCTTTCAAGAGATTTTTTCAACACAAACTTAGTTTGTGGCATAGGTCATTCATATGCATCTACTACCAACAAAACACTATCAACCATTTTCAAAACTCTCTCAACTTCTGATCAAAAATCAGCATGACCTGGAGTATCTATAATATTGATAGTATTACCTTCATAATTTACAGATGTATTTTTAGAATAAATAGTAATACCTCTTTCTCTTTCTTGATCATTATTATCCATAATAAGATCTTGTCATTCCACTTGTTTCATAGTACCAGACTGAGTCAACAAAGCATCTACAAGAGTAGTTTTTCCATGATCTACATGAGCAATAATTGCAATATTTCTTATAGCCATCAAATTTAGAAAAAATTATAAATATTTTTTAAAACAAAACAAAAAAAGGGACAGAACTCCCAAAAAATCAAACGATACTATACTGATATGTTAAGAAAAAGCAACTAACAAAACTACTTAGTGTTACACCAAAGTTAAATTGACAGTAATAGCCAAAAGTTAAAATGTCAGTATAATAGAAGAATATTTATATTCTTCTAAAAAGAAAATGACATTTAT